>NZ_JBYIVZ010000003.1:0-326606 GCF_057710365.1 Streptomyces sp. bgisy027
GCGCAGGCTGGCTCCCCTGCTGGACAACGACCGCAACCAGATCGAGCTGTTCACCGCGCTGCTGCTGTCGCTGCCCGGCTCGCCGATCCTGTACTACGGCGACGAGATCGGCATGGGCGACAACATCTGGCTCGGCGACCGCGACGCCGTCCGCACCCCCATGCAGTGGACCCCGGACCGCAACGCGGGATTCTCGTCCTGTGATCCGGGACGGCTGTATCTGCCGACGATCATGGACCCGGTCCACGGCTACCAGGTGACCAACGTCGAGGCGTCCATGGCGTCCCCGTCGTCACTGCTGCACTGGACCCGCCGCATGATCGAGATCCGCAAGCAGAACCCGGCGTTCGGGCTCGGCACCTACACCGAACTCCAGTCGTCGAACCCGGCGGTCCTCGCCTTCCTGCGCGAGTACGAGGACGACCTGGTGCTGTGCGTGCACAACTTCTCGCGGTTCGCGCAGCCGACGGAACTGGATCTGCGACCGTTCGGCGGCCGACATCCCGTCGAGCTGTTCGGCGGGGTGCGATTCCCGGCCATCGGTGAGCTCCCGTACTTGCTGACCCTCGGGGGCCACGGCTTCTACTGGTTCCGGCTGCGCAAGGACGCCGCCTGAGAGCCCGGCGGGGCGGTTTCCACCGCCCCGCCCGGGGCACGCATGAGTAACACCCCGACCCCCCGGGGAAAGGACGCGACGCCATGTCGGAAGCCGTCACACGTACCGTCACCACTTCGCCCGGCCTCCTTGCGTCACTTGATCCACTGCTGCGGGAGTGGCTGCCACGACAGCGGTGGTTCGCGGGCAAGGGGCGTCCGGTCACCGGGTTCTCGATGGTCGCCGCCACCGAACTGCTGCCGCCCGGCGGCAAGCTGGGCCTGAACCATCTGCTGGTGCGCGCCCACCAGCCGCTCGCGCCGGTGCCGGGCGCACCCGAGCAGCCCGCCGACTGCTACCAGCTCCTCATAGGGGACCGCGAGGCACTGCCGCCACGGCTCGCGCCGGCGCTGATCGGGCACGTGACCGAGGGCCCGCTCGCCGGACGCACGGTGTACGACGCCCTGTGCGACGCCCGCCCCGCCGAACTGCTCCTGGAGGCGATGCGCACCGGGGCCCGGATCGGCGCGCTGCGCTTCGAACGGGACGGAGACCAGGAGTTCCGGTCCGGTCTGGTACCGCGCCTGGTCACCTCGGAACAGTCCAACTCGTCCGTCGTCTACGGCGATACGTTCATCCTGAAGCTGTTGCGCCGGATCGTGCCCGGCGTCAATCCCGACCTGGAGCTGCCGCTCGCGCTGGCCCGCGAGAGCTGCGACCGGGTGCCCGCGCCGACGGCGTGGTTCCGCTCGGAGCTGGCCGGTGAGTCGTACGTACTGGGCGTGCTCCAGCCCTTCGTGCAGGGCGCGGCGGACGGCTGGGAGCTGGCGCTGCGGGAGCTGGCCAAGGGCGAGGACTTCGCCGCCGAGGCGCGGGCGCTGGGGCGGGCGACCGCCGAGGTGCACACGGCGCTCGCCCGTACGCTGCCGACGGTGACCCTCGGGCACACGCAGGTGCAGCAGCTGGTCGACGGCATGGTCGAGCGGCTGGAGGCGGCCGCGCAGGCGGTGCCGGCGCTGCGGCCGTACGCGCCCGCGCTGCGCTCCGCGTTCGAGGCGCTGGCCGGTCTCGCCGCCGAGGGCTGCACCTGGACCGCCCAGCGCATCCACGGCGATCTGCACCTCGGTCAGTGTCTGCGCTCGCCGGGCGGCCGTTGGTGGCTGATCGACTTCGAGGGTGAGCCTTCGAAGCCGCTGGCCGAACGGCGGATGCCGCAGCCGCCGGTGCGGGACGTCGCGGGCATGCTGCGCTCCTTCGACTACGCGGCCCACTCCGCCGACCTTCCGGTGCCGGGCTGGGCCGAGGCCTGCCGGGCCGCGTACTGCTCCGGGTACGCGCAGGTCAGCGGCGCCGATCCGCGGACCGATCCGGTGCTGCTGCGGGCGTACGAGACCGACAAGGCGATCTACGAGGTCGTCTACGAGGCCCGGCACCGCCCCGACTGGCTCCCGGTGCCGATGTCCGCCATAGGCAGGCTCGCCGCGGACTCCGACGCCCCGCCCTCTTCCCCCAGCCCGTCGTCCCCACCTTCGCCTAGGAGGCCCCGCCCGTGACCCCCCGCACCACTCCCTCCAGCGGTTCGGAAGCCGAGAGCACGGCCGCGCAGCCGGCCGAGAAGACAAGCGTCGCCAAAAGGGCGACGACCAAGGCCGCCGAGGCCGCGGAGGCCGTGAAGAAGGGGACGGCGAAGAAGGCGACGGCGAAGGCCGCCGGGCAGAAGAAGACGGCCACGAAGAAGGCGGCCGGGAAGAAGGCCGAGGCGAAGAAGCCGGCCGCCAAGAAGGCGGTGACGAAGAAGGCCACCGCGAAGACCACGGCGGCGAAGAGCACGGCCGCGCAGAGCACCCCGGCCAAGAGCGCCGCCCCGAAGAAGGCCGCCAAGAAGATCCCCGCGCAGAAGGCGGCGCGGAAGAGGATTCCCGCGCAGCAGGCGGTCCCGAAGCCGGCCGAGCCCGTGGAGGACGCCGTCTCCCCGGCCCTCGACGCCGTCGACCGCGACCGCCTCCTCACCGGCACCCACCACGCCCCGCACTCCGTGCTCGGCGCGCATCCGGTGCCCGGCGGTGTCGCCTTCCGCGCCTTCCGGCCGTTCGCCCTGTCGGTGACCGTCGTCGTGGGGAACCTGCGGGCCGAACTGCACGACGACGGGGAGGGGTTCTTCTCCGGGCTGCTGCCGCTGCGGGAGATCCCGGCCGGCTACCGGCTCCTCGTGGCGTACGAGGGATCGGTGCAGGACACCGAGGACGCGTACCGCTTCCTGCCCGCGCTCGGCGAGCTCGATCTGCATCTGATCGGCGAGGGCCGGCACGAGGAGCTGTGGCGGGCGCTCGGCGCCCAGCCGATGACGCACCAGGGCGTGACCGGCACCCGCTTCACGGTGTGGGCGCCGAACGCGCGCGGGGTGTCCCTGGCCGGCACGTTCAACTTCTGGGACGGCACGGGCAGTCCGATGCGCTCGCTCGGCGGCACCGGTGTCTGGGAGCTGTTCGTGCCGGGCATCGGCGAGGGCGAGCTGTACAAGTTCGAGATCACCCGGCCCGACGGCTCCAAGACGCTGCGCGCGGACCCGATGGCCCGCCGGACGGAGGCCCCGCCGAACACGTCCTCCATCGTGTACGCCTCGGAGCACGAGTGGGGCGACGCGGCGTGGCTGGAGCGGCGCGGGACGGTGCCGACGCACGAGGCGCCGTTCTCGGTGTACGAGGTCCACCTGGCGTCCTGGCGGCCGGGGCTGACGTACCGCCAACTGGCGGAGCAGCTGCCCGCGTACGTCAAGGACCTGGGCTTCACCCATGTCGAGCTGATGCCGGTCGCCGAGCACCCCTTCGGCGGCTCCTGGGGCTACCAGGTCACCGGCTTCTACGCGCCCACGGCCCGCCTCGGCACGCCCGACGACTTCAAGTACCTGGTCGACGCCCTGCACCGGGCCGGGATCGGCGTACTGATGGACTGGGTGCCGGCGCACTTCCCGCGCGACGACTGGGCGCTGGCCGAGTTCGACGGGCGTCCGCTGTACGAGCACGAGGATCCGCTGCGTTCGGCGCATCCCGACTGGGGCACGCTGGAGTTCGACTTCGGGCGGCGCGAGGTGCGCAACTTCCTGGTCGCCAACGCCCTGTACTGGTGCGAGGAGTTCCACATCGACGGGCTCCGGGTGGACGCGGTCGCCTCCATGCTCTACCTGGACTACTCGCGCGAGCCGGGCCAGTGGGTGCCGAACGAGCACGGCGGGCGGGAGAACCTGGACGCGGTGGCGTTCCTCCAGGAGATGAACGCGACGGTGTACCGGCGGGTGCCGGGCGTCGTGACGATCGCGGAGGAGTCCACGGCCTGGGACGGTGTGACACGTCCGACGCATGTGTCGGGGCCCGGCGGGTTCGGGGGCCTGGGGTTCGGCCTGAAGTGGAACATGGGCTGGATGCACGACTCGCTGGAGTACATGGCCAAGGAGCCGGTGCACCGCAGGTACCACCACAACGAGATGACGTTCTCGATGGTGTACGCGTACAGCGAGAACTACGTGCTGCCCATCTCCCACGACGAGGTCGTGCACGGCAAGCGGTCGCTGGTGTCGAAGATGCCGGGCGACTGGTGGCAGCAGCGGGCCAACCACCGTGCCTACCTGGGCTTCATGTGGGCGCATCCGGGCAAGCAACTGCTCTTCATGGGGCAGGAGTTCGCACAGGGCGCCGAGTGGTCGGAGGCGCACGGGCCGGACTGGTGGCTGCTGGACCCGGCGTACGGGGCGGAGCCCGACCACCGCGGGGTGCGGGACCTGATCCGCGATCTGAACACGGTCTACCGCCACACGCCGGCGCTGTGGCAGCGCGACACCGATCCGTCGGGCTTCCGGTGGGTGGTGGGTGACGCCGCCGACGACAACGTGTTCGCGTTCCTGCGCTTCGACGCGGAGGGCGTGCCGTTGCTGGCGGTGTCGAACATGTCGCCGGTGGTGCGCGACGAGTACCGCCTCGGTGTCCCGGACGACGTCCCGGCCTGGCACGAGGCGGTGAACACCGACGCGGCGAAGTACGGCGGCGGCGACGTCACCAACCCGGCCCCGCTCAAGCCGGAACCCCAGCCCTGGCACGGCCGCCCGGCGAGCATCCGCCTGACGCTGCCACCGCTGGCGACGGTCTGGCTGCGCCCGGCGTAGAGATCCTCTCGAACGCCGGGCGAGCTGGCCCACCCGGCCCGTCCGGCGTTCGAGGACGAGGCGCGCGTCAGGCCGACAGCGAGGGTCCGGGGGCGGCAGCCCCCAGGGACGGTCACCCCGACGCCGACAACCCCTCGGCCAGGCCCAGCGGCAGCGAACCCGTGTGCAGCACCCCCAGCCGCTGTGTCGCCCGCGTCAGCGCCACGTACAGGTCGCTGGTGCCGTACAGGCCCGGTTCCACCACCAGCACCGAGTCGAACTCCAGGCCCTTGGACTGCCGGGGGTCGAGGAGCACGACGCCGCGCGTCAGGTCGGGCTCGGCGCCCGCGGTGATGCCGTCCAGCTGTGCCGCCAGTTTCCGGTGCAGGTGGCGCGGGGCGATGACCGCGAGCCGGCCCTCCGCCGGGGTGAGTTCCTCGACGGCCTTCGCGACCGCGCCGGGCAGGTCGTCGGTGGCGCGCACCCAGGGACGTACACCGGTGGACCGTACGGAACTCGGCGGTTCGAAGTCCGGGTTCTGCGCCCTGACGACCGCCGCCGCGAGGTCCATGATCTCGGCGGGCGTGCGGTAGTTGACGCCGAGGCGGGTGTGCTCCCAGCGGTCCTGGACGTACGGCTGGAGGATCTTCCGCCACGAGCCGACGCCCGCCGCCTCCGCCGTCTGGGCCGGGTCGCCGACCAGGGTCATCGAGCGGGTCGGGCTGCGCCGCATCAGCAGCCGCCACGCCATCGGCGACAGCTCCTGCGCCTCGTCGACGATGATGTGCCCGAACGCCCAGGTCCGGTCGGCCGCCGCGCGCTCGGCGGCGCTGCGGTGGTCGTCCTCCTCATGGCGCTCGGCGAACCGCTCGGCGTCGATGATGTCGTGCGCGGACAGGATCTCGGAGTCCTCCTCGTCCTTGTCCTCGAACTCGTAGGTGCGCGAGGCGTACGAGACGTCCAGCACGCCCTGCGCGTAGGCGACCTGCGTCTCACGCTCCCGCTCGGCCAGCGCCCGCCGCACCCGGTCGTCCTCGCCGAGCAGTTCGGCGGCCTCGTCGAGCAGCGGTACGTCCGCCACCGTCCACGCCCGGGTCACGGGCCGGCGGATCGCGGCGACGTCCTCGTCGGGGAGGTAGCCCACGGGGTCGGCGAGGAAGTCCGCGACCAGTCGCTGCGGGGTCAGTCGCGGCCACAGCTGGTCGATGGCGGCCCAGACCTCGGGGTTCTCGGCGATGTCGTCACGGATCTGCGTGATGTCGCTCGGGTCCAGCAGGTTCGTGCCGTCGAAGGGGTCCGTCCCGACCCGCTCGGCGTACAGCTCGGTGAGGGTGTTGAGAATGTGGCCCTCGAAGTGCTCGCGTGCCGCGTTGTGCGGCAGCCGCGCCGCGCGGGCCTTCTCGCGCGCCACCTTCACCAGGCCGTCGTCGAGCATGAGGATCTCCCGGTCGTGCTCGATGGCGATCACCGGGTCGGGCAGCGCCTGCCAGTCCCGTACGACCTCGGCGAGCACGTCGGCCATGCCGGCGCGTCCCTTCACCGCGGCGGCCTCGCGGGTGTCGGTCGCGGTCGCCTTCACGCCGGGGAACAGTTCGCCGACGGTGGCCAGCAGCACGCCCGTCTCGCCCAGCGCGGGCAGGACCTCGCCGATGTAGCCGAGGAAGGCCGGGTTGGGGCCGACGATCAGCACCGCGCGCTTGGCGAGCAGCTCCCGGTGTTCGTAGAGGAGGTAGGCGGCGCGGTGCAGGGCGACGGCCGTCTTGCCGGTGCCCGGGCCGCCCTCCACGACGAGCACCCCGCGGTGCGGTGCCCGGATGATCTCGTCCTGCTCGGCCTGGATGGTCTGCACGATGTCGTTCATCCGGCCGGTGCGCGCGGTGTTCAGCGCGGCGAGCAGGACCGCGTCGCCGGTCGGGTCCTCGTGGCCGGTGCGCTCCCGGTCGCCGAGGTCGAGGATCTCGTCGTGCAGGGCGGTGACCCTACGGCCGCCGGTGGTGATGTGCCGCCGGCGCCTGAGCCCCATCGGCGTGTGGCCGGTGGCCAGGTAGAAGGGCCGGGCGACGTCGGCGCGCCAGTCGAGCAGGATCGGCGTGCGCTCGGCGTCGTCGGTGCGCAGGCCGATACGGCCGATGTGGTGGGTGGTGCCGGAGGAGAGGTCGATCCGGCCGAAGCAGAGCGAGCCGTCCACGGCGTTCAGCGCGGCGAGCAGCCCCGAGCGCTCGGCGACCAGGATGTCCCGCTCAAGCCGTGCCTGCATGGGCGTGTTGCCCTGGGCGAGCGCGTCGGTGACGGAGTCCTCGGTGTCACCGCGCAGCGCGTCCACGCGCGCGTACAGGTCGTCGATGAATTCCTGCTCGCGTCGCATTTCACCGTCTTGAAATTCGGTGTTTGACAATTCTGCTCCCGCCCGGATATACTGTGCGCACTGAACTTCACCGCGACCGAATTCACGCGAAGTCGCGAACCATTGAATATACGCAAAGAAATCCCCCGAGCGCAATTGCCGGGGGATTTCTTGTGTTCAGGCCGGTGTTCCGGGTGGAATCACAGCACGTCGGCGAGCTCCTCCAGCAGTCGCCGCTTGGGCCGCGCGCCCACCATCGACTTCACCGGTTCACCCGCGCGGAACACCATGAACGTCGGCATCGACAACACCTTGTACGCGTTGGTGGTGTCCGGGTTGGTGTCCACGTCCAGCTGCACCACCTTCAGCCGCTGCCCCTCCTCCGCGGCCAGGGCCGTGAGCACCGGCCCCATCTGCCGGCAGGGCGGGCACCAGTCCGCGGTGAACTCCACCAGCACCGGCAGCTCCGCCCCGATCACCTCCGTCTCGAAGTCCGCGTCCGTCACCTCGGCCACGCCCGCCGCCCTGATCACAGCTCATGCCCTCCCAATTCGCACAACGGTGGTTCCACATCGGCCTCGGTCGCCTCGGCCGTCACCAGCCGCACGCCGATCTTGGCCCGCACGGCCTGCAACTCGCCGATCAGCTCGTCGATTTCGTCGAGCTTGCGCCGGTAGACCTCGAGCGAGGCGGGACACGAGTCGCCCTCGGGGTGCCCGGCCCGCAGACACTCCACGAAGGGCCGGGTCTCCTCCAGGTCGAACCCGAAGTCCTGCAACGTCCTGATCTGCCGCAGCAGCTTCAGATCGGCCTCGTCGTAGGTCCGATAGCCGTTGCCGCCGCGTCGCGCGGGCAGCAGCCCCCGCGACTCGTAGTAGCGCAAGGTGCGCGTCGTGGTCCCGGCCCGCGCGGCCA
This sequence comes from Streptomyces sp. bgisy027, assembly GCF_057710365.1. Lineage (NCBI taxonomy): Bacteria > Bacillati > Actinomycetota > Actinomycetes > Kitasatosporales > Streptomycetaceae > Streptomyces > Streptomyces sp. bgisy027. The sequence goes on from NZ_JBYIVZ010000003.1 coordinate 7,990, forward strand.
GCTCGCCGATTCGCATGCGTACGAACGTAATCCTTGACGCCGACGTCAGGGCAACCTCGGCAGGAGCGGCTTTCCCGGCAGGGGCGAGGACAGCACGGTCGACGTGGCCGTGCGGCCCGGCGCCGAGGTCGGGCAAGATCCGCCCGGCCGGCTTCTCCCACCCGGACGCGGACCGGATCCGCGCCGCCCGCCGGATCCTCGGCGACCGGCTGGTGTCGGTGCAGAACCGGTACTCGCCCGCCGTACGGGCCGGCGAGGCCGAGCTCCGCCTGTACGCGGAGCTCGGGCTCGCGTTCCCGCCGTGGAGCCCGCTCGGCGGCATCTGGCGCAGCTCGCTCGACGGGCCCTCGCGGGTGGCGGACGCCCGGCCCGGTGCCTGCCGCGCCGTGGCGCAGGCGCACGGTGTCAGCCCGCGGCGGATGGCCCTGCCTGGCCGCCGGCCCGGTCCCCGGGAGTGATCCCGGTACCGGGGGCGGGCCGCCCGGAGACGATCCGGGACTCGGCGGGGGCGGCCGGCCTCGATCCGAGCGCTCAGGAACTGGAACGGCTCGACGGACGGCAAGCGTCAACCGGCGGCAACGGAGGGTGGACCGGACGGCTGAGTGACGGTGGACAACTCAGCCGCCCGGCGCAACGGCCGGACGCCCGGCCCCGGTTCAGGCGGGGCCGGACGTCCGGAGTATGGAGGGGCCGAAGGCCCTCGGGCGCGGGGAACTGCGCGACCAGCCACGAAGGACCCGCAGCCGACGGACCGCAGCACCCCCGAGCCCCTTTTCGGCTCTCCCGGCGGAACGCTTACGCCTTGGCGAGTTCCTTCTCGCCGCCCCGCTCCGGCACCTCGGCCGGCGCGGGGTCGTGGTCGTCCAGGAGGGTCTTCTCGTCGAACGGGATCTCGCCCGCGAGAACCTGGTCGACCCGGCCGCGGTCGATCTCCTTCGTCCAGGTGCCGATCAGCACCGTGGCGACGGCGTTGCCCGCGAAGTTGGTCAGGGCGCGGGCCTCGCTCATGAAGCGGTCGATGCCGACGATGAGGCCGATGCCGTCCACCAGGGCGGGCTTGTGCGACTGGAGGCCACCGGCCAGGGTCGCGAGGCCGGCGCCGGTGACGCCCGCGGCGCCCTTGGAGGCGACCAGCAGGAAGAGCAACAGCGGGATCTGCTCGCCGATCGACATCGGCGTACCCATGGCGTCGGCGATGAACAGGGACGCCATGGTCATGTAGATCATGGTGCCGTCGAGGTTGAAGGAGTAGCCGGTCGGGACGGTGATGCCGACCACCGGCTTGCTGACGCCGAGGTGCTCCATCTTCGCGATGAGGCGCGGCAGCGCCGACTCGGAGGAGGAGGTCGACAGGATCAGCAGGAACTCACGGCCCAGGTACTTGAAGAACGTGAGGATGTTCAGGCCCGCGACGATCCGCAGCAGCGCGCCGAGCACGATGAAGACGAAGAGGAAGCAGGTGACGTAGAAGCCGAGCATCAGCACCGCGAGGCTCTTCAGCGCGTCCAGACCGGCGGAACCGGTGACGGCGGCGATGGCGCCGAAGGCACCGATCGGGGCGGCCCACATGACCATGGCGAGGATGCGGAAGACGAGCCGCTGGATGTGCTGCACACCGCGCAGGATCGGCTCACCGGCGGAGCCCATGGCCTGGAGCGCGAAACCGGCGAGCAGCGCGACGAGCAGCGTCTGGAGGACCGATTCCGAGGTGAAGGCCGAGACGATCGTGGTCGGGATGATGCCGAGCAGGAACTCGGTGGTGTCCTTGGCCTCGGCGTCGACCTGCGCGTGACCGACGTCCTTCACCGCGTCCGTGACCGCGAGGCCGGTACCCGGCTCCAGGATGTTGCCGACGACGAGGCCGATGGCGAGCGCGACCAGGGACATCGCGAGGAAGTAGCCCAGCGCGATACCGCCCACGGCGCCGACCTTGGCGGCCTTGCGTACCGAGCCGATGCCCAGGACGATCGTGCAGAAGATGATCGGCGAGATCATCATCTTGATCAGAGCGACGAAGCCGGTACCGATGGGCTTCAGCTCGACCGCGAAGTCGGGAGCGGCGAGGCCCACGGTGATACCGAGGGCGACCGCGATGATCACCGCGATGTAGAGGTAGTGAGTGCGGTCCCGTCTGGCGACGGGTGCGGCAGGTGCCGTATCGGGGGAACTGGCGGCGGCCACGGCTGCCCTCCTTGACGTCTTCGTCGGTTCTGTCACCGGCGTGCGGCTCACGTCCGGGGTGGGGGGTCGCTGATCGGCTGCCGAGCCCCGGGGGAACGGGGTCGTGTTTCAGCGATGCGGTGACTATCTCCCGCGGTGTGAGGGCGGTCACCCTTCCGTTCATTTAGTTCACAATCAGCCAGGGAGGCAGACTGACGGCATGCGCATCCCCGTCCCGAGACCCCGCAGCCTGGCCGGCCAGCTCTTCGCGATGCAGGCCGTGCTGATAGCGGTGCTCGTCGCCGGATACGCGGTGTTCACCTACCTCAGCGACACCGGGCAGGCCGAGGACGCCGCGCGTCGTCAGGCCAAGGCCGTGGCGCAGTCGATCGCCGACGCCCCGTCCGTGCGGGAGGCGATCCGCACCCCCGACCCGACGGCCGAGCTCCAGCCGTACGCGCTGCGTGTCCAGCACGACGCCGAGGTCGACTTCGTCACGATCATGAACACCAAGGGCATCCGCTGGACGCACCCCGACGAGGAGCAGATCGGCCAGCACTTCCGCGGCCACACCGCGCGCGCCCTGCGCGGGGAGCCCTTCACCGAGACGTACACCGGCACGCTGGGACCGTCCGTGCGGGCGGTCGTGCCGATCTACGACGGGGGGCGGGATCCGGCCCACATCGTGGGGCTGGTCAGCGCGGGCATCCGGGTGGAGGCGATCAGCAAGCGGGTGCAGGACCAGCTGACGGCGCTGATCGGGGTGGCGGCGGGCGCGCTCACGCTGGGCGCGATCGGCACGTACGTCATCAACGCCCGGTTGCGCCGGCACACCCACGGCATGAACGCGGCCGAGCTGAGCCGGATGCACGACTATCACCAGGCCGCGTTGCACGCGGTGCGTGAGGGGCTGCTGATGCTGGACGGGCAGTTCCGGGTGGCGTTGATCAACGACGGCGGGCGGGAACTGCTCGGCGTGGCGGGCGACGTGGTGGGGCGGTCGGTCGCGGAGCTCGGGCTGCCGGCCCCGCTGACCGGGGCGCTGCTGGCGTCCGGGCCCCGGGTGGACGAGGTGTATCTGACAGCGGAGCGGGTGCTGGTGGTGAACACCTCGCCGGTGTCGGGCGGTGAGCGGCGCGGCACGGTGGTGACGTTGCGGGACGTCACCGAACTGCAGTCCCTGATGGGCGAGCTGGACTCCGAGCGGGGCTTCACCCAGGCGCTGCGGTCCCAGGCGCACGAGGCGGCGAACCGGCTGCACACGGTGGTCTCGCTGATCGAACTGGGCCGCGCCGAGGAGGCGGTGGAGTTCGCGACCGCCGAGCTGGAGCTGGCGCAGGCGCTGACGGACCAGGTGGTCGCGGCGGTCAGCGAGCCGGTGCTCGCGGCGCTGCTGCTGGGCAAGACGGCGCAGTCCAACGAGCGGGGCGTGGAGCTGGTCGTGTCGGAGGACAGCCGGCTCGACGACGGTCTGCTGCCGGACACCCTTCCCGCCCGGGATCTGGTGACCATACTGGGCAACCTGATCGACAACGCGGTGGACGCGGCACAGGGAAGCGTGGGGGCACGGGTGACGGTGACGGCGTACGCCGAGGGCGGCGAACTGGTGCTGCGGGTCTCGGACACCGGCGCCGGAGTGGATCCCGCGCTCGGTGAGACGGTGTTCCAGCGCGGGTTCTCCACCAAGCCGGCCGGGCCGGGCGGCCGAGGGCTGGGGCTGGCACTGGTCCGGCAGGCCGTGAGCCGGCACCAGGGGGTGCTGTCGGTGGCGGAGGCCGACGGAGGCGGGGCGGTGTTCGAGGTGCGGATGCCGTTGGTGGACGGGGCGGGCTCGCCGGAAGAGGCCGACTCGGCGGAAGACCCCGGCCCGGCAGAGGGCACGGACTCCGGCTCCGGCTCCAGCTCCAGGACGGGCTCCAGCCACAACCCCGGCAAGGGCTCCGGCTCCGCGGACGGCGCGGGCCCGGGTGGTGGCACCGTTTCCCCCGGAGAAGCCGGGCCCGCGGACGGCGCCGCCTCCCGGGGCGCGGCGGTTTCGAGAGGTGACGTATGACGGCGGCGGCCGAGCAGGCGATTCGCGTCCTGGTCGTGGAGGACGACCCGGTGGCGGCGGACGCGCACATGATGTACGTCGGGCGGGTGCCCGGGTTCGTCGCGGTCGGCAAGGCGCACACCGGCGCGGAGGCGCGCCGCGCGCTGGAGCGGACGCCGGTGGACCTGCTGCTGCTCGACCTGCATCTGCCGGATGTGCACGGGCTGCAACTGGCGCGCTCGCTCAGGGCGGCGGGGCATCACGCGGACGTGATCGCGGTGACGTCGGCGCGGGATCTGGCGGTGGTGCGCGAGGGGGTGTCCCTCGGGGTCGTGCAGTACGTACTGAAACCCTTTACGTTCGCCACGCTTCGGGATCGGCTCGTACGGTACGCCGAGTTCCACGCGGCGGTGGGCGAGGCGAGTGGGCAGGACGAGGTGGACCGGGCGCTGGGCGCGCTGCGTGCCCCGGGGCCGGCGGCGCTGCCGAAGGGGCTGAGTGCGCCGACGCTCGAGCGGGTGACCGGCGCGGTGCGGGACGCCGGCGAGGGGCTCACGGCGGCGGGGGTGGCCGAGGCGGTGGGGATCTCCCGGATCACGGCCAGGCGGTATCTGGAGCATCTGGTGGAGGCGGGCCGGGCCGAACGCAAGCCGGTCTACGGGCAGGTGGGGCGACCGGAGCTGGTGTACCGGTGGGTGCCGGGCCGGTAGCGGGCGAGTCCCGCAACATCCGACCTCCGCAGAAGCATTGACCTGACTAGACCACTCAACCTACGTTCACCGGGCAGCCATCCCCGCGCCACGACGAAGTGCGCTTGCAGGAGGTCATGCCCGTGCGCCCCACCGCCTCCCTCCCCACACTCCTCGCCCTCGCTCTCGCCGCCGCAGGCACGCTCACCGCGTGCGGCGGTGGTTCCGGGAGCGATCCGGACACCGTCAAGGTCTCCTTCAAGCAGTCCACGGACAACTCCATCAAGGTGATGGACACCTATCTCGCGGACATCAAGGAGCAGTTCGAGAAGGCGAACCCCGGCAAGAAGGTCGAGTTCGTCCCCATCAAGGCCCCGGACTCGGAGTACTACACCAAGCTCCAGCAGATGCTCCGCTCCCCCAAGACCGCCCCGGACCTGGTCTACGAGGACACCTTCCTCATCAACTCGGACATCACCAGCGGGTACTTGAAGCCCTTGGACCCCTATCTCTCCAAGTGGCAGGACTGGAACCAGTTCATCGACACGGCGAAGTCGGCAGCCCAGGGCGAGGACGGCAAGACGTACGGCGTCCCGGACGGCACCGACACCCGGGGGCTCTGGTTCAGCAAGGACGTCTTCAGGAAGGCCGGCCTGCCCGCCGACTGGCAGCCGAAGACCTGGGACGACGTCCTGGACGCCGCCCGCACCGTCAAGGAGAAGGTCCCGGGCGTCATCCCGCTCAACGTGTACACGGGCAAGCCCGTCGGCGAGGCCGCCACCATGCAGACCTTCGAGATGCTGCTGTACGGCACGGGCGGTAGCGACGGCACCACAGACCCCCTCTACGACAAGTCGTCCAAGAAGTGGATCGCCGGCAGCCAGGGCTTCAAGGACTCCCTCTCCTTCGTCGAGACCGTCTACAAGGAGAAGCTCGGCCCGGAGGTCTCCGACGCCCTCGACCCGAACGTCATGACCCGGGTGCGCGGCGAGTGGCTGCCGAAGGGCAAGCTCGCCATCGCCCTCGACGGCTCCTGGCTCCCGCAGGACTGGCTGCCCGGCAGCGGTCACGAGTGGCCCGAGTGGTCCGAGGAGCTGGGGCTCGCCGCCATGCCCACGCAGAACGGCCAGGCGCCCGGCAAGGTGAGCATGTCGGGCGGCTGGACGTGGTCCATCCCGGCCAAGGCGGGCAACCCCGACCTCGCCTTCGAGTTCATCAAGACGATGCAGACCAAGGCGAACGCGCAGAAGTGGTACATCGCCAACTCCGGCATCGCCGTACGTGAGGACGTCGCGGACGACCCGGCGTACACCGACGCCCAGCCCGGCATCAAGTTCTTCACGGACCTGGTCGCCAGCACCCACTACCGGCCCGCGTTCCCGGCGTACCCGAAGGTCTCCACCGCGGTGCAGGAGGCGATGGAGGGCGTGACGACGGGTGACATGTCGGTGGACGACGCGGCCAAGGGGTACGACGAGGAGCTGAGGTCGGCGACGGACGACCAGGTGATCCAGAAGTGAGGGACGGCGAGGACCACCGCCCATGACCGCCGAAGCACCGCACGCGGCGGCAGGCCCGGCGCCGGGCAAGTCCCCGTCGGGTCCGCCGTCACCGGGTCCGCCGGGCCCGCCGCCCGCCCCGCTGCACCGCAGCCTCGCCCGGGCCCTGCCCGTCTCCCCCGCCGTCGTCCTGCTGCTGCTCTTCCTCGCCGGCCCGATCGCCTACTGCGCCTTCATCGCGTTCACCGACCTCCAGCTCACCGGCCAGGCCGAGGAGTCGTTCGTCGGGTTCGACAACTTCCGTACGGCCTTCGGTGACGAGGCGTTCCTCAACGCGGTCTGGATGACCCTCGTCTTCACCGTCATCTCGGCCCTGGTCGGCCAGAACACCCTGGGCCTGGCCCTGGCCGCGCTGATGCAGCGCGCGTCGAAGCCGGTCCGCACCCTGGTGGGCGGCATCGTCGTCACGGCGTGGGTGCTGCCGGAGGTCGTCGCAGGGTTCCTGCTGTACGCCTTCTTCCGCCGCGAGGGCACCCTGAACGCCATCCTGGAGTGGCTCCGACTGCCCACCCAGAACTGGCTTTTCACCCTGCCGATCCTGGCGGTGTCGTTCGCGAACGTATGGCGGGGGACGGCCTTTTCGATGCTGGTCTACTCGGCGGCCCTCAACGAGATCCCCAAGGAGATCACGGAGGCGGCCGAGGTCGACGGCGCCGGCGGCTGGCGCCGTCTGTGGCACATCACCCTCCCGATGATCCGCCGCTCCATCGGCACCAACCTCATGCTCATCACCCTCCAGACCCTCTCCGTCTTCGGGCTGATCTGGGTGATGACGAGGGGCGGCCCGGGCGGCAGGAGCCAGACCCTGCCGCTGTTCATGTACGAGGAGGCGTTCCAGAAGAGCATGATCGGCTACGGCACCGCGGTCGCCCTGCTTCTGCTGGTGGTGGGCTCGCTGTTCTCGGTGGTCTATCTGCGTCTGCTGCGGACGGAGGTCTGACGCGCATGGCCCGTTCCCTCGCCTCCCGCCGGAGCACGCGCCGACTGGCCGCCGACGCCGGTCTGCTGGTGGTGGCCGCGGCGTTCGTGCTGCCGCTGGTGTGGGTGGTGCTGTCGTCCCTGGACACCGGCGCCGACCTCCAGGTGAAGGTCCCCGACGGCCTCACCCTGGACAACTTCGACGCGGTCCTGACCCCGGAGATCACCTTCACCCCGTTGCTCAACAGCCTGCTGCTGTGCGGCGGCGGGACGGCCCTGACGGTGGTGTGCGCGGCGCTCGCCGCCTACCCGCTGTCCCGGTTCCGCTCGCGCTTCAACCGCCCGTTCCTGCTGACGATCCTGTTCGCGACGAGCCTGCCCATCACGGCGATCATGGTGCCGGTGTACGCCCTGTTCGTGCGGGTGAACCTGATCGACACCATGCAGGGCACGATCTTCTTCTTCGCCGCCTCCCAACTGCCGTTCGCCATCTGGCTGATGAAGAACTTCATGGACGGGGTGCCCAAGGAGCTGGAGGAGGCGGCCTGGACGGACGGCGCGTCCTCGCTCCAGTCGCTGGTGCGGATCGTGCTGCCCCTCATGGGCCCCGGAGTGGCCGTGGTGACGGTCTTCTCCTTCGTCATGATGTGGGGCAACTTCTTCGTGCCGTTCATGCTCCTGCTGACGCCGGACCAGATGCCGGCGTCCGTGAGCATCAACGACTTCTTCGGCAACCGCGGGATGGTGGCGTACGGACAGCTCGCGGCGTTCTCCATCGTCTACTCGACGCCGGTGATCCTGCTGTACGTACTGATCTCACGGCGGCTGGGCAGCGGCTTCGCGCTGGGCGGTGCGGTCAAGGGGTGACGTCGGGGAGCACTCCCGCCCGGAACGCCTCCACACCCACGACCCGGCGCACCCGCACCGGCTCGATCAGCAGCATCACGCGCCGCTCCCCCGGCAGCAGCCAGGGGTAGCGGTCCTGCCCGATGTACTTCTGCGCGAGCCGGTCCATCGCCCGTTCCGCCACATCGCCCTCCACGAACCGGACGACCCGCCCCCGGATCTCGGCCCGGTCGTAGGGGTTCTCCGGGTCGTGGTGGGACAGGGAAACGTTGGGATTGAGCCGCAGGTTGTCCACCTTCACCCGCCCCATGGACGTGTTGACCATGACGTACTCGTCTTCGATGTCCGCCCACATGGGCGAAACCTGCGGCATCCCGCCGGGGTCCACCGTCGCGAGGTGCCAGAAGTTCGGCGCGAGGAGACGCTCGCGAATATGCCCGTTGAGCTTGCCGTTCACCGGCGGTCACCACCTTCCGGGGCCGCCGCGGTGACGCCCCGGCGCCATCCTCATCGCCGTCCCGCGTGACCGACAGACGATCTTCGGCCAGCGGCGAACCCGTCAGTAGCCGTAGCTTCCTACAATCCGTGATCCTGGCCGAACAGACCGTAGTCACCCCATCTCGGGGGGCCTACGTTGTGGCGCGTGCGTCGACCCCCAGCCCAACCGAACCAGCCCTACAACCGCTCCAGCCACCGCAATCCGCCCACTCCCCCGTTCAACGCCCCCGCCGCCCGCAGACTCCGCACGGCCCTGAGCATGGGCCCCGGACATGTCGCCTACGGCATGCGCGTCTCCTACGGCCTGCCCTACGTCACCGAGGACCTCGTCATCGCCTGGGAACGCGAACTCGCGGCTCCCACCAGCAACGAGCTCACCGCCCTGGCGGGCGTGCTGTGGTGCTCGCCCGGTGAACTGCTCGGCAAGCCCCGGACCCTGCGCGAGCACCGCATCGCCCGCGGTCTGGCGCCGGAGGACGTGGCCCGTGCCGTCGGGCACGAGGTCCAGGCGTATCTGCGGATGGAGGAGAACGACGACTGGCGCGGCACCGACCGCCAGTCCACCGCCCTCGCCGAGATCCTCGGTCTGACGATCCCCGACTTCATCACCGTCACCGGCCGTGAGGCCCGCCTCGCCGACCTGCTGCGCAGCGCGGTGACGACGCGCTGGCAGGCCTATGTGCGCCCGGTCGGCAAGATGGTGCCGCTGGACCGGCGGCTGCTGGAGATCACGCTCCAGGAACTGCACCAGCACTACCAGGGGCAGATGACCGCCACCCTCAGCTGGGGCGGCGGCAGCGGGGACTCCAGCGCGGCCGGCCGTGAGTTCATGGACGGGATCGTGGAGCACTTCTGGACGATGGTCCAGGAGAACGGCCCCTGACCGCTGTGGTCGTTCTCCGGTCGGCGGGACCCGTGGCTAGAAGACGGACTCCGCCTCGTCCATCCGGTCCTTGGGCACCGTCTTCAGCTCGGTGACCGCCTCGGCCAGCGGCACCATCACGATGTCCGTGCCGCGCAGCGCGGTCATCCTCCCGAACTCGCCCTGGTGCGCGGCCTCCACCGCGTGCCAGCCGAAGCGGGTGGCGAGCACCCGGTCGTACGCGGTCGGCGTGCCGCCACGCTGGACATGGCCGAGAATGACCGGCTTGGCCTCCTTGCCGAGGCGGCGCTCCAGCTCGAAGGCGAGCGCCGTGCCGATGCCCTGGAAGCGCTCGTGGCCGTACTGGTCGATCTCGCCCTTGCCGTAGTCCATGGAGCCGTCGGCGGGGTGGGCGCCCTCGGCGACGCAGATCACCGCGAACCTCTTGCCGCGCGAGAAGCGCTCCTCGACCATCTTCACGAGGTCGGCGGGGTCGAAGGGGCGCTCCGGCAGACAGATGCCGTGCGCGCCGGCCGCCATGCCGGACTCCAGCGCGATCCAGCCCGCGTGGCGGCCCATGACCTCCACGACCATCACGCGCTGGTGCGACTCGGCGGTGGTCTTCAGGCGGTCCATGGCCTCGGTGGCGACGCCGACGGCGGTGTCGAAGCCGAAGGTCCGGTCCGTCGAGGAGATGTCGTTGTCGATCGTCTTGGGCACCCCGACGACGGGCAGCCCGGCGTCGGACAGCATGCGTGCCGCGGTCAGGGTGCCCTCGCCGCCGATCGGGATGAGGGCGTCGATGCCGAAGTCACGGGCGATGTCGGGGGCGTTCTCACAGGCCTCGCGCAGCCGGTTGCGCTCAAGGCGCGACGAGCCGAGGATCGTGCCGCCGCGGGCCAGGATGCCGCTGACGGCCTCCAGGTCGAGGTGGCGGTAGTGGCCGTCCAGCAGGCCCGCGAAACCGTCCTCGAAGCCGATCACCTCGTCGCCGTACTGGGCGACGGCTCGGTGCACGACCGACCGGATCACGGCGTTCAGGCCGGGGCAGTCGCCGCCTGCGGTGAGGACTCCGATACGCATCGTGCTGTGTCTCCTGCTCGCTGTTGACACCGGTGAGCCTGTCCGATTGTTTCACGTCCCCGAGGGCACCGTCCGACCCGCCGACCTGACGGGCGCCTTATCCACCGCCAAAGGTATTGTCAAGAGGGTTTCGCTCACCTCACTGGGCGATTTTGCGACCCTGGAACCGCCCCCGGGGGACCCGTCCGGAACACCTCACGACGAAAGGGAGACCACGCGTGACGCGCAGCGTGTACGTGACCGGCATCGACCGCGGCGACGGCCGGCAGGTCGTCGAACTGGGAGTCATGGAGCTCCTGACCCGGCAGGTCGACCGGGTGGGGGTGTTCCGGCCGCTGGTGCATCACTCCCCGGACCGGCTGTTCGAGCTGCTGCGCGCCCGGTATCGCCTCTCCCAGGACCCGACGACGGTCTACGGCATGGACTACCACGAGGCGTCCGCCCTCCAGGCCGAGCGCGGCACGGACGAGCTGGTCTCCACCCTCGTCGACCGGTTCCACGCGGTCGCCCGCGACTACGACGTCGTCCTGGTCCTCGGCACCGACTACGCCGGCACCCAGCTCCCGGACGAGCTGTCCCTGAACGCCCGGCTCGCCAACGAGTTCGGCGCGTCGGTGATATCCGTCGTGGGCGGGCGCAAGCAGACGACCGAGTCGGTGCTCGCCGAGACGCGCAACGCCTACCGGGCGTACGAGAACCTGGGCTGCGACGTGCTCGCCATGGTCACCAACCGGGTCGCCCGCTCCGACCGGGACGAGATCGCCGGGCTGCTCGACTCCCGGCTGCCGGTGCCCTGCTACGTCGTCCCGGACGAGCCCGCCCTGTCCGCGCCGACGGTGTCGCAGATCGCCCAGTTCCTGGAGGCGAAGGTCCTGCTCGGCGACGACTCGGGGCTCGCGCGCGACGCGCTGGACTTCGTGTTCGGCGGCGCGATGCTGCCGAACTTCCTGAGCGCCCTGACCCCGGGCTGTCTGGTCGTCACCCCGGGGGACCGCGCCGACCTCGTCGTCGGCTCACTGGCCGCGCACAGCGCCGGCACCCCGCCGATCGCCGGTGTGCTGCTCACCCTCGACGAGCGCCCCGGCGACGCGATCCTCACCCTCGCCTCGCGCCTGGCCCCCGGCACCCCGGTGCTGTCGGTGCCCGGCTACAGCTTCCCCACCGCCGAGCAACTGTTCTCCCTGGAGGGCAAGCTGAACGCGGCGACCCCGCGCAAGGCGGAGACCGCGCTCGGTCTGTTCGAGCGGTACGTCGACACCGGCGAGCTGCTGAAGCGGGTCTCGGCGCCGAACTCCGACCGGGTCACGCCGATGATGTTCGAGCACAAGCTGCTGGAGCAGGCCCGCTCGAACATCCGCCGCATCGTGCTGCCCGAGGGCACCGAGCCGCGGGTGCTGCACGCCGCGGAGGTGCTGCTGCGGCGCGGGGTGTGCGACCTGACCCTGCTCGGCCCGGTCGACCAGATCCGCAAGCGGGCCGCAGACCTCGGCATCGACCTGGGCGACACCCAGCTGATCGACCCGGCCACCAGCGACCTGCGCGACTCCTTCGCCGAGAAGTACGCCCACTTGCGCGCCCACAAGGGCGTCACCGTCGAGCTGGCCTACGACGTCGTCTCCGACGTGAACTACTTCGGGACCCTGATGGTCGAGGAGGGGCTGGCCGACGGCATGGTGTCGGGGTCCGTCCACTCGACCGCGGCGACCATCCGGCCCGCCTTCGAGATCATCAAGACAAGGCCGGACGCGGGCATCGTCTCGTCGGTCTTCTTCATGTGCCTCGCCGACAGGGTCCTCGTGTACGGCGACTGCGCGGTGAACCCGGACCCCGACGCCGAGCAACTGGCCGACATCGCCATCCAGTCGGCGGCCACCGCCGAGGGGTTCGGTGTCGAGCCGCGCATCGCGATGCTGTCGTACTCCACGGGTACGTCGGGTTCGGGCGCCGATGTCGACAAGGTGCGCGAGGCGACCGAGCTGGTGCGCCGGCGGCGGCCGGACCTGATGATCGAGGGGCCGATCCAGTACGACGCCGCGGTGGAGCCGTCGGTGGCGGCGACCAAGCTGCCGGAGTCCGAAGTGGCCGGGCAGGCAACGATTCTGATCTTCCCCGACCTCAACACGGGCAACAACACCTACAAGGCCGTGCAGCGCTCGGCCGGCGCCATCGCCGTCGGCCCGGTGCTCCAGGGCCTGCGCAAGCCGGTCAACGACCTGTCCCGGGGCGCCCTCGTCCAGGACATCGTCACGACCGTCGCCATCACGGCGATCCAGTCCCAGCCCCAGTCGACCGCCCCGTCCCTCCACGAGAAGGCCACCGTCCAGTGACCGCGTCCCGCGTCCTCGTCCTCAACTCCGGTTCCTCGTCGGTGAAGTACCAGCTGCTGGACATGCGAGAGCGCAGCCGGCTGGCCGTGGGCCTCGTCGAGCGCATCGGCGAGCAGGTCTCCCGGCTCAGGCACACCCCGCTGGCGGCCGGCGGCGTAAGCCGCGAGTGGAGCGGCCCGATCGCCGACCACGACGCCGCCCTGAAGGCGGTGGCGGCGGAGCTGGCCAGGGACGGCCTCGGCCTCGACTCCCCCGAGCTGGCCGCGATCGGCCACCGGGTGGTGCACGGCGGCAAGCACTTCACCGAGCCGACCGTCATCGACGACGCCGTGCTCGCCGAGATCGAGCGGCTGATCCCGGTGGCCCCGCTGCACAACCCGGCCAACCTCACCGGCATCCGCACCGCGCAGGCGCTGCGCCCGGACCTGCCCCAGGTCGCCGTCTTCGACACCGCGTTCCACACCACGATGCCGGAGTCGGCCGCCCGCTACGCCATCGACGTGGAGACCGCCGACCGGCACCGCATACGCCGGTACGGCTTCCACGGCACGTCGCACGCGTACGTCTCCCGGGCCACCGCGAAGCTGCTGGGCAGGGCCCCACAGGAGGTGAACGTCATCGTGCTGCACCTGGGCAACGGCGCGTCCGCGTCGGCCGTGCGGGGCGGCCGGTGCGTGGACACCTCCATGGGACTCACCCCCTTGGAGGGGCTCGTGATGGGTACGCGATCGGGTGACATGGATCCCGCCGTCATCTTCCATTTGGCGCGTGTTGGCGATATGTCCATCGAGGAAATCGACACTCTTCTCAACAAGAAGAGCGGATTGATCGGCCTGTGCGGGGACAACGACATGCGGGAGATCCGCCGCCGGATCGACGAAGGTGACGAGCGGGCCCAATTGGCCTTCGACATCTACATTCACCGACTGAGGAAGTACATCGGCGCCTATTACGCGGTGCTCGGCCGGGTGGACGCGATCGCGTTCACGGCCGGCGTCGGCGAGAACGCGGCACCGGTGCGGGAAGCCGCCGTGGCGGGCCTGGACCAGCTGGGCCTCGCGGTGGACCCGGAACTGAACGCCGTACGCGGTGACGAGCCGCGGCTGATCTCGCCCGCGGACGCGAGGGTGGCGGTCGCCGTGGTGCCGACGGACGAGGAACTGGAGATCGCGACACAGACCTACGCACTGGTCGGCGGCACCGATATGCGGCCGCACCGCGCGGGCAACGACTGAGTAACACGGCTGAGCAAAGCACAGCTCATTTGTATCTTCCACCAGCCGGAATATTCCGCGGCGAAACAAACCGATAGGATCGTCCCATGCGCCGTTCGAAAATCGTTTGTACTCTCGGCCCCGCGGTCGACTCCCATGAACAGCTTGTCTCGCTGATCGAGGCGGGCATGAATGTGGCCCGCTTCAACTTCAGCCACGGCACGCACGACGACCACCAGGGGCGGTACGAGCGCCTGCGGGCCGCCGCCGCGGAGACCGGCCGGGCCATCGGTGTGCTCGCCGACCTCCAGGGGCCGAAGATCCGCCTGGAGACCTTCGCCGAGGGCCCGGTGGAGCTGGAGCGCGGTGACGAGTTCGTCATCACCACCGAGGACGTCCCGGGTGACAAGCAGATCTGCGGGACGACCTACAAGGGCCTGCCCGGTGACGTCGACAAGGGCGACCAGATCCTCATCAACGACGGCAACGTCGAGCTGAAGGTCACCGAGGTCGAGGGCCCCCGGGTGAAGACGATCGTCATCGAGGGCGGCGTCGTCTCCGACCACAAGGGCATCAACCTGCCCGGCGCGGCCGTGAACGTGCCGGCGCTGTCGGAGAAGGACGTCGAGGACCTCCGCTTCGCGCTGCGCATGGGCTGCGACATGGTCGCCCTGTCCTTCGTGCGGGACGCCGACGACGTGCAGGACGTGCACAAGGTCATGGACGAGGTCGGCCGCCGCGTCCCGGTCATCGCCAAGGTGGAGAAGCCGCAGGCGGTCGCCAACATGGAGGACGTCGTGCTGGCGTTCGACGCCGTGATGGTCGCGCGTGGCGACCTCGCCGTCGAGTACCCGCTCGAGAAGGTCCCGATGGTGCAGAAGCGGCTCATCGAGCTGTGCCGCCGCAACGCCAAGCCGGTGATCGTGGCGACCCAGATGATGGAGTCGATGATCACCAACTCGCGCCCGACCCGCGCCGAGGCCTCCGACGTCGCCAACGCGATCCTGGACGGGGCCGACGCGGTCATGCTGTCCGCCGAGTCGAGCGTGGGCGCGTACCCGATCGAGACCGTCAAGACGATGTCGAAGATCGTCACCGCGGCCGAGCAGGAACTGCTCGCCAAGGGCCTCCAGCCGCTCGTGCCGGGCAAGAAGCCCCGTACGCAGGGTGGTTCGGTGGCCCGTGCGGCCTGCGAGATCGCCGACTTCCTCGGTGGCAAGGGCCTGGTCGCCTTCACCCAGTCCGGCGACACCGCCCGCCGGCTGAGCCGCTATCGCGCCGCCCAGCAGATCATCGCGTTCACCACGGACGAGTCCACGCGCAACCAGATGACGCTCAGCTGGGGCGTCGAGCCGCACGTGGTGCCGTTCGTCAACAGCACCGACGAGATGGTCGAACTGGTGGACCAGGAGATCGTCAAGCTCGGTCTGTTCAGCGAGGGCGACATCGTGGTCATCACGGCCGGCTCCCCGCCCGGCGTCCCCGGCACCACCAACATGGTCCGGGTGCACCACCTCGGCGGCGGCGCGCGGGACTGACCCCGCAGACCGCCCGCAAGGGCCCTGAACGACGCCGAGGGCGCCTCCTGTGACACAGGGGGCGCCCTCGGCGCTTGTGCGGCTCCCGAACGGGCTTGTGGTGGCGTCCGGCAGAGACGCCCGGCTCAGTCGGTGACGAAGTTGTGCAGCCCCGGCACGTGCAGGGTGCCGCCGAACTGGCCGGCCTGGGTGACCTTCACCTTCGTGAAGTAGATCAGCGGGATGTTCAGCGGCGGCGGGTGCTCCGGGTCGAACGTGACCGGGATCAGACCCAGCAGGTTCCCGGAGATGCTCTCCGTGTACATCACGGTCTTGCCGTTGCGGATGGTCGACGTCGAGCCCTGGGCCGCCTGCACGTGGTAGGTCTTGCCGGACTGCTTGTCCTGCACCGTCTGGTGCAGGTCGCCGATGTCGGTGCCGTCGGAGATGACGTACTTCAGCACCTTCTTCTTGGTGCCGCCCGCCGTCTTCACCTCGACGATGCCCTGGTAGTCGGCGCCCTTCAGCAGCAGCGAGCTGGCGTTCAGGAACCACGGGTCGTCGGGCAGCGGCACGGTGTTGTCGACGCCGCCCTCCTCGTCCGTGGCGGCCGGGCAGTTCTCCGGGTCCGTGCTGGAGCTCGCGGAGGGGCTCGGCGTGGCGGTGGCCTCGTCGGTCGCGTCCTCGGCCGCCTCCGTGGCGTCCCGCGCCGCCTCGGACGCCTTGTCGGTGGCGCCCTCTGCGGTGTCCTTGACCGTGTCGGTGACCTTCTCGGTGGTCTCCTTCACGGGGTCGGACGCCTCGGAGGTCTCCTTGCCGGACGAGTCGGAGGTGTCGGAGGACGACTCCTCGCTCGCGCTCGCGGAGGCCGTCGGCGTCGGGCTCGCGCTCTCCTCGGCCGTGGAACCGCCCGTGAAGATGCCCTCGATGGCGTCGCCGATGCCCTCCAGCAGGCCGCCGCCGCTCTCGGACGGCGAGGGGGACGCCGTGGCCGTGTCGCCGGACTGGGCCTCGCTCGACTTGCTCGCGGAGGGCGAGGGCGTGGGCTCGGCCGCGTCGTCGGAACCTGAATCCGACGAAGAGGAGTCGCCCGCGGAGCCCGAAGAGCCCGAAGAGTCGGAGGAGTCCGCGGAGTCCTGGCCTTCGGTGGCCGACGGAGTGGGCTCCGCCGTCTCGTCCTTGTCCGTGGACTCGACCGGGCTCGGGGACGCGGACGCCGAGGCCTCGTCCTCCAGTGCCGCCACGCAGTCCTTGTACTCGTCCGCCGTGAGGCTGTTGGACGTCGGCTTCGTGGCGTCGCTGTCGGCCTGGGCGAGCGTCGGCGTGAACCCCATTCCCATGAGGACCGCGGTCGGCATCGCCGCCAGGGCTATCGCCTTGCCGGCCGGCATCTGGAACCTGGTGAACAGCGGCTTCTTGGGCGCCGCGTGTCGCGGCCCGGTTCTCACACGGGACTTGTCCACCTCAGTCCCGTGGGTCACCTCGTCAGCCGGCACTGTGCCTCCCGTTCGCCCCGTTCGCCGGGCTCGTTCCTGACAGATCGTTCGGCTCGCCCACCACGGGCTTGAGGATGGCGGTGTCGGGGTCGGGGTCGGCGGCACCCTCGGGTGCGCCGCCCTCGCCCGTCGTGTCCGTCTTCGCCGGAGTCGCGTCGGCGTCCCCGCCGGGCACCCAGGCCACGGCCATCGCCCCGCCCACGAGGGCGAAGAGGAAGCCGATGAGGAAGCCGCCGAGGTTGGACAGCGGGATGGACACCAGTGCCAGCAGGATCGCCGCGATGCCCGCGAAGGTGCGGACGTGCTTCTGGAACCAGAGCGTGAAGCCCAGGACCACGAGCAGCACACCGATGATCAGGGAGCTGGAGCCCCCCGCGGTCTGCATCGCCAGCGTCAGGTGGCCGATCTGGAGGTTCGCGTAAGGGAAGTAGGCGATGGGCAGTCCGCCGAGCATGACGAACAGTCCGGCCCAGAAGGGCCGCGTACCGCGCCAGGCGCGGAAGTTCCGCCGATAGACCCGGAGGTAGTGCTCGTCATGGCCGGGCGCGGCAGGAGTCTCGGCGCTCATCGAAAACAGCTCCCTGGTACGGCATTGCTGTGGTGGTGGTGCGATGGTGATGCGGTGATGTGTCGCGGTCGTGTGACCACTTGTGAAGAAAGCGGGCGGAGAGTGGACGGGCGGGGGCGCCATCGGCTCCCCCGCCCGTCAGAGAGTGCTTAGTAGCACTCCTTGACACCCGTCGACAGCGACATCTTCAGACCGCTGAGCTTGAAGGTTCCGGCGGTGGTCGCCCACGCCGTCTGCTTCACGCCGACCAGCGTGGCCTTGTCGGCCTGCTGGGCGAACCCGAAGGGGTTGGCCTGCTCGCCGCCACCCTTCATGCCCGGACCCTTGCTGGCGTCCTTGGCGGCAACACCGATGTCGATGTTCTCGAACGTCGCGTCGGCCTCGAGGTCGGCGACGTCGATGTAGAGGTTCTTGGCCTCGACCGGCTTGTTCGGGTCTTGACCCGCCCGCAGGATCAGGCTGACGTTCCCGAGGATCGGGATGTCGGGCGTGACCACGGACTGGCACAGGCTGTTGATCGTCGCGGACTTGAAGCCCGAGACGGCAACGGGGTGAACGGTCTTCTTGCCGGAGAGCGTGTAGCCCTCGTCAAGAGCGCCGTACTGCGAGAAGCCCGAACCGACGAGCTTGTCGGTCGTGACCTTGAACGACTGGCCGGAGACGCTGAACGAAGCGGCGAGAGCGCCCTGCGCGAGGGCGACACCTATCGCAGCCGTGGCGGCGACGCTGGGCACCATGACCACAGCGAACCGCTTCCATCTGGTCCCGCCACGCACCTGGGACTCCATATTTCCTCCTTCTCGGACGTACATCTCCTGACACTGGCTGCCACTGTCGGCTCGACGGCTCAGCCGGTCAGGGATGGGAGAAGTGCTACGTCCTCGGGAAGGAGAGCGCCTGAGCTCGGTGGCGCGAACCGCGCCCGAATCACCGGCGATCACCCCCGAGCGACAACCACTGGTCGCGCCTGACACGCATCACGCACAACCTTGCCGGACAGGCTTCGCCGGGTGGGCGAAGACCCCCCTGTCCAAGAGCCGGCGCCACTGCCGCCGACTCTGCTCGGTGGGGACCCAGGAACTCCCGCGACCCAACCGGCTGTCGGGGGACGGGAACGGACCGAGCGTGGCCGATCGTGGTGCATTCTCGCCGCCCGCACAAGGGGCTTCGTTACTCGGTAGTAACGGCCGGATAACCGAACAACGGCCCGCCGGTCTCGGACGACGACGCAGGGTGGCTTCAAGTGACCGGACAAATCCAGGAATCACTAGACAGAAACCGACAGAACGACAGCCTCGACTTACCCGCAGTAACTGCGGCCGCGATTACCAAGATTTGGTAAAGCGCGGCCGCTCTGACGCTCTGTCGACAAATCCTTCACTCGCGCAACATGCGCCTGCGCGTTTAGTGACTGGTCAGAACGGGGCTGGCGCCCCGCTCACGGAACCCTCAGAACAGCGCACGCGCCAACGCCCTGCGGGCGGCCGCGACCCGGGGGTCGTCACCGCCCACGACCTCGAAGAGCTCCAGGAGACGGAGCCGTACGGTGTCCCGGTCGTCACCCACCGTGCGCTGCACGGTCTCGATGAGCCGGCCGAAGGCGTCCTCGACGTGACCGCCCACCAGATCCAGGTCGGCGGCGGCGATCTGAGCCTGGGCGTCGGCGGGCCGGTCGGCGGCCTCCTTGCGCACCTGCTGCGGGTCGGCGCCCTGCACGCGCTGGAGCAACTCGGCCTGGGCGAGACCGAGTTTCGCCTCCGAGTTCACCGGATCCTGGCTCAGTACGTTCTTGTACGCCTGGACGGCACCGGCCAAGTCGCCCGCGTCCAGCGCCTGTACGGCGGCTTCGAGGAGGGCGTCGTAGGGACCGGCCGGCGCGGCGGGGACACTTTGGGCGCCGCCCGGCTCGGCGTCCGGGTCGACCGTCAGGCCGGTCAGGCCGAAGCGCTGCTCGGCTACGGCGACGAGCTGGTCGAGCGTCTCGCGGATCTGGGCCTCGCTCGCGGCGCCCTGGAAGAGGGGCAGCGCCTGTCCGGCGACGACCGCGAACACGGCGGGGATCCCCTGCACGCCGAACTGCTGCATCAGCATCTGGTTGGCGTCGACGTCGATCTTGGCGAGGAGGAGGCGGCCGTTGTACTCGACGGCGAGCCGCTCAAGGAGCGGGCTCAGCTGCTTGCAGGGCTCGCACCACTCGGCCCAGAAGTCGATGACGACGGGCACCTCGGCGGACCGCTGGAGGACGTCGCGCTCGAACCCCGCCTCATCCACATCGATGACGAGGTCGGCGGGGGACACGCCACCCGCCCCGCCCTGCTGGGCGGCCTGGGCCCGCGCCTGCTCCGCCTTCGCCTTGGCCTCCTGGGCCGCCTTCACCGCGGCGAGGTCGACGACTCCGCTCATGGACATGTTCCGTGGCTGCATGCGTCTATCCTCCCCCGTTCGGCGCGCACTGTGAAAAGCGGTCGGAAAGCCGGGCCCGGCAGGTGCTGTTCGGCGCCGGGTCCCCACCCCGCGCCTGTGGTCGTCGCTTTCGCTACGAGTCGTAGCGTAATGGCATCGGGGCCCCGCGGAACACCACCTTCCCGTGATCTCCCTCACGACCGCACACGAACCACCCGGTTATGGTCAGGGGATGCAGAGCCGCACCGCCGCCGCCCGTCCGGGACGCCCGCGCAGCGCCGCCGCTGACGCCGCGATCCTGGCGGCGACGCGTCAGGCGCTGGTCGAGCTGGGCTGGTCCAAGCTCACCCTCGGAGATGTGGCCATGCGCGCGGGGGTTGCGAAGACGACCCTGTATCGCCGCTGGTCGGGGAAGAACGAGCTGGTGGTGGACGCGGTCGCCGAGCTCTTCGACGAGCTGCGCCTGCCCGACCTGGGCAGCCTCGCGGCGGACATCGAGGGTGTGGTGCTCCAGTTCGCGGCGATCCTGGCCCGGCCGGAGGCGAAGAGTGGCCTGATGGCGGTGGTCGCGGAGTCGACCCGGGACGACGCGCTGCGCGAGCGCATCCGCGCCTCCATCGTCGACCGTCAGAAGCGGCTGGTGGTGGAGGGGCGGGCGCGGGCCCAGTGCCGGGGCGAACTGCCGCCGGAGACGGACCCCTCGGAGACCGCGCGCACGGTCGACCTCATCTTCGACATGGTCGCGGGCGCGGTGGTGCACCGCACGCTGGTGAGCAGTCACCCGGCGGACGAGGAGTGGGTGCGCGGCTTCACCCAGGTACTGCTGCTGGGCCTGACAGGGGCCGCGGCGGAGTCCGCCGGGGAGTAGCGGGGAGGGCGGCCGCGCCGCCCTCCCACCGCAGGCTCAGAAGCCCGCCGGCTCGGTGTACACCCCCCACTCGTCCCGCAGCACGTCGCAGATCTCGCCCAGGGTCGCCTCGGCGCGCACGGCCCGGAGCATCGGCTCGATCATGTTGGCGCCGCTGCGGGCGGCGTCCAGCATGGCGTCCAGCGCGGTGCGCACCGCGGCGTCGTCGCGGGCCGCCTTGCGGGTGGCCAGCACCCGGACCTGCTCGCGCTCCACCTCGTGGCTGACGCGCAGGATCTCCAGGTCACCGGTGACCGACCCGTGGTGGACGTTGACGCCGACGACCCGCTTGTCGCCCTTCTCCAGGGACCGCTGGTACTGGAAGGCGGACTCGGCGATCTCGCCGGTGAACCAGCCGTCCTCGATCCCGCGCAGGATGCCGGAGGTGATCGGGCCGATGGGGTGCCGCCCGTCGGGGTGGGCGCGCAGCCCGCGCTCCCTTATCTGCTCGAAGATCTTCTCGGCGTCGGCCTCGATCCGGTCGGTGAGCTGCTCGACGTACCAGGAACCGCCCAGCGGGTCGGCCACGTTGGCGACGCCGGTCTCCTCCATGAGGACCTGCTGGGTGCGCAGGGCGATCTCGGCGGCCTGCTCGGAGGGGAGCGCGAGGGTCTCGTCGAGGGCGTTGGTGTGCAGCGAGTTCGTGCCGCCGAGGACGGCCGCGAGCGCCTCCACGGCCGTACGCACCACGTTGTTGTACGGCTGCTGGGCGGTCAGCGAGACACCGGCGGTCTGGGTGTGGAAGCGCAGCCACTGCGCCTTGTCGCTCTTCGCGCCGTACACGTCGCGCATCCAGCGCGCCCAGATGCGGCGGGCGGCGCGGAACTTGGCGATCTCCTCGAAGAAGTCGACGTGCGCGTCGAAGAAGAAGGACAGGCCGGGGGCGAAGACGTCCACGTCGAGGCCGCGCGACAGGCCCAGCTCGACGTACCCGAATCCGTCCGCCAGCGTGTACGCCAGCTCCTGCGCGGCCGTAGCCCCGGCCTCCCGGATGTGGTAGCCGGAGACGGACAGCGGCTTGTAGGCGGGGATGCCGGCCGCGCAGTGCTCCATGAGGTCGCCGATGAGACGAAGGTGCGGCTCGGGCTGGAAGAGCCACTCCTTCTGGGCGATGTACTCCTTGAAGATGTCGGTCTGGAGCGTGCCGTTGAGGACGCCCGGGTCGACGCCCTGGCGCTCCGCCGCGACCAGGTACATGCAGAAGACGGGCACGGCCGGTCCGCTGATGGTCATGGACGTCGTCACGTCGCCCAGCGGGATGTCCTTGAACAGGACCTCCATGTCGGCGGCGGAGTCGATGGCGACCCCGCAGTGCCCGACCTCGCCGAGCGAGCGCGGGTCGTCGGAGTCGCGGCCCATGAGCGTCGGCATGTCGAAGGCGACCGAGAGACCGCCTCCGCCGTTGCCGAGGATCATCTTGTAGCGCTCGTTGGTCTGCTCGGCGTTCCCGAACCCGGCGAACTGCCGGATGGTCCACGTCCGCCCTCGGTAGCCGGTCGGATACAGCCCGCGGGTGTAGGGGTACTCCCCGGGCCATCCGATCCGCTCGAAGCCCTCGTACTCGTCACCCGGTCGGGGCCCGTACACCGGCTCCACGGGGTCGCCGGAGAGCGTGGTGAAGTCACCGTCGCGCTTGCGCGCGGCGTCGTACCGGGCCTGCCAGCGGCGGCGGCCCTCCTCGATGGCGTCAGCGTCCATACCCTCGAATTTACTAGGACGTCCAAGTAAATGTCGATGGGGGACCGCCGTACGCGTGTGTACGGCGGTGCGGTCAGGCCTTGGCGACGGCCGGGGCGGGCTCCCCGATCAGGGGTTCCACGTCGTGTGTGACTTTGCGCTCGACGAAGAAGGCGGCCAGCGGGATCGTCCCGGAGAGCAGCACCCACAGCAGCTTGCCGAACGACCACTTGGCCTTGGAGCCGAGGTCGAAGGCGAAGACCAGGTAGATGATGTAGAGGAAGCCGTGGACCTGGGAGACGGCGAAGGTGACGTCCTCGCCCATGTCGAAGCCGTACTTGAACACCATGCAGGTGCACAGCACGAGCAGCATGACGGCGGTGACGTAGGCCATCACCCGGTAGCGGGTCAGGACGCTCTTCTTCATGGGGAAGAGCGTAACCACCCGTTCCGGCAGATCTTGGCCCGGGTCAGCTCTCCTCGAAGTCGTGCGCCGAGACCCGGAGCGGGCGCAGCATCGCGAAGATCTCCGCGCACTCCTCGGCGTCGTACACCCCGAGTCCGAAGTCCATCGCCATCAGGTCACGGGTGGCCGCCTCGACCACCTCGCGGCCCTTGGCGGTGATCGAGGCGAGGGTGCCGCGCCCGTCGTTGGGATTGGGCCGCTTGTCGACCAGGCCCGACTTGACCAGCCGGTCCACGGTGTTCGTCACGGAGGTGGGGTGCACCATGAGCCGCTCGCCGATCTTGGACATCGGCAGCTCGCCGGCCTTGGAGAAGTTGAGCAGCACCAGCGCCTCGTACCGCGCGAAGGTCAGGCCGTAGGGCCTGACCACCGCGTCGACCTCGGCGAGCAGGATCTGCTGGGCGCGCATGATCGAGGTGATGGCGGCCATGGAGGGCACGTTCCCCCAGCGCTGCTTCCAGAGCTCGTCGGCGCGGGCGATGGGATCGAAGGGAAGGCTGAGCGGCTTCGGCACGCGACCGACCTTACCGGCCGGTCACATGCTGGTCAGCCCTGTCTCGCCTTTCGGTCGGTATCGGCACCGCCCGGCGCCGTCGTTCACCGTGCGGCCATCTCCTTCACCTGGAAGACCCCGGTCCAGCGGTCGTCGTGCAGGCAGGCGTTCATCGGCTCGACCAGATTCCGATGCGCGGTGCCGGTGCGCCAGCGGCGGACGGCGTCGAGGTCGGCCCACTCACTGGTGAGCAGCCACTGGGCGGGGTCGTCCAGGGAACGGCACAGCTGTTCGCCGAGGTGCCCGGGGAACTGCTCCGCCCCCGCACGCACGTCCTGGTAGGACCGTACGAACTCCGCCTCCATCCCGTCGCGCACCCGCAGCAGCCGGATCACCCGTACCCGCGCCGGGGCCGAGGTCCGGGCGGTCATGACGGGTCGAGGACGACGGGCAGCTCCGCCAGTCCGCGGAAGGCGGGGAACGGCACGGTCATCCAGCGCGCGTCCTCGGGGGCGCCGACGAGGGCCATGCGGGGGTACCGGGCGAAAAGCGTGCCCAGCGCGATCTGCATCTCCAGCCGGGCCAGGGGCGCGCCGACGCAGTAGTGCGGTCCGTAGCCGAAGGCGAGATGCGTGGCCTGGACGTTCGGGCGCCGGACGTCCAGCTCGTTCGGGGCGGTGAACATCTCCGGGTCGCGGTTGGCCCCGGTGATCGAGATCTGCACGAGCGCGCCCTTGGGGATGAGCGTGTCCCGGATGACGACGTCTTCCTTGGCGTGCCGGAACGTGGAGTTCTCCACCGAGGTCTCGAACCGGAAGATCTCCTCGATGGCCGCGTTCATCGCGCTCGCGTCCCGCAGGGCCAGTTCCTTCTGGTCCGGCCGGCTGAGCAGGTGATGGACGGCGTTCCCGATCTGGTACGCCGTCGACTTGTGGCCCGCGAAGAGCAGCACCCAGGCCGTCGAGACGAGTTCGTGGTCGGTGAGCGAGCCCTCCTGGTCCTGGGCGGTGACCAGTGCGCTGAGCAGACCGCCGTCCGGCTCGCTGCGCTTGCGCGTGCACAGGTCCACCAGATAGTCGCGCAGGTTTCCCTCGGCGATCTCCAGCTTCGCGCGCGCCTCCGGACCGAATCCGGTCTGTGCGACGGTGGCGGACCATTCCTGAGCCTGTTTCCGCTCGTTCTCCGGAACGCCCAGGAGTTCACAGATCACCTGGAGCGGAAGCGGGAAACAGAATTCCGGGAGGAGATTCACCGGCCCGCTCGTCGGGCACCGGTCGAGCAGTTCGTCGGTGATCTGCTGGACGCGCGTCCGCAGCGATTCCACCCGCTTCGGGGTGAAGGTGTTGCCGACGATCCGGCGGAGCCTGGTGTGTTTCGGCGGGTCCGAGAAGAGCATGTTGTCGTCCAGCGCGATCGACGAGTCACCGAAGATGCGGTGGTAGGCGTCGATGGCGCCGTACATGTCCTTGCTCAGCCGGGGGTCGGCGAGCGCGGCGCGGGCGTCGTCATAACGCGTGATCAGGTACGTCTGCACCCCGTGCGGCGGCGACAGCGGGCACACCGGCGCGCTCTCGCGCAGCGCGGCGTAGACGGGATGCGGGTTGGCGCGGAACTCCCGGCTGCACGACGAGGCCGCGGCCGCGGCCTCTTCGGACGACAGTGCCTCGGATTCCTCGGATGCGAACGCTTGCGTCATGACTGGTCCCCGGGTCGGCGTGAATTGGGTCGGTTCAGAGCCACCGTTTCCCGGGCCGTACCGCGCCGCAAACGGCGCTGCGCCATATGGGTCGGCTCGCCGCAACACGTATATGTCACAGCCCGACTTGGTAAACATCGACCTCGTGAGCGGACACCAAGCGGAATCTGTACCAGTTCTCATCGTCGGCGGATCCCTGGTGGGTCTTTCCACTTCGGTTTTCCTGGGCCGCCTCGGTATCGAGCACATGCTCGTGGAACGCCATGCCGCGACATCGACGCACCCACGTGGCCGCGGCAACAACGTGCGCACCATGGAGATCTACCGGACGGCCGGTCTGGAGTCACGCATCCGGGACGCGGCCCGCGTCCTCGCCGGCAACGACGGCATCCTCCAGGTGGACACCCTCGCCGGGGAGCAGCGCCGCTGGATCATCGGTGACATCTCCGGGGGCATGGACATCTCCCGGGTGAGTTCCTCGGACTGGTGCCTGTGCAGCCAGAACGATCTCGAACCGGTGCTGCTGGACTACACCCGTGAGCAGGGTGCCGACATCCGCTTCCACTCGGAGCTGCTCTCCTTCGCCGAGCACGGGGACGGCGTCGAGGCCCGGATCAGGAACCGCGACACCGGTGAGACCTACACGGTGAACGCCCAGTACCTGGTGGCCGCCGACGGACCCCGCAGCCCCATCCGGGGTCACCTGGGCATCGGCCAGTCGGGACCGGGCGAGCTGTTCCACAACGTCAGTGTCACGTTCCGCAGCAGGGCCCTGAAGGACCACGTCGGAGAGAAACGATTCGTCGTCTGCTACGTCACCGACCCCGAGGGCGAGGGCGCCCTGCTGCCGGTGGACAACGAGGAACGCTGGGTGATCCACGTGCCCTGGCGCCCCGACCGGCGCGAGGAGCTGGAGGACTTCACCGACGAACGGCTCGCCGCGCACATCCGCGCCGCCGTCGGCGTCCCCGACATCGACGTCGAGATCACCGGCAAGGCACCCTGGCACGCCTCGAAGCGGGTCGCCGACAGCTACGGCGAGGGCCGGGTCTTCCTGGCCGGCGACTCCGCCCACGAGATGCCGCCCACCGGGGCGTTCGGCTCCAACACCGGTATCCAGGACGGTCACAACCTCGCCTGGAAACTGGCCGCGGTGCTGCACGGCTGGGCCTGCCCCTCGCTGCTCGACAGCTACGAGCTCGAACGCCGGCCCGTCGCCCTCGCGACCGGCACGCGCGCGTGCGTGCAGGCGGCCGACGAGCAGCACCCGGGCTTCAGCCCCGGCGCCGGACGCAACGACGATCCGGGGGACCTGATGACGGTCGCCCTGTGCTACCGGTACGCGTCGAACGCCGTGGTGGGTGCCCCGCCGGAGCGGCCGATCGTCCCCGACGCCTTCCAGCTCGGCGGCGAGCCGGGAACCCGCGCGCCCCACATGTGGGTCATGCGCGGGGACACCAGGATCTCCACCCTTGACCTGTACGAGCGTTCCTTCGTGCTGCTCGCCGGGTCCGGCGGGCAGAAGTGGCGGGCCGCGGTGGAGCGGGCCTCCACCAATCTGGGCGTGCCCATCGAGGCGTACCTGGTGGGCACGGGTCCCGATCACGACCTGGCCCCCGAACGGGACTCCGACTGGGCCGAGCTGCACGGCACGGCCGAGGACGGCGCGGTGCTCGTACGCCCCGACGGCTTCGTCGCCTGGCGGGCGGACGCGGCGATGCCGGACGCCGATCGCGTGCTGACGAACGTGATGCAGGGCGTGCTCTGCCGGGACTGAGCCGGGCGCCCCTGAAGAATTCCTCCCCTTCTCGACACACCACCCCGAGGACGTTGCTATGAGCCTTGCCGGACGCATCGACGTCCACCATCACTTCACCGCCCCGGCCTGGCTGGACTGGGCGGAGGCACGAGGTGCGGTCAGCCGCGACAGGCTGCCCTGGTGGACCCGCTGGGACGTGAACGCGGCACTGGAGGTCATGGACAAGACGGGGATCGGCACCTCCGTCATGACCGTCGCGATGCTGGGCCGGCTGCGCGAGCGCGCCGAGCGCCAGGAGAGCGCCCGGGTCGCCCTGCGGGCGGCGGCCGACGTCGTCGAGGCCCACCCCGGCCGGTTCGCCTTCTTCACGCCCGTCTTCCTCGACGACCTGGAGCTGTCCTCGTGGAGCGTGCGGCACGGCCTCGACGAACTCGGCGCCATCGGGGTGAGCACGCGCACCAGCATGGACGGCGTCTTCCTCGGCGACGAGTCGCACGACCGGCTGCTGCAGGAGCTGAACGAGCGGCACGCGGTCATCAGCACGCACCCCATGGACGTGCCGGCCGGCAAGGACGGCGCCGCGGGGCTGCCGGGGATGCCGCCCTTCGTGTGCGACTTCCTGCTGGACACCACCCGCGCGGCCATCAACCTCATCCGCAACGGCACCCTGGACCGCTATCCGAACCTCAGCTTCATCCTTCCGCACGGCGGGGGCTTCCTCCCCTACATGGCCACCCGGCTCGACCTCTTCGGCGGGCGGATCACTCCCCCGATCGAGCCCGGCCGGGTCCGTGACCACCTGCACCGGTTCTACTTCGACACCGCGGGCCCCATGTCCCCCTCGGCCACGCCCACCCTGCTGGCGACGGTCGACCCGGACCGCATCCTGTTCGGCACCGACTGGCCGCCCACGCCCTCGCACGTCATCGTCGACAGCGTGGTGCCCGCCCTGGACGGCGACGCCTTCCTGTCGGAGGAGCTGCTCCAGGGCATCAACCGGGAGAACGCGCTGCGTCTGATGCCGTCGCTGGCGCGGCAGTAGCCGGACGAACGAAGGAGGCCGCCGCCCGGGTCCGGGCGGCGGCCTCCTTCGTCGGTTCGGTCAGTGCTTCTCCCAGTGGTAGAAGCAGCGCGCCATCGCGTCCTTCGGGCTCCGCCAGGTCTCGGGGTCGTACGGGCTGACGAAGGGTTCGAGCCGCTTGCTGATGCCGACGAACTCGGGGTGCCCTGCCACCTTGGCGATCGCCGGGCCCGGGTCCTGGTCGGACTCGATGAAGTGCATGTACACATCGCCGAACTGGAACAGGGAGCGCTGCCGCACGCCGACGAGGTGCGGGAGCTCGCCGCTGTCGGAGTCCGCGAAGACACCGGCGATGTCCTTGGCCGAGTGCGGGGACATCCGGGCGACGATCAGGCCGTGGTGCATGCCGCCTCCACACGGTCGCGGATGAGGGCCATCTGGATGGGCGAGTTGCGGTTGATGATGTCGGTCATCCCGGCGTCGTCGACCGGAGCCTCGGGCTTCATGGCGAAGTCCTGCGTCCAGTGCATGCGGGTGCCGGCCGGCGTCTCCTCGTACTCCCACACGATGTCCATGAACGCGAAGGGACCGGTCTCGACGCGGTGGGCCCGCACGATGCGCTTGTCGCGGTCGGCGGTCCGTTCCGAGACCCAGCTCCACACCTTGCCGTTCTCGTCGGGGTGCATGGTCAGTCGGAAGGTCACCGTGTCGCCCTCGCGGGACAGCACCTCGCAGGAGGCGTACTCGCTGAACAGCTGCGGCCAGCGGTCCAGGTCGTTCGTCATGTCCCAGACGAGGTCGAAGGGAGCGGCGATGGTGATCTCGTTCTCGGTGTGTCCGGCCACTTCAGGCTCCTGTCGTGAGGGCGCCGTTGACAAGGTCGAGGAAGGCGCGGGGGCTCTTGCAGCGCTCGGCGTCGGTGGGCAGCGCCCGGCCGTGCCGGTTCTCCAGCTCGCCGACGATGCCGAGGAGGCCGAGCGAGTCCAGTCCGAACTCGGCGAAGGGGGCGTCCGCCCGGCTCTGGAGTTCGTGCGGGTCGACGGTCACGCCGGCGCCCTTCTTCATCAGCGCGGCCAGGTCTGCGAAGGTCACTTGGTTCACTTCGGTGGTCATGAGGGTTCTCCTTGTCTTTCTAGGCGTCCTGCGCCGGGCCCCGGCGCAGGACCAGTGCCGCGTTGGAGCCCATGAGTCCCCGGCTGAGGACCAGGGCCGTGCGCAGCTCGGCCGGGCGCGCCGTGGCGGTCACCAGGTCGATGTCGTGGCAGATGTCGAAGACACCCGGTGTCGGCGGGATCTGCCCGTGCTCCATGGCCTGCACCGCGGCCGCGATGTCCAGCAGGGGCGCGCCGCAGTACGACCGTCCGATGCCGGCCTTGGGGGCCGTGACCGGCACACGGGTGCCGTGCGGGCCGAGGGCGTCGGCCAGGGCCAGTGCCTCGGCGCGGTCGGCCTCGGGGACGCCGAGCGCGTCGGCGAAGACCACGTCGATCTCCTCCGGGGCGCAGCCGGCCTCGTCGAGGGCGCCGCGGATGGCGTGCGCGAGCCCCTCCCGCGACCGGTCCCAGCGCGAGGCGCCGGTGAAGGTGGCGGCGTGCCCGGCGACGGTGGCGCGTACGGCCGTGTTCCGGCGCCGGGCCCGCTCCAGGTCCTCCACGACCAGCACGGCACCGCCCTCGGCGGGTACGAAGCCGCAGGCCGCCGAGGTGAAGGGGCGGTAGGCGCGGGCCGGGTCCTCGACGGTGCTGAGCTCGCGGTAGCCGAGCTGGCAGACCCCCGAGTAGGGGGCGAGCGGGGCTTCGGCGGCGCCGACGACGACCACGTCCGTGCCGCGGCCGACGGCGCGGGCGGCGTGCGCGACCGCGTCCAGGCCGCCCGCCTCGTCGCTGGCCACCACGCCGCAGGGGCCCTTGAAGCCCTTGCGGATGGATATCTGGCCGGTGCTGGCCGCGTAGAACCAGGCGATGGACTGGTACGGCCCGACGAACCGGGAGCCCTGTCCCCACAGTTTCTGGAGTTCGCGCTGGCCGAACTCGCCGCCGCCGGACCCGGCCGCGGTGACGACGCCGACGGAGTACGGTGCGTCGGCCCAGGCGTCCTGGGCGATCCCCGCGTCCTTCAGGGCGGCGTCGGCGGCCGCGAGGGCGAAGTGGGTGAACTTGTCGGTCTGGACGAGGAAGGTCTCCTCGATCAGCGCCGTCGGGTCGAATCCGCGTACCTCGCCGGCGACGCGGAGCGGCAGGTGCTCGCAGCCCTCCCGGGTGACCCGGTCCAGGACGCTCGCGCCCTCCTTGACGTTCTTCCAGTACGTGTCGGCGTGCAGGCCGTTCGGGGCGACCACGCCGATGCCCGTGACGGCGGTCCGCCGGGCGCGTGGACCACTCATCGTCGTCTCCTCCCACTCGGCCCCGTCAGGAGCACCGCGGACTGGAACCCGCCGAAGCCGCTACCCACGGACAGCACGTTGTCGAGCCGGCGGGAGCGCGCGGTGCGCGGGACGTAGTCCAGGTCGCACTCGGGGTCCGGGGTCTCGTAGTTGGCGGTCGGCGGCACCACCTGCCGGGCCAGCGCGAGGACACAGGCGACGACCTCGATCGCGCCGATCGCGCCCAGCGAGTGGCCCACCATGGACTTGATGGAGCTCATGGGCGTCTCGTAGGCGTGCGAGCCCAGGGACTTCTTCACGGCCGCCGTCTCGTGCCGGTCGTTCTGGCGGGTGCCGGAACCGTGCGCGTTGACGTAGTCGATCTCCGTGGGGTTCACGCGCGCGTGGTCGAGCGCCTCGTCGATGGCCCTCGCCATCTCCAGGCCCTCACTGGTCAGACCGGTCATGTGGTAGGCGTTGCCGAAGGTGGCGTAGCCGCCGATCTCGCAGTAGACGTGCGCGCCGCGGGCGCGCGCGTGCTCCAGGTCCTCCAGTACGAGGACGGCCGCGCCCTCGCCCATCACAAAGCCGTCGCGGTGGGCGTCGAAGGGGCGGGAGGCGTGCTCCGGGTCGTCGTTGTTGGGCGACGTGGCCTTGATGGCGTCGAAGCAGGCCATGGTGATCGGGGAGATCGGGGAGTCCGAGGCCCCGGCGAGGCAGATGTCGGCGCGGCCCTCCTCGATGGTGTGGAAGGCGTAGCCCACGGCGTCGAGTCCGGAGGTGCAGCCGGTGGACACGGTCTGCACCGGGCCCTGGGCGCCGAACCGTTCGGCGACGTCGGCCGCCAGCGTGCTGGGCGAGAACGCCCGGTGCAGCTGGGGCTCCGCGGCGCGATGGTCGACGTCCCAGCGCTGTCCGCCCGCACTGACCAGGACGTAGTCGTGTTCCAGCCGGGTGGTGCCGCCCACCGCGCTGCCCAGGGAAACGGCCACGCGCCAGGGGTCCTCCGCGGCGAAGTCGACGCCGCTGTCGGTCACGGCCTCCTGGGCCGCGGCCAGGGCGAACTGTATGTACCGGTCGGCGCGTTCGCCGATGTCCGCGTCGAGGCCGTGCGCGAGCGGGTCGAAGTCGCACTCGGCGGCTATCCGCGAGCGCAGGCCCTCGGGGTCGAACAGGGTGATGCCACGGGTCGCCGTACGGCCGTTGGACAGCAGGTCCCAGAACGCGGGGACCCCGATCCCGCCGGGGGCGACCACACCTATGCCGGTGACCGCCACGCGCCGGGTCACGACAGCACCCCGGGCCGTGCTGGGCTCGCTCCCTCTTCCTGGACGAGCGGATAGGGCTTGACGTCGTCGCTGATCTCCGGGGCCTCGGTGTCCACGTGGCCGAGCTTCGGGTTGGGTGCGAGCGGGCCCAGGTGGAAGATCATCCGGGCCTCCTCGTCACCGACGTTGCGGAAGCGGTGCCGCATGTCGATGGGGATCATGAGGCCCTGGTCGGCACGGAGGGGAAACGTTTCACCATCCAGGTCGACCTCCAGCCGGCCCTCGACGACGTAGATGAACTCCTCGGAGTACGGGTGGTAGTGCTCGCTGATGCGTTCGCCGGGCCGCATGATGGCCAGGCCCATGAAGCCGCTCGTCGCACCCACCGTGACAGGGGTGAGCAGGGTGCGAAGGTCGCCGCCGCGCTTGCGGTTGGGCTCGATCTCGTTGAGGTCCACGACGCGCGGGCGCATCTTGTCCATGGTCTTGTCTCCAGGTCGTTCGATGAGGTGTCGGTCCCCGCGCCGTCAGGACTGCGCGGCCCTGCGGTCGGTGATCAGCGCCATGCCGGCGTGCGCCAGGAGGCGGTTGGCGTCCCGTGCGCCGGTGAGCGGTCCGGTGACGCCGAGCGCCTCGCCGTCCAGCAGACGTGCCAGGACGGCGGCCTTCCTGGGGCCGTGGATGCCGAGCGCCATCACCGGATCGGTCTCGGGATCGCCCTGTACGTCGATGAGGCGGACGACGATGTCCTCGCGCTGGAAGACGGTGCTGCGGTGGACGGGGGAAGCGGGGTCGGCCGCGGCCGCCTCGTCCTGCCGGGCGAGCAGCCGGGCCAGCGCCGTCCCGCAGCCCTGTCCGGCCGGGTAGTACAGGGCCTCGCGCCTGAGGTCGCCGGGTTCCGGGCCGCCGCGCGCCACGTGGTGGACGGGCGGCATGGCGGCACGGATGAAGAAGGTCCGCGCGGACTCGGGATCGGTCAGGTCCCGGTCCTGCTCCAGATAGGGGTTGATGGCCTCCTCGACGGCCCGCACCTCGGGCTGACGGGAGACGTGGCGCAGCGCCGCGGTCAGATCGCCCTCCACCTCCACGGTGCGCACCACCCGGTTGCCGTGCATGAACAGGGTGGTGCGGCGCAGCCGCGTGGTGGCGTCGACGCGGGACTCCGGCGGCGCGTACCCGGCGAGGATCTCGGCGACCTTGGACTCGGAGCCGGGCTTGACGGTGAAGGTCAGGGCATGGCGGATCACGCCGTCGCCCTCGCGCGGCGCCGACTGCAGTGCGCCGGCCCGGGGCCGGTCGACGCCGGTCTCGCGGACGATGCCGTAGCGCATCGAGCGCAGCTCCCGCACACAGCTCTGCAACGGCCGGACCGTCTCGAGGTGGTCGTCGCTGTTCACCCAGGCGAGGTACGGCGGGGCGGTCTCCCATTCGCTCGTGATGACCCACTGGGAGGGGTTCTCCACGGACTGGCACAACTGGTCACCGAGGTGACCGGGCACCGAGGCGACACGGTCACGCATCTGCTCGTACGCGTCCAGGAACTGTTGCTGGGCACCCTCGTGGAGGTCGACGAGCAGGAGGACGCGCATCCTGGAGCCGTCGAACGCCGACTGGGACGTGTAGGGCGAAGTGGTCATCCGGCAGACCCTTCCTTCGCGGGAGCAAGTGGCGGCCGTCCCTGTCCACCAGCGCGAACGCGGGTTTCGGCCCTGAGCCTTCATCGTGGGACAGGGCCTTGGGGTCCGCGAGCCACGCGGGCCAATTGAGGGAACTGCCCGCCGGGCAGGCCGGGATGCGTGTCCACGAGCACAGCAGGACGAACCGGGGCGCCTGCTCCCGCCCGGCCCCCGGAACGCCGAAGTCCCCGCTCATGGCGGGGACTTGGGGACAGGCATGGGCTGCGGGGCCGCCGGACGGCTCCCGTGCCCGCCTACTCGGCGAGGTGGCGCTCGACCGTCTCCACCTTGGAGGTGAGGCCGTCCGTCACACCGGGACGGATGTCCGCCTTGAGGACCAGGGACACCCGCGGCGCCCGCGCCTCGACGGCGGCGACGGCACGCCGGACGACATCCATGACCTCGTCCCAGTCACCCTCGATCGAGGTGAACATCGCGTCGGTGCGGTGGGGCAGCCCCGACTCGCGGACCACACGCACGGCGTCGGCGACGTACTCCCCCACGTCCTCGCCGACGCCGAGCGGCGTCACGGAAAACGCGACGATCATGCGCCCACGACCCCTTCCTTGCGGGCGCGGGAGGCGATGACTGCGTTCTCGGCCTCCCGCCGGAGCCTGCGGTCGGCGAAGAAGCCGCCGGTCGGCAGGACGGAGAGGACGAAGTACAGCGCCGCGGTCCTCAGCGGCCACTTGGCGCGGTTCCAGGCGTCCGCCCAGAAGATCACGTACAGGACGAAGAGCACGCCGTGGACCATGCCCATCACGGGCACCGCGTTGAAGTCCGTGGTCCGCTTCAGCACCGAGCAGACGAGCAGGAGCAGGAACGACACCGCCTCGGGGGCCGAGACGAGGCGGAGGCGGCGGAGGGCGGTGGCGGTCTTGATGTCCACGGGTCACCTTCGGTGGGGTCGGTCGGGAGAGACGTCGGTCGGCTCGGCTCAGCTTGTGAACACAAGCACAAACGCTCGTCCATTGTGGCAAACCCCGGCCGGCGCTCCGGGCCCGGGGTCCGGGAGGGTGACAAGGGCTCCCGCACGGGAGACGGTGGTGCGCACCGACCCGGGGAGTTCGCGTGCAGTTCCTCTTCTTCATGACCCTGCCGGGGCTCGTGGTGCTGCTCACCGCGGCGGCCTTCGTCGATCAGCTGCTGCTGCGGGCCGGCCGGGCCGGGCGGCTGCCCTGGCGCAACACCGCGCGGCAGGGCCAGGTCTCCGCGACCGGCTTCGAGCAGCTGCACGCCTGCTTCTCCCCCGGCAAGCAGAGCGAGCTGGAGGAGCGGCGCAGCGCCCTGGTGATGCGGGACGACGAGGAGGACGGTGCGCCGCCGCGGTCGACGGTGGACCTGCGCGGCGGGACGGCCGTCATCCGGCTGCGAAGGGACGAAACCCGCCGAGCCGGGATCTAAGGGTCCCGTCAGGGGTGAAGTCAACCTTTGGGATCTGTCGGTGGCGGGCACCGGCGGTTTACCGTCGCTCCGTGGCGATGTTCCGACTCCAGGGAAGCAAGGTGCTCGCCGTCGACATGACCGGGGACGCCGTGAAGGCGAAGAACGGCTCGATGGTCGCGTACGACGGGCAGATGGCCTTCAAGAAGATGAGCGGCGGCGGTGAGGGTCTGCGCGGCATGGTGACCCGGCGCCTGACCGGTGAGCAGATGACGGTGATGGAGGTGAAGGGGCAAGGGACGTGCTGGTTCGCCGACCGCGCCTCCGAGATCAACCTCGTGAACCTCCAGGGCGACAAGCTGTACGTCGAGTCGAGCAACCTGCTCGCGACCGACGCCGGGCTGCGCACCGGCACCTCCTTCACGGGGCTGCGCGGTGCCTCACAGGGCAACGGCCTGTTCACCACCACCGTCGAGGGGCACGGGCAGGCGGCGATCATGTCGGACGGACCGGCCGTGGTGCTGCGGGTCAGCGCGCAGTACCCGCTGACCGTCGACCCGGGGGCCTATGTGGCCCACCAGGGGAATCTGCGGCAGTCCTTCCAGTCCGGTGTGACGTTCCGCACGCTCATGGGCGAGGGCGGTGGCGAGGCCTTCCAGATCCGGTTCGAGGGGGACGGCCTGGTGTACGTACAGCCGAGCGAGCGGAACACGATCGCGGGGGACGTGTGACATGGCCTTCCGCGAGATCAACTCCAAGATGGTCGAGGCGACGGTCATGCCCGGCCAGAAGCTGTTCAGCCAGCGCGGCGCGATGCTCGCCTACAAGGGTGAGGTGTCCTTCACCCCCAACATGGCGGGCGGCCAGGGCGGGCTCATGTCGATGATCGGGCGCCGGGTGGCGAACGAGGACACCCCGCTGATGACCGTCGAGGGCAGCGGCACCGTGCTCTTCGGGCACGGCGGCCACCATGTGCAGGTGATCCACCTGGCCGGCGACACCCTGTGCGTCGAGGCGGACCGCCTCCTCGCCTTCGAGGGCACCCTCCAGCAGGGCACGATGTTCCTCGGCTCGCAGGGCGGCGTCATGGGCATGGTCCGCGGCCAGATCTCCGGACAGGGGCTGTTCACCACCACCCTCAAGGGGCACGGCGCGGTGGCGGTCATGGCGCACGGCGGCGTCTTCGAGATCCCGATCACCCCACAGCGCCCGGTCCACGTCGACCCCCAGGCCTACGTCGCCCACCACGGCGACGTGCGCAACAAGCTGTCCACCGCGCTCGGCTGGCGCGACATGGTGGGCCGCGGCTCCGGCGAGGCGTTCCAGCTGGAGCTCAGCGGCAACGGTGCCGTCTACGTCCAGGCGTCGGAGGAGAAGCTGTGAGCACCTACGGAACCCCCGGCGGCCCCGGCGGCCTCGACCCCGCCGCACTGCCCTCCGACGACAACGTCAACGCCTACACCTTCTGCGTGGAACTCAAGGGAAGCCAGTGGTTCCTGCAGAAGGGGAAGATGATCGCCTACTACGGCTCGATCGACTTCAACGGCGTCGGGCACGGCCGACTCGACCGACTTGTCCGTACGTCCTTCCATTCGCCACTGCACGCGAGCGACTGGGTCGTGGCGGCGGGCTCCGGGAAGATGCTGCTGGCCGACCGGGCCTTCGACGTGAATTCGTACGACCTCGAAGACGGCAACCTGACCATTCGCTCGGGCAACCTGCTCGCTTTTCAGCCAACTCTTGCACTCAAGCAATCGATCGTGCCGGGTTTTCTGACACTCATCGGAACCGGAAAGTTCGTGGCTGCATCTAACGGGCCGGTGGTGTTCATGGAACCCCCGATCCGGGTGGACCCGCAGGCGCTCGTCGGCTGGGCCGACTGCCCCTCGCCGTGCCACCACTACGACCACAGCTACATGACCGGCGTAATGGGCGGTCTACGTGCACTGACGGGCCTCGGAGGGGCCTCCGGGGAGGAGCATCAGTTCGAGTTCGTGGGGGCCGGCACGGTCCTGCTCCAGTCGTCCGAGACCCTGATGGCCGAGCAGGCCACCGGGGCGGTTCCGCCGGACGCCGGAGTGCCCGGTGGCGGGGGGTCGCACACAGGGCCTTCACAACCGGCCGGGGTACCGCGCCTTCCCGGACAGCTGGGGGACCTCCAGCGTCGCTTCGGGCTGTGAGCGGTAGTCTGCGGAGTGTGACATCGAACGTGTGCACACACTGTCGTGTCACACGAAAACCCTCACTAGTTCGCCTTTCAACTTCTTAGGTAGACTTCATTCATGGAGACCGAGACGGCCACTCGCTGGCTGACCGATGCGGAGCAGTGCGCCTGGCGCACCCACCTGGAGGTCAACAGGCTGTTGACGTACCAGCTCGAGAAGGACCTGCAGCCGTTCGGCCTGACAATGAACGACTACGAGATCCTGGTGAACCTCTCCGAGTCGGAGGACGTACGGATGCGGATGAGCGACCTCGCCTCTGCCACCCTGCAGTCCAAGAGCCGCCTCTCCCACCAGATCACCAGGATGGAGAACGCGAACCTGGTCCGGCGTGAGAACTGTGAGTCCGACCGCCGCGGGCTCTACGCCGTCCTCACCGACCACGGCATGGAGACCATGCAGAAGGTCGCGCCGCACCACGTGGCGTCCGTCCGCCGGCACTTCATCGACCTGCTCTCCCCCGACTCCCTGACGGAGCTCGACAAGGCCCTCAAGCCGATCGCGGAGCACCTGCGCGGCCAGCGGGGACGTCCGTAACCCGGGCGGACCCCCACGGACGCCGGCGGACCCGGCGCCTACCGAGCCTGCGGCAGGCGGAGCTCGAACAGGGCTCCGCCCGTCGGCACCCGGCCCACGGTGAGCGTGCCCCCGTGCCGTACGGCCACGTCACGGGCGATGGCGAGACCCAGCCCGGCCCCGCCGTCGTCACGGCTGCGGGCCTCGTCGAGCCGGACGAACCGCTCGAAGATCCGCTCCCGGTCGGCCTCGGCCACCCCGTCCCCGTCGTCGGCGACCGCCGCGACGACCCACTCCCCGTCCTGACGCACGGTCAGGGTGACCGCCGAGCGCGCGTGCCGCCGGGCGTTGTCCAGCAGGTTGGTGAGCACCCTCCCCACCTGCCCCCGCGACCCGGCCACCTGCGCCGACCGCGCCTCGACCGTCACCTCGTCCCGCCCCTCGGCCTGCTCACGCGCCAGCGCGCCGAGGTCGAACCGCGCGTCACCGGGCCGCTCCCCGGCGTCCAGGCGGGCGAGCAGCAGCAGGTCGGCGGCCAGAACCTGGAGCCGTACGGTGTCCGCCACCGCGCCGTCCAGGTCGAGCAGTTCGGGGTGGGCGACGCCGACCTCCAGCTGGGTGCGCAGGGAGGCGATCGGGCTGCGCAGCTCGTGCGAGGCGTCGGCGACGAAGCGGCGCTGGCGCTCCACCGAGGTCTGCAGGGCCGCCAGGGTCTCGTTCGTGGTCAGCGCGAGGCGGGCGACCTCGTCGTGGGTGCCCGGCACCGGCACCCGGCGCGCGAGGTCCTCGGACGCGGTGATCGCCGCCATCTCGCCGCGGATGCCCTCGACCGGACGCAGGGCGCGCCGGGTGACCAGCCAGGTGACGCCTGCGACGACGCCGAGCAGCAGCGGGAGGCCGATGAGCATGACGGTGAGCGCGGTGTTCACGGCACTCTGCTCGGCGTCCAGCGAACCACCGGCGTACACGGTCAGCCGCCCTCGGTCGCCGGCCTCCACGGGGACCGCGGCGAAGCGGTAGTCGGCACTCTCGCCGTCGATGGTCGCGGAGCCGTCGCTGAACTCGGTCCCCTCGCCGATCTCACCGGCCTCGCCGCTGCCCGAGTCGTCGGCGGCGTCATCGTCGTCGTCGCCCGTGGCGGACCCCGTGCCCGTACCGCCCGACTGCGGCTGCGGCCGCACGGCGTCCGTGGCGGTGCCGCTGATCCGCTCCAGCTCGTCACTGGCCGCGACCAGCGTGCCGTTCGCGTCGACGACCTGGACCGGGCTCTCGTCGTCCAGGTCCAGCCGGTCGTAGGGCTTCCCGGCGGCGAGCTGGGCGACGACGTTCTGCGCGGTGCGCTGCGCCTCGTTGCCCGCCTGTTCCATCAGGTTGGACCGCAGCGACAGCAGCACCGCCGCCCCCGCCGCGACCAGCGCCACGGCGACGACGAGGGTGGCGCCGAGCGTGGCCCGGGAGCGGACGGAGCCGAAGATCCTTCTCATCGTTCGTTCTCCAGCCGGTACCCGGCGCCGCGCACCGTCCGGATCAGTCCGGGGCGCAGCTTGCGCCGCAGGGTGCTGATGTACACCTCGACGATGTTGGGGTCGCCCTCGTACGCGAAGTCCCAGACGTGCTCCAGGATCCCGGCCTTGGAGACCACCTCGCCGGCCCGTGTCACCAGCTGCTCCAGGACCGCGAACTCCTTGGCGGTGAGGGTCACCTCGGCCTCACCGAGGAAGACCCGGCGGGCGGCGGTGTCGACCTTGAGGTCGCCGTGGACGTGCACGGGCGAGGCGCCGGCGCCCTGTCCCCCACGCCGCAGCAGCGCCTTCACACGGGCGACGAGGACGACGTAGGAGAACGGCTTGGTGAGGTAGTCGTCGGCGCCGGTGTCCAGGCCCTCCGCCTCGTCGTACTCGCCGTCCTTGGCGGTGAGCATCAGGATCGGCACCTCGTGACCGGCGGCGCGCAGGGCGGCGCAGACGCGGTAGCCGTTCATGCCGGGCAGCATGATGTCGAGGATCACGAGGTCGTACGACCCCTCGGAGGCGCGGTACAGCCCCTCTCGGCCGTCGTGGACGACGTCCACGGCGTACCCCTCGGCCGTCAGTCCCTTGGCGAGCGACAGGGCCAGCCGCTTCTCGTCCTCCACGATCAAGATTCGAAAGAGGCGACGCGAAGCGTCTCGAGCGGGGTGGTGGTGGGTGACGGGCGGGCGCATGCGTAAAGGTTCGCAAAGCCAAGCTGAAGAGCTCTTCAGGGTCCTTCAGGTTCCCCTCAGCGTCGGTTCGGCAGATTGGAGGGCGTCGAAACGACAACGACCCGGGAGGAACCGGAATGAAGCGCAACATCGCCATCGCCACCGTCGCCGCAGCGGCCCTGATCGGGGGCGGCACCGTCGCGGCCTACGCCGCCGCCGGTGACGACGACGGCGCGGCCACGCAGCGGCAGTCGAGCGTCCGGGTCTCCGACGACCGGGACGACAGCGTGGACGACACCGCCGAGGACCGCGCCGACGACCGGGACCGCGACCGGGACGACGACGGCGTCGAGGTCCGCTCGGACGCCGCCGCGGCGAAGGTCACCGCCGCCGACGCCATCGCCGCGGCGCTGAAGCACACGCCGGGCACGGCCGTCGGCGCCGACCTGGACGACGACGGCTCCCGGATGTGGGAGGTGAGCGTCGTCAAGGGCGACGGCACCGACCACGACGTCAGGGTCTCCGCGAGCGACGGCAAGGTCCTCGGCGCCCACCGCGACGGCGACGATGACGACGACGCCCGCGAGGACCTGGCCGCGCTGAAGGGCGCCGACGTCGACGCCCTCGAGGCCGCCGTGGCCGCTGCCGCCAAGGGCACCGTCACCGAGGTCGACCTCGACGACGGCCCCGCGGCCTGGAGCGTGGAGACCACCAAGGGCGAGTGGAAGGTCGACCTGAGGACGGGCAAGGTCACCCAGGACCTCGACGACTGACGCCGAGCGCCTCACGTCATCGCGTGACCTCAGGGGTACGGGACTTCCCGTACCCCTTCGCGCGTCCCGTCGCCCTCCGCGCCACGGCCAGGGCCGTCAGCATCATCACTCCCCCGGTGACCGCGAAGCAGACGCCCGCGGGCAGCCACCCGACAAGCACCCCGGCCGCCGCGGTACCGGCCGTACCGCCCGCGTTGACGGCCGTGTTGACCCAGGCGCCGGCCTGGACCCGGGCCTCGGGCGCGGCCGTCTCGTCGGCGATGAGATACGCGGTGGTGATCAGCGGGGACACGAAGACACCGGCGACCGCGACCGCCACGGCGAGGGTGGCAAGCCCCTGTGCCAGTGCCGCGCCGCACAGCGCCAGACCCAGTCCGGCGGCCTGCACGGCCAGCCGCACCCCGGCGGCGGACCGCCATGCCACGGCCCCGTTGAAAGGGGACGCCTGGGCGCCAGGCCGGTCACGACCGGGGAGCTCGTTCACCGTGCGCGGGCGAGGCGTGCCCTGTGCCAGGAGGAGGTACATGTGGATCAACCTGGCAGCAGCGCTCCACTGGGAGAGCCGAGATGTGCCGTCCTGCGTCTGCGAGTACGTCTTGGCCGGTCACGCAGTTCCCCGCGCCCCTTCAGGGCGCCCCCGAACCGTTGGCGCCCTCAACCGCACGCGTGAGCCCCGCCACCAGCTCGTCCGCCGCCCGGTACGGGTCCAGCTCCCCGGCGACGATCTTCTCCGCCAGCGCCCCGAGGCGGCGGTCGCCGTGCAGGTCGGCGATCCGCTCCCGCAGGGCCGTGACGGCGATGGTCTCGACCTCGCGGGCGGCGCGGGCGCGGCGGCGCTCGGCCAGGACGCCGCGCTCCTCCATCCAGGCCCGGTGCTTCTCCAGGGCCTCCACGACCTCGTCGACGCCCTCGGCACGCGCGGCGACCGTCTTCACGATCGGCGGGCGCCAGTCGCCGGGGCCTCGGGACTCGCCGAGGCCGAGCATGTGGTTGAGCTCGCGGGCGGTGGCGTCGGCACCGTCGCGGTCGGCCTTGTTGACGACGTACACGTCGCCGATCTCCAGGATTCCGGCCTTCGCCGCCTGGATGCCGTCGCCCATGCCGGGGGCGAGCAGGACGACGGAGGTGTCGGCCTGGGAGGCGATCTCCACCTCCGACTGGCCCACACCCACCGTCTCGACCAGGATCACG
This sequence comes from Streptomyces sp. bgisy027, assembly GCF_057710365.1. Lineage (NCBI taxonomy): Bacteria > Bacillati > Actinomycetota > Actinomycetes > Kitasatosporales > Streptomycetaceae > Streptomyces > Streptomyces sp. bgisy027. Next base: position 49,754 of record NZ_JBYIVZ010000003.1, read on the forward strand.
TCGCAGCCGGCCGCGTCCAGGACACGGATCGCCTGCGGGGCAGCCCAGGCGAGGCCGCCCAGGTGGCCCCGGGTCGCCATCGAGCGGATGTAGACACCGGGGTCGGAGGCGTGGTCCGACATCCGGACCCGGTCGCCGAGCAGGGCACCGCCCGAGAAGGGCGAGGACGGGTCGACGGCCAGGACGCCGACCCGCTTTCCCTGCTTGCGGTACGCGGTGACCAGGGCGGAGGTCGACGTCGACTTGCCGACGCCCGGGGAGCCGGTCAGGCCCACCACATAGGCGTTGCCCGTCAGCGGGGCCAGCGCCGCCATGACCTCCCGCAGCTGCGGGGACGCCCCCTCCACCAGGGAGATCAGCCGGGCCACGGCCCGCGGCCGGCCTTCCCTGGCCTGGGCCACCAGGGTGGAGACGTCCTGCATCACAGCTCCGTTCACGAAGAGGTCCTACGAAAGGAGAACTCAGGCCTTGGGTACCCGCACGATCAGCGCGTCACCCTGACCGCCGCCACCGCACAGCGCGGCCGCGCCGATGCCGCCGCCCCGCCGCTTCAGCTCCAGCGCCAGGTGCAGGACGAGCCGCGCACCCGACATGCCGATCGGGTGACCGAGGGCGATGGCTCCGCCGTTGACGTTCACCCTTTCCGTCGACACGCCGAGGTCCTTCATTGACTGCACGGCCACCGCGGCGAAGGCCTCGTTGATCTCGACGAGGTCGAGGTCGGAGACCTCCAGGCCCTCCTTCTTCAGGGCGTGCCGGATGGCGTTCGAGGGCTGGGACTGCAGGGAGTTGTCCGGGCCCGCGACGTTGCCGTGCGCGCCGATCTCGGCGATCCAGTCCAGGCCGAGCTCCTGCGCCTTGGCCTTGCTCATGACGACGACCGCGGCGGCGCCGTCGGAGATCTGCGACGCCGAACCCGCGGTGATCGTGCCGTCCTTCGCGAAGGCCGGGCGCAGCTTGCCGAGCGACTCCGCCGTCGTGTCGCCGCGGATGCCCTCGTCCTTGCTGAACAGGACCGGGTCGCCCTTGCGCTGCGGGATCTCCACCGGGGTGATCTCCGCCTCGAACAGGCCGTTCTTCTGCGCGGCGGCGGCGCGCTGGTGGGACAGGGCGGCGATCTCGTCCTGCTCGGGGCGCAGGATGCCGAGGCGGGTGTTGTGCTTCTCCGTGGACTCGCCCATGGCGATGCCCTCGAAGGAGTCGGTCAGGCCGTCGTGGGCCATCGAGTCGAGCATCTCGATCGCGCCGTACTTGAAGCCGTCGCGGGACTTCGGCAGCAGGTGCGGGGCGTTGGTCATGGACTCCTGACCGCCCGCGACGATCACGTCGAACTCACCGGCGCGGATCAGCTGGTCCGCGAGGGCGATGGCGTCGAGGCCGGACAGACACACCTTGTTGACGGTGAGCGCCGGGATGCTCATCGGGATGCCGGCCTTGACCGCGGCCTGGCGGGCCGGGATCTGCCCTGCCCCGGCCTGGAGCACCTGGCCCATGATCACGTACTGCACCTGGTCGCCACCGATCCCCGCACGGTCGAGGGCGGCCTTGATCGCGAAGCCGCCGAGGTCGGCTCCGGAGAAGGACTTCAGTGAGCCGAGCAGCCGTCCCATCGGGGTACGGGCACCCGCGACGATCACGGAGGTCGTGCCGTTTCCAGAAGACATGAGGTGCGATCCCCTTCCAGCTTGTGCAGCCGAGGAGTGAACGAGGGTTTACTTCGAATGTACTGAGTGGCACTCCGTGCCGTCACCGGGCCGTCGGTGTGATCGCTGGCACGTTGCGTAACCACCGCGGGAGCGCTGCACTGAATTCCATGCTGACGCGAATCGACCACATCGGGATCGCCTGCTTCGACCTCGACAAGACTGTCGAGTTCTACCGGGCCACGTACGGCTTCGAGGTGTACCACTCGGAGGTCAACGAGGAGCAGGGCGTCCGCGAGGCCATGCTCAAGATCAACGACACCTCCGACGGCGGCGCCTCCTACCTGCAGCTTCTCGAGCCCACCCGCCCGGACTCCACCGTCGCCAAGTGGCTCGACAAGAACGGCGAGGGTGTCCACCACATCGCCTTCGGTACGGCGGACGTGGACGCGGACGCCGACGACATCCGCTCCAAGGGCGTACGCGTTCTGTACGAAGAGCCCCGACGCGGCTCCATGGGGTCACGAATCACCTTCCTGCACCCCAAGGATTGCCATGGAGTACTGACAGAACTGGTCACTTCGGCGCCTGTTGAGTCACCTGAGCACTGACCCTCGTACATATGGGCCGGTAGGGTTGGGGGCGGTCGCTCCTCGACACGGGGTGGCCGCATGCCGGGGTCCGGATTTCGGGGGGCGAGCGTCGGGGCAGCAGCCCGTGCTCCGCCGTTGATCTGACACCATTCCCCGGGGGCCCCGTTCGGCGGACGGACGGAGCCCGTATGGCCAGACTTGCGACCAGGGGACGGATGGGACCGCGCAGTGCGGGGCTACGAACGCCAGGAGCGAGAGCCGGCGGCTGACGTCGACCACCTCTCTCGGTTCGAGGCCGAGATGGATCGGCTGAAGACCGAGCGGGAGAAGGCGATCCAGCACGCCGAGGACCTCGGCTACCAGGTCGAGGTGCTGCGCGCCAAGCTGCACGAGGCGCGGCGGACCATCATGTCCCGGCCCGCCTTCGACGGCGGGGACGTCGGCTATCAGGCCGAGCAGTTGCTGCGCAACGCCCAGGTCCAGGCGGACCAGCTGCGCCAGGACGCCGAGCGCGAGCTCAGCCAGGTCCGGGCACAGACGCAGCGCATCCTCCAGGAGCACGCCGAGCAGGCGGCCCGGCTCCAGGCCGAGCTGCACCAGGAGGCGGTGACCCGCCGCCAGCAGCTGGACCAGGAGCTCGCCGAGCGCCGCCAGACCGTCGAGTCGCACGTCAACGAGAACGTGGCGTGGGCCGAGCAGCTGCGCGCCCGCAGCGAGTCGCAGGCCCGCCGCCTGCTGGACGAGTCGCGTGCCGAGGCCGACCAGGCCATGTCGGCCGCGCGCGCCGAGGCCGAGCGGCTCACCACCGAGGCCCGCCAGCGCCTCACGGGCGCGGCCGAGGAGGCCCGCGCGGAGGCCGAGCAGATCCTGCTCCGGGCCCGCACGGACGCCGAGCGGCTGCTGAACGCCGCCTCGACGCAGGCCCAGGAGGCCACCGACCACGCCGAGCAGCTGCGTACCTCCACCGCCTCGGAGTCGGACTCCGCCCGCCGGCAGGCCACCGAGCTGAGCCGGGCCGCCGAGCAGCGCATGTCGGAGGCCGAGGAGGCGCTGCGCAAGGCGCAGTCCGAGGCCGAGAAGCTGGTCGCCGAGGCCACTACGGCCGCCGAGAAGGCGCTCGCGAACGCCGAGTCGGCCAACGAGCAGCGCATGCGTACGGCCAAGGAGCAGGTGGCCCGGCTGGTCAGCGAGGCCACCAAGGACGCCGAGGCCACCAAGTCGGACGCCGAGCAGGTCGTCGCCGACGCCCGCGCCGAGGCCGAGAAGATCGTCGCCGAGGCCGCCGAGAAGGCCCGCACGATCACCGCCGAGGAGAGCGCGACCCAGCTCTCGAAGGCGGCCAAGACCGCCGAGGACGTCCTCAACAAGGCGCAGGAGGACGCACAGAACACCACCAAGGCCGCGGCCGAGGAGGCCGAGCGGATCCGCACCGAGGCCGAGGCCGAGGCGGACCGGCTGCGCGCCGAGGCGCACGACATCGCCGAGCAGCTCAAGGGCTCGGCGAAGGACGACACCAAGGAGTACCGCGCCAAGACGGTCGAGCTCCAGGAGGAGGCGCGCCGGCTGCGCGGCGAGGCCGAGCACCTGCGCTCCGAGGCGGTCGCCGAGGGCGAGAAGATCCGCGCGGAGGCCCGCAAGGAGGCCGTCCAGCAGATCGAGGAGGCGGCCAAGACCGCCGAGGAACTGCTGTCCAAGGCCCGGCAGGACGCGGACGACCTGCGTCAGAAGGCCACGTCGGACAGCGAGAAGGTCCGCACCGAGGCCATCGAGCGCGCCACCACGCTGCGCCGGCAGGCCGAGGAGACCCTGCAGCGCACCCGCCAGGAGGCCGAGCGCCATCGCGACGAGGTCGTCGAGCAGGCCGAGGGCATCAAGTCCGACGCCGAGCAGGCCGCCCGTGAGCTGCGCGAGGAGACCGAGCGCGGCGTGGAGGCCCGCCGGGCGGAGGCCGCCGAGGAGCTGACGCGCCTTCACACCGACGCCGAGCAGCGGCTCGCGGCGGCCGAGCAGGCGCTCGCCGACGCCCGCGAGGAGGCCTCGCGCATCCGCCGTGAGGCCGCCGAGGAGACGGACCGGCTGCGCGGCGAGGCCGCCGAGCGGATCCGCACCCTCCAGCAGCAGGCCGAGGAGGAGGCCGACCGGCTGCGCACCGAGGCCGCGTCGGACGCCTCCGCGTCCCGTGCCGAGGGCGAGGCCATCGCCGTACGCCTGAGGTCGGAGGCCGCGGCCGAGGCCGAGCGGCTGAAGTCGGAGGCGCAGGACACCGCCGACCGGGTGCGTGCCGAGGCACAGGCCGCCGCCGAGCGGCTCGCCACGGAGGCGTCCGAGACGCTGACCGCCGCCCAGGAGGAGGCCGCCCGGCGCCGCCGCGAGGCCGAGGAACTCCTCGGCTCGGCCCGCCAGGAGGCCGACCAGGAGCGCGAGCGGGCCCGCGAGCAGAGCGATGAGCTGCTGGCCGCAGCGCGGGGCCGCGTGGAGGAGGCGCAGGCCGAGGCGGTACGGCTGGTCGAGGAGGCCGACCGGCGCGCCACCGAGATGGTGTCGGCGGCCGAGCAGCACGCCCAGCAGGTCCGCGACTCCGTGACCGGGCTGCACGAGCAGGCCCAGGAGGAGATCACGGGGCTGCGCAGCGCCGCCGAGCACGCGGCGGACCGTACGCGCCGGGAGGCCGAGGAGGAGTCGGACCGGGTCCGCGCCGACGCCTACGCCGAGCGGGAGCGGGCGAGCGAGGACGCGGGGCGCGTGCGTCGCGAGGCGAACGAGGAGGCCGCCGCCGCCAAGTCCCTCGCGGAGCACACCGTCGGGGAGGCCATCGCCGAGGCGGAGCGGCTGCGGTCGGACGCCACCGAGCACGCCCAGCGGATCCGCACCGAGGCCTCCGACAAGATCGCCGAGGCCGACCAGGCCGCGTCCCGCACCCGGGCGGACGCCCGCGAGGACGCCAACCGGATCCGGTCCGACGCGGCGACGCAGGCCGACACCCTCATCACCGAGGCGCGTTCGGAGGCGGAGCGGCTCCAGTCGGAGACGATCACGGAGGCCGACCGGGTGCGCACCGATGCGCTCGCCAAGGCCGAGAAGCTGGTCGGGGACGCCACCTCGGAGGCGGAGCGGCTGCGTGCCGAGGCCGCCGACACGGTCGGGTCGGCCCAGCAGCACGCCGAGCGGGTCCGCCGCGACTCCGAGCGCCTCAAGGCCGAGGCGGCCGCGGAGGCGGAGCGGCTGGTGAACGCGGCCCGCGAGGAGGCCGAGCGCACTCTCGAAGAGGTCCGCAAGGACGCCGGCAAGCGGCGCCAGGACGTGGCCGAGCAGGTCGACAAGCTCATCACGGAGACCACGGCCGAGGCCGACAAGCTGCTCACCGAGGCGCAGCAGCAGGCGCACAAGACGACCGCGGACGCCGAGGCGCAGGCCGACACCATGGTGGGCGCGGCCCGCAAGGAGGCCGACCGGCTGGTCTCCGAGGCGACCGTCGAGGGCAATTCGATGGTGGAGAAGGCCCGCACGGACGCGGACGAGCTGCTCGTCGGCGCCCGCCGGGACGCCACGTCGATAAGGGAGCGCGCCGAGGAGCTGCGCGACCGCATCACCGGCGAGATCGAGGACCTGCACGAGCGGGCCCGCCGTGAGGCGTCGGAGACGATGAAGTCGACCGGTGACCGCTGCGACGCCCTCATCAAGGCCTCCGAGGAGCAGCTCGCCAAGGCCCAGGCGAAGGCCAAGGAACTGGTGTCCGAGGCCAACTCGGAGGCCGGCAAGGTCCGCATCGCCGCCGTGAAGAAGGCCGAGGGGCTGCTGAAGGAGGCCGAGCAGAAGCGCTCGACCCTCATCAAGGAGGCCGAGGAACTCAAGGCCGAGGCGATCCGCGAGGCCAAGCGCACGGTCGAGGAGGGCAAGCGCGAGCTGGAGGTCCTCGTGCGGCGGCGTGAGGACATCAACGCCGAGATCTCGCGCGTCCAGGACGTCCTGGAGGCGCTGGAGTCCTTCGAGGCGCCGGGTGGCGCCAAGGACGGCGGGGTCAAGGCGGGTGCGACAGTCGGAGCACCCCGATCGGGTGGCAAGTCGTCAGACGGCTAGCGAGTCGGGCGGGTTCCGGTGTCTCCTGGGGGCCTTTGACCCGGTTTTTGGCAAGCCGTCCGACGGTGAGCCACTCAAAAGGGGTCTCATTCTCCAGATCAAACACGTATCCGCTCGATGACACACCGCTTCGGCCCCTAGGATTCCACTTATCACCTCACCGGTCTCTTTCGACAGGAACCCCATGAGCGACACTTCCCCCTACGGCTTCGAGCTAGTGCGGCGTGGGTACGACCGCGCTCAGGTGGACGAACGGATCTCCAAGCTCGTCTCCGACCGTGACAGCGCTCTCGCCCGCATCACCGCTCTGGAAAAGCGCATCGAGGAGCTCCATCTCGAGACGCAGAACGCCCAGGCCCAGGTAACCGACGCGGAGCCGTCGTACGCCGGCCTCGGCGCGCGTGTCGAGAAGATCCTCCGCCTCGCCGAGGAAGAGGCCAAGGATCTGCGCGAGGAGGCCCGCCGCGCCGCCGAGCAGCACCGCGAGCTCGCCGAGTCGGCGGCCCAGCAGGTTCGCAACGACGCAGAATCGTTCGCTGCGGAGCGCAAGTCCAAGGCCGAGGACGAAGGCGTCCGGATCGTCGAGAAGGCCAAGAGCGACGCCTCGCAGCTGCGTGCCGAGGCCCAGAAGGACGCTCAGTCCAAGCGCGAGGAGGCCGACGCCCTCTTCGAGGAGACCCGCGCCAAGGCCGCGCAGGCCGCCGCCGACTTCGAGACGAACCTCGCCAAGCGCCGCGAGCAGTCCGAGCGCGACCTGGCCTCGCGTCAGGCCAAGGCCGAGAAGCGTCTCGCCGAGATCGAGCACCGCGCCGAGCAGCTGCGCCTGGAGGCCGAGAAGCTGCGCACCGACGCCGAGCGCCGTGCCCGTCAGACGGTGGAGACGGCTCAGCGTCAGGCCGAGGACATCGTGGCCGACGCCAACGCCAAGGCCGACCGGATCCGTTCGGAATCCGAGCGCGAGCTCGCGGCTCTCACCAACCGCCGCGACAGCATCAACGCTCAGCTGACGAACGTCCGCGAGATGCTGGCGACGCTCACCGGTGCCGCGGTGGCCGCGACCGGTGCGCCGGCCGCCGAGGACGAGCCGATCACGCGTGGGGTGCCCGCTCAGCAGTCCCGGTAACGATCCGGCACACGTCTGCTGAATTTCCGCAAAGCCCTCTGCCACTGGGGTGGCAGAGGGCTTTGTCCCGTTTTAGCGTGGGCGGCATGATCGAGCTCGAGGGGCTGACGAAGCGGTACGGCGACAAGGTGGCGGTCAACAACCTGACGTTCACGGTGAGACCGGGCATCGTCACGGGGTTCCTCGGCCCCAACGGCGCGGGCAAGTCGACCACGATGCGCATGATCCTGGGCCTGGACCGGCCCACCGCCGGCGACGTCCGCATCGACGGCAAGCACTACGACCAGCTCAAGGACCCGCTCACCTATATCGGCGCCCTGCTGGAGGCCAAGGCCTGGCACCCCGGACGCAGCGCCCGCAACCATCTGCTGTGCCTCGCGCAGAGCAACGGCATCCCGGACAGCCGGGTGCGCGAGGTGCTGGACGCGGTCGGGCTGACCGCGGTGGCCAGGAAGAAGACCAAGGGCTTCTCGATGGGTATGGGCCAGCGGCTCGGGATCGCGGGTGCGCTGCTCGGCGATCCGCGGATCCTGATGTTCGACGAGCCGGTCAACGGCCTCGACCCCGAGGGCATCCACTGGATCCGGAACCTGATGAAATCGCTGGCCGCGCAGGGCCGGACGGTGTTCGTCTCCTCCCATCTGATGAGCGAGATGGCCCTGACCGCCGACCATCTGGTCGTCATCGGACAGGGGCGGCTGCTCGCCGACACGTCCATGCCGGAGTTCATCGCGCGCAACTCACGGGCGTACGTCCGTATCCGCACCCCGCAGCGCGAGCGGCTGCTCGACGTGTTGCAGCAGGCCGGGATCACCGCCGTGCAGAACGGCAACGGCACGCTGGAGGTGGACGGCGGCAAGTCCGAGCAGATCGGGGAGCTGGCGGCGCGCCACCAGGTCGTGCTGCACGAGCTGAGTCCGCAACAGGCCTCCCTGGAGGAGGCTTTCATGCAGCTGACCGCGGAGTCGGTGGAGTACCACGCGCACGCCGAGGCGCCGCCGCAGGCGCAGACGCAGGCCCAGGTGCAGGCGCAGGCGCAACAGCAGCAGTGGGGCGCCGACTGGAGGAGGAGCTGAGCATGGTGGTCACCCAGGTCGTCCGCTCCGAATGGACCAAGATCCGGTCCGTCGCCTCCACCGTGTGGACGCTGTCCCTCGCGGTGGTGGTCACCATCGCTCTCGGCATGCTGATCTCGGCCCTGTCGAAGAACGAGTTCGACGACATGAGCCGCAGCGACCAGCTGTCCTTCGACCCGACCTTCATCAGCTTCGCCGGGATGGGCCTCGGCCAGCTCGCGCTGATCGTGTTCGGGGTGCTCGTCGTCTCGAACGAGTACAGCACCGGCATGATCCGCACCTCACTGGCGGCCGTGCCGCAGCGCGGCACCTTCCTGTTCAGCAAGATCGCGGTGGCGACCGGGCTCTCCCTCGTCGTCGGCCTGGCCACCAGCTTCGTCGCCTTCTTCCTCGGGCAGTCGATGCTCGGCGAGTACCGGGCCGAGATCGGGGACCCGGGCGTGCTGCGGGCGGTGCTCGGCGGCGGGCTCTACATGGCCCTCATCGCGATGTTCTCGATGGGCGTCGCCGCGATGCTGCGCTCACCGATGCTGTCGCTGGGCATCCTGATGCCGTTCTTCTTCCTGATCTCCAACATCCTCGGGAACGTCTCGGCCACCGAGAAGATCGGCCGCTACCTGCCCGACCAGGCCGGCAGCAAGATCATGCAGGTGGTCACCCCGGTCGACAACGACACTCCCTACGGCCCCTGGGGCGGGCTCGGGATCATGGTGCTGTGGGTGATCGCCGCGCTCGCCGGCGGTTACGCCACGCTCAAGAAGCGCGACGCGTAGGCGCTCCGCCCGGAAGAGCCGCGATGTGCCGTCATTCGGCCGCGGCGGTCCGGTGGCCGGTCGCGCAGTTCCCCGCGCCCCTTCGGGGCGCGTCCGGACCCACGCCGGCCGGGGACCGCGCGTCCGAGGTTTTACTTGCTCTTGAGTGGAACCGTCAGCGCCTCGGTATCCTCCTAACCCTTACGGGGGGCGTGCGCCCCGCTGTCCTGAACCTTTCGATGGGTGCGGAGCATGATCGAGGCAGTCGGCCTGACCAAGCGCTACGGCGACAAGACCGCTGTGTACAACTTGTCCTTCCAGGTGCGGCCCGGCGCCGTCACCGGCTTCCTGGGCCCCAACGGCTCGGGCAAGTCGACGACGATGCGCATGATCCTCGGCCTGGACAATCCGACCTCGGGGCAGGTCACGATCGGCGGCTACCCGTACCGCAGGCTGCCGAACGCCCCGCGTCAGGTCGGCGCGCTGCTGGACGCCAAGGCGGTGCACGGCGGACGCGCCGCGCGCAACCACCTGCTGAGCCTGGCCCAGCTGTCCGGCATCCCCGCCCGGCGGGTGGACGAGGTGCTGGGCGTGGTCGGCCTCCAGGACGTGGCAAGACGGCGCTCCAAGGGCTTCTCGCTCGGCATGGGCCAGCGGCTCGGCATCGCCGCCGCGCTGCTCGGCGACCCCCAGGTGCTGCTGTTCGACGAGCCGGTCAACGGCCTCGACCCCGAGGGCATCCTCTGGGTGCGGAACCTGATGAAGTCGCTGGCGGCCGAGGGCCGTACCGTCTTCGTCTCCTCCCACCTGATGAGCGAGATGGCGCTGACCGCCGACCACCTGATCGTCATCGGGCGCGGTCAGCTGCTGTCCGACATGAGCGTCAAGGACTTCATCGCCGCGAACTCCGCGGGCTTCGCCCGGGTCCGGACGCCCGACACCGAGCCGCAGCTGCGCGAGAAGCTGGCCGGCGCGCTCACCGAGGCGGGCGGGCACGTGCTGCCCGAGCAGGACGGCGGGCTCCGGGTCACCGGGCTGGCGCTCCCCCGCATCAGCGACATCGCGCACGACTCCGACGTACGCCTGTGGGAGCTGTCGCCCCACCAGGCCTCGCTGGAGGAGGCGTACATGCGGATGACGCAGGGCGCGGTCGACTACCGCTCCACCATCGACCAGAAGGAAGGGCTCCAGCAGCCGCTGCCGCCGGGCGCACAGCCGCCGATGCCGGTGCCCGGTCAGGGCCAGCCGGGCTGGTACGCCCCGCCGCCGCCCCAGCAGGCCGGGCAGCCGTACGCCGCACAGCCGGCCCAGCCCGGACCGTACGGTGCTCCGGCGGCGCCCGGTGCCGGGACGCCGAACCCGTACGCGCAGGCGGCCCCCCAGGCGCCTCAGGCGGCCCCGGGCCAGGCTCCGGTGGCTCCGGCGCAGCCCCCCGCGCCGCCGGCCGCTCAGAACCCCGCCCAGGCGCCCGCGAGCGCTCCTGCCGCCGCGCCCGCGCCCCAGCCGCCCGTCGCCCCCGCGACTCCCGCCGCACCGACCCAGCCCGAGGACGCCCGATGAGCACGCCCCAGCCCCCGATGCCGCAGACCGCCGCACCGAACTGGCAGGCGGCGCCCGGCACCCCGTACCCCACCTACACCTCGCCGATCCCGGTGGTGCGCACGCACCTGGGGCACGCGCTCGCCTCGGAGTGGACGAAGATCCGCTCGGTGCGCTCGACGATGTGGACGCTCGGGGTGTTCGTGGTGCTCGTGATCGGCATCGGTCTCTCGGTCGCCGCACTGATCGCCGGCAACGCCTCGGAGGAGAGTCTCTCCGGCGAGAGCCCGCTGTCGTTCGGCTTCTTCGGACTGCTGCTCGGCAGCATCTGCATCATCACGCTCGGCGTGCTGACCACCGCCTCCGAGTACGGCACCGGCATGATCCGCACCACGATGACCGCGTGCCCGACGCGTGGCCGGGTACTGGCGGCCAAGGCGATCGTGTTCTTCGTGGTCGCGTTCGTGGTGACGCTGGCGTCGGCCGTCCTGGTCGCCCTCGCGGACGTGGCCTTCCTGGAGGGCTCCCGGGAGCCGACCGGCGAGGAGTGGCTGAAGGGCACCGTCGGCATCTCGTTCTACATCGCGCTGCTCGGACTGCTCTCGCTCGTCGTCGGCTCGGTCATCCGGCACTCGGCGGGTGCGATCACGATCATGATCGGTGTTCTGCTGGCCCCGCTGGTCATCGCGCTCTTCATGTTCGCGGAGTCGCTGAGGGACCTTCAGCAGGCGCTGTTCGAGTACTCCATCCCGAACCAGCTGAGCGTCTTCTACGCCCAGTCCCTCTCCGAGTCCGGCCCGTCCGGCTGGGACCCGCTGTGGATCATGCTCGGCGTCACGGCGGCCGCGTTCGCCGGCGCCTGGGCGCTGCTGGAGAAGCGCGACGTGTGAGCCCGGCCCGCTAGAACCTCGGCGCGTTCCTGGACCGCTGCACCCGTGTGGTGCGGCGGTCCTTCGCGTTCCAGCACGCCTTGTGCCAGTGCCGGCGGTCGTCCACGCCCGCGTGGTCCGGCCAGGCGACCACATGCGGGACGCCGTCCGGGATCATCTGCTCACAGCCCGGGCAGCGGTACGCCTTGCCCTGCGCGCTCGCGCCCGCCACGTGCCGTACGTTCCACTCGTCGCCGCCCCAGCTCTCCGAGGACTGCCAGCCGCCGTAGCGGCCGGGACGGTCGTCCTCGGCGCTGCGTCCGGACGAGCCGGAATCCTTGGGTCGATTGCGACGCGGGGACACGGAACACCTCACGGGGCTATACAGGATGCACGGGTCGTATCCAGCCTACGCGGCACGGACAGGGGTAGTCGTACGGCACCAACCCCCACAAGTCCCGCACGCCGGCCATTGATTCTGCAGACAATCCGCAAATCTCTTCGCCAAGCCGTGTCCTCGGCACGTGTCAGACGGTTATGCCCGGTGGGGGAGCTCCGCGTCGGAGCCAAGGAAGCAGGAAAAGCAATGCGCGTAGGAAGTTTCGTACTCGCGGCCCGGTTCCCGGGCCAGGGTGATGGGGAGGCGCTGCACCGCGCGGTCCGCTCCGCCGAGGTCGCCGAGGAGGCCGGGCTCGACTCGGTCTGGCTGGCCGAGCACCACTTCGTGCCGTACGGCACCTGTCCGTCCGCGATCACCCTGGCCGCCCTGCTGCTCGGCCGCACCAGCCGGCTGCACGTCGGCACCGCGGTGAGCGTACTGCCCACCGCCCACCCGGTGGCCCTCGGCGAGCAGGCGGCACTGCTGCACATCGCCTCCGGCGGGCGGTTCTCGCTGGGCGTGGGGCGCGGCGGGCCGTGGGTCGACCTGGAGGTGTTCGGGCAGGGCCTCAAGGCGTACGAGGAGGGGTTCCCGGAGTCGCTCGATCTGTTGGTGCGCTGGCTGCGCGAGCCCTCGGTCTCGGCCGCCGGCGAGCGGTTCGGCTTCCGCGAGGTCGCCGTCGTACCGCGGCCGTCGGAGTGTCTCACGGACGTCGGGGGCCCCGAGGTCGTCGTCGCGTGCACCTCGCCGAGCAGCGTGCGGCTCGCGGCCGAGCGCGGGCTGCCGATGCTGCTCGGGATGCACGTGGGCGACGAGGAGAAGGCCGAGATGGTCGCCCTGTGGCGGGAGCACGCCCGCGCGGCCGGGCGGCCGGGGGACGAGATCCGCGGCGCGGCCCATGTGTCGGCCGGCGTCTGCCAGATCGCGGACCGGCGCACGGACGCGGTGGAGACCCTCACGAAGGCGATGCCGGGCTGGCTGCGACAGGGCCTGGAGGCCCATGTGACGGTCGACGGCCGCCATCGCTCGATGCGCGACCCGCTGGCGTACACCGAACTCCTCTGCGGGCTGCACCCGGTGGGCACGCCGCGCCTGTGCGCCGACCGACTGGCGGCGACGAGTGAGCGGACCGGGATCTCCCGCTTCGCGCTGCTGGTCGAGGGTTCGGGCGATCTGGCGGCGACCGAGGAGAACGTACGACGGCTGGGCACCGAAGTGCTGCCGCACCTCGGCTGAGCCGGCCGGTGCGCACCGAACGCCCCGGACCGCCAGCGGGCTTGCCGCCCCAGTACTGAATGCACCTCCCGCGTATGGAGCGGCAAGCAAGCGACTCAATGCGTCAGCAGTCCCTGAACTCCGGGGACTGGTTCAGCACCTGGCTGCGCACCGAGGTGAAGCGGGACAGCGTCTCGTCGACCGAGGAGTCAAGCGGGAACACCGCCACCCGGTGGCAGTTCTGGAATGCCAGTCGCACCCCGAAGTGCCGTTGCAGCGCGCCGCGTATCGCGTCACTCGCAAGCGCACGCAGCAGCTGGCCACGTGCCTGCTCGTCCGGCGGGGGCGTCTGGTTGTCGGCGAACGAGCCGCCGTCGACCTTCAGCTGGGCCACCAGGGAGCTGATCATCTCCCATGCATAGGGCAGGGAGGTCCGGACGCAGTCGACGAAGGCGGCTTCGTCGACCTCGCCTCGCTCGGCCTGTTCGAGTAGGGCCGGTGAGACGTCGAGCGACATGGGTTCTCCTCTCGCACCCCCGCAGCAGCAGGGGTTGCCGGACAGATGAGGGAGTTCGCGATATCGGACACTCTGTGTACACACCTCGCGACCTCCCGTTTAATACGGTAGGCAACAGACGGTGACGGCACCAGGAGAATGCGTACATGGGCGGGCCCCGTTGGGCTCACAATCGGCCAGAAATGAACAGGGGCAGTCCGGGGTCATACGGACTCCCCCAGGGCGAATCGCGTCGGCACCGGCCCGTCGAGTAGCGTTGCCGACCATGCGTCTCGTCATTGCCCGATGCTCCGTCGACTACGCGGGCCGGCTCACCGCCCATCTGCCCTCGGCGCCCCGTCTGATCCTGGTCAAGGCGGACGGCAGCGTCTCGATCCACGCGGACGACCGGGCCTACAAGCCCCTCAACTGGATGTCGCCGCCCTGCACTCTGAAGGAGGGGGACGGCGAGCAGCAGGACGTCTGGACGGTCATCAACAAAGCGGGCGAGAAGCTGATCATCACGATGGAGGAAATCCTCCACGATTCGTCGCACGAACTGGGTGTGGACCCCGGTCTGATCAAGGACGGCGTGGAAGCACACCTCCAGGAACTCCTCGCCGACCGCATCGAGACGCTGGGCGAGGGCTACACCCTCATCCGCCGCGAGTACATGACGGCCATCGGGCCGGTCGACATCCTGTGCCGGGACGCCGAGGGCGCGACGGTCGCGGTCGAGATCAAGCGGCGCGGCGAGATCGACGGCGTGGAACAGCTCACGCGCTACCTGGAGTTGCTGAACCGCGACCCGCATCTCGCCCCGGTCCGCGGCATCTTCGCGGCCCAGGAGATCAAGCCCCAGGCCCGCGTCCTCGCCACGGACCGCGGCATCGGCTGCCAGGTCCTGGACTACGACGCGATGCGCGGCATCGAGGACGACAAGCTGCGGCTGTTCTAGGGCCGCGGTCCGCCCGCACTTCCCTGTTCCCGCCGCAGCGGCGCTCGGCCCCCACGACGTTGTCCGGCGGTGCCCAACCGACCTCAGGCCGGTTGGGCACCGCCCAATCGCGCCATAGGAGCCGAGCGCCGCTGCGGCGGACAAGTTTTGGCCGGGGACGGGTGCCGGGCCACGACGGTGGTCGCACCCCGGACAATGGGCGCGCTCACCAACCGCCACTGGAACCACTGACCGTGGCTGACCATGGGCGGTGGGCCGGATCGCCCACCGCCGCTCAGGTCGCCGACCGTAGGTCAGATCAACGCGTCCGCACCCGTGCTCGGGGTGTCCGTCCGCGTGGACGTCGGGGCGCTGGCTGTGGTGGTGCCCGCTGGGTTCGAGACGGTTGGGCCGCTGGCCGAGTCCGATGTCTCCGGAGACGACTGCGACTCCGTCGGTGTGGGCGTCTCCGACTCGGAAGGCACGGGCGTCTCCGACTCCGTCGGCGGGGGCGTCTCCGACTCAGTCGGAACGGGCGACTCGGATTCTGTGGGCTTCGACGAGGTCGGCTTGGATGTCGGTTTGGTTGGTGAACTCGATGTACCGCCACCGGAACCGTTTGTCCCGGTCGGGTTGTCCGACGGGTCCGTCGGAGTCGGGTCGTCCGACGTGCCGAGGGTGCCGTCGGGGCCCGGATCCGTCGGCCGGCTGGTGGCCGTACCGGCCTCGCCCTTGTCGTCGTCGCTCTCCACCTTGTCCGCGCCCAGGCTGTCGTCACCGGGGCCCTGACTGGCGGACGGATTGACGCCGACCTGGTTGGCCGGGGCGTTGGAGTCGTTGTCGGACGTGGCGCCGAGCGTCACCACCGTCCCGAGCACCGCCACGAGCAGCGCGCCCGCGCCGGCCGCGACGAGGTTGCGGCGCGCGAAGTTCCGGATGCCGCCGCGGCCCTTGTGCGAGGCCATCGAGGCCGACGGCACCGACGACCGGTGGGTGACCAGCGTCCCGGTGTCGCCGACGGGCGGGAACGGGGTCCGCACTCCGCCGGGCGGCGACTGCGACTCCTCGTAGCGCGCGTCCGGCACCTCCTCGCCCGCGGTCGCGCCGAACGCGGCCGGTCCCGGTGCCGTACCGGAGCGGTCCGAGACCAGCGCGAGGGCGCGGCGTCCGGCGACGGTCCCGCGTTTGTCGGCGAGGGCGCCGCGCAGGCCGATGGAGGTCTCCAGCTCGGTGCGGGCCCGCTCCAGTTGGTCGCCGCAGAGCGCGAGGATGCCCAACTCGTGGTGGAAGTAGGCCTGTTCGGACACATCCCCGGCGAGGCGGGCGGCCTCGGCACCGGCACGCAAGGCCCGCTCCCAGGCTCTCCAGTGCAGTCCCGCCGCGAACGCGGGCGCCGCCGTGCGGGCCAGCTGCACGGTCGGGCTCTCCTCGCCCTCGGCGGGCGGGGCTGAGGGTCCCCCCTGCTCGAACGGAGTTGAGAGCTCGGGGGAGGCCGGCACGAGCACGCCCAGCGCCGCGAGCACGGCGTCGGCCTCGGCGGATACGCGCTCCGGCGTGACGGAGGGGTGCCCGGCCCACCAGGTGTAGTGCTGCACGGCGGTGCGGGCGTCGTCCTGGGCGTCGTCGGCGTACCCGGCGGCCTCCAGCTGGACCTGCACGCCGGCGGCGAGCCGGTAGCGGGAGCCGACCGGCGAGACCAGCCCGCAGTCGGCCAGCTCGCCCAGCGCGGCGTCCGCGTGGGTGTCCCCGACGAGCGCGGGCAGATGCGCCTGGTGCGGCACCTCGCCGCCGAGCGCGACGGCGAACCTCAGGGTGGTACGGGCGGAGGCGCTGAGCCGCGAGGCGAGCAGCCGTGCCGGTCCTGCCGCCTCTCCGAGCGACGGCAGCGGTGTCTCCTCGCCGCCCTCGGGGTCGATCGGGGTGTCGAAGGACGCGTCGGACGGCGGGGCGTCCTCGAAGACGCCGTACTCGTCGACGGCGTCCGCACCGGCCCGCAGCCGGTCCCGCTGCCGCAGCAGCGCCCCGGCCTGGACGAACCGCAGCGGCAGGCCCTCGGACTCGAACCACAGGTCACCGGCCCAGTTCGCCTCGTCCTCGGTGAGGACCCGGCCGATACCGCGCTCCAGGAGCTCCACACTCGCGGCACGGTCGAGGCCGCCGAGAGCGACCTCCTCGACGCCGGAATCGGCGGACGGCGCGGGCACCTCGGGCGTGGCGGCGAGCAGGAAGGCGCACTCGGGGGTCGCGTCGAGCAGCTCGTCGAGCGCGGCGCCGCCGAACTCGATGTCGTCCAGGACGACGACCGCGCCGATCTCACGCACGCACGAGAGCAGTTCGTCCCCATCGGGGCGGTACAGGGGCGCGCCGTACACGGAGCAGAAGAGGTCGTGGAGCAGGTCCGCGGGAGCGCGGTGGAAGCCGGTGAGGCGGACGACGCCGTCGGGGGCGAGGTCCACACAGTCCTCGGCGACGAGGTCGAGCAGGCTGGTGCGGCCCGCGCCACGGGCGCCGACCAGACGTACGGAGCGGCCGCGGGCGAGCATCCGCACCAGCTGTTCGCGCTCGTCCTGGCGGGCCAGGAGCGGTTCGGCGGGACGGGTCGGACCGGGCGGGACCGGTGGCTTGGCGGCGCGGTCTGCCTCGGCGCGTTCGGCCAGGGTCAGCTTCTCGGGCCGCCCCGGACGCTCCGCCGCCGGGCAGATCTCGATCTCGCTGCCGTCGACGGGGTTGACGGTGAGCAGGTAGTCGCCGGAGACGAGTTGCACCGTGCGGGCGAGTGCGGGCGAGTGCTGGCCGAAGTCGGGTGTGAGGGGGTCCCTGGGCGGGCGCGGGCGCGACGACTGGCCGTCGGCGTCATGGCCGTACTCCT
Source organism: Streptomyces sp. bgisy027 (assembly GCF_057710365.1). NCBI lineage: Bacteria > Bacillati > Actinomycetota > Actinomycetes > Kitasatosporales > Streptomycetaceae > Streptomyces > Streptomyces sp. bgisy027. The sequence continues at coordinate 67,322 of NZ_JBYIVZ010000003.1, forward strand.
CGGGTCCCCGGTTGTTCGGGTCCATAGGTTTCAAGCCCCCCAAAAGCGTCGTGTGCAGTTCGCGGCCCCTCCCGGCCTTTGCACACCGCGCTGTCGCTTCTGGTCCGGGCCCGCTCGAAGGGGTTTGTCTAGGCAGCGGGCAGCCGAACCCTAAACCTTCGCACAGTATCTACGACAGGTCGGGGTACCGCGCCGTCCGAGACATCACAGTCTCGTGAGGATTGCGCGCGACGTGCGCTTCGCAACCGGAACGTCCTGCTGTCCCGCCCCACTCGCGCCGGGTGTCACACCCGGGGCAGGGACTCCACCCCGATGCCGCCCTCGATCGCCAGGATCCGGTGCAGCCGGGTGGCCACCAGCAGGCGCTGCATCTGCGGCGGCACGCCGCGCAGCACCAGGCGCCGGCCGCAGCGGCCGGCCCGCCGATGGGCCCCCATGATCACCCCGAGTCCGGTGGCGTCCCAGAACTCCAGCTCGGACAGGTCGAGCACCAGATCGCCGACTCCGTCGTCGACGGCCGAGTGCAGGACCGTACGGGCGTCCGCCGCGCTGCGGACGTCGAGGCGGCCCCCGACGACCAGTTCGGCGTGGTCGCCCCTGATGTGCATATCGCTCCCCTAGGCGTGCGTTCGTGCTCCGCGTGTGTGGTCTGCGTAGGTGCCTGTGTCTGCGGCTGTGTCTGTGCCTGTGTCTGCTATGAGTCTTCGCTGTGGCCGGTGATGCAACCTCTGACTGCGTTGAGCGGTCAGAGGTTGCCGTCTGTAAGCGAACCGATACCGAATTCACCCCATCGCGTGACACCTGAGGGGGCTGTGCGGTGGTCTACGAAACCTCAGTAGCTGTAAAAGCCTTGCCCGCTCTTGCGGCCGATGTCACCCGCGTCCACCATCCGGCGCATCAGCTCCGGCGGCGCGAACTTCTCGTCCTGGGACTCGGTGTAGATGTTGCCGGTGGCGTGCAGCAGGATGTCGACGCCGGTGAGGTCGGCCGTGGCGAGCGGGCCCATGGCGTGACCGAAGCCCAGCTTGCAGGCGAGGTCGATGTCCTCGGCGGTGGCGACACCCGACTCGTAGAGCTTGGTGGCCTCGACGACGAGCGCCGAGATCAGCCGGGTGGTGACGAAGCCGGCGACGTCGCGGTTGACGACGATGCAGGTCTTGCCGACGGACTCGGCGAACTCGCGCGCGGTGGCTAGGGTTTCGTCGCTCGTCTTGTAGCCGCGGACCAGCTCGACGAGCTGCATCATCGGCACCGGCGAGAAGAAGTGCACCCCGACGACCCGCTCGGGGTGCGCGGTGGCCGCCGCGATCTTGGTGATCGGGATGGCGGAGGTGTTGGAGGCGAGCACGGCGTCCGCACGCACGATCTTGTCGAGCGCGCGGAAGATCTCGTGCTTGACCTCCAGCTTCTCGAAGACGGCCTCGACGACCACGTCCGCGTCGGCGACCGCGTCCAGATCGGTGGTGGGGGTGATGCGGGCGAGGGCCGCGTCGGCGTCGTGCGCCTCCAGCTTGCCCTTGCTCACGAACTTGTCGTACGACGCCTTGATGCCGTCGGTGCCGCGCGCGAGGGCCTCGTCGGTGACGTCGCGCAGGACCACGTCCCAACCCGCCTGAGCAGAGACCTGGGCGATACCGGAACCCATGAGACCGGCCCCGATGACGGCGAGCTTCCGTGCCACTGACGACTCCCCTTTGAATCACGGCAGCAGTACTGCGAGTGTGCGCTTACACGCTGCTTACGATTGGCTTCTGCGGCGGACCTTAGCGCTCGTCGGGGACTGTGTGACCGGTTAGTAACGCGAGTCACGTCTCATCTGACGGACATCACACCGGCGCCGGTCATTCCGCGCCTCGGACGGCGTAGTTGAGCACGCTCGCGCTCAACAGCTCCTCGATGTCGTCGAGAAGCACGAGTACCTCCCGTGACACTTTGCCCGGATTGTGCCCGGCCGCCATCTCCCGTCCGATGTGGACGAACACCGTCTGATGGATCCAGGCGATCTGACCGGCGATCAGCCCCGGCCACGGGTCCGAGGCGTCCGCGCCGACCTCCTCGCGCAGGGTCGCCTCCAGGTGGTCGTGGATCTCCTGCTGCATGCTCCACAGCCGCGAGCGCAGCGGCGGCGCCTCGTGGATGCAGCGCATGAAGCGGTCGTAGCCCTCCATGAGGCCGACCCTGGGCGAGACCGACTCGACGTCCGCACGCAGTTCGCGCAGCACCGCGCGGGCGGCCGACTCCCCCTCCGCCCGGCCGCGCACCCAGCGGGAGAGCTGCTCGACGACGCCGGCGGAGCGGTCGAAGAAGAGGTCCTCCTTCGCCGGGAAGTAGTTGTAGACGGTGTTCACGGAGACGTCGGCGGCCTCCGCCACCTCCGCGATGGTCACGGTCACGAAGCCGTGCTCCAGGAACAGCCCGGTGGCGATGTCCGAGATCCGCTGTCTCGTTTCGCGCTTCTTCCGCTCCCTGAGCCCTTCCGTCATAGCCCTCATCCTAACTTCAGTGGGCTCTCTTAAAATTTGGGGTCATTGCAAAATTTAAGAGACTCTGTTTTTCTGGGGTCATGACCATCATCAGTACGGCCGGACTGGCCCGTACCTTCCGGACGAAGCTCGGCCCGGTAGAGGCCGTCCGCGGGATCGACCTGACCGTGCGCGAGGGCGAGATCCTCGGCTTCCTTGGCCCGAACGGCGCGGGCAAGACGACGACCCTGCGGATGCTCACGACCCTGCTCGCGCCCACCGGCGGCGCGGCCACCGTCGCCGGCCACGACCTCGCGACCGACGCCGCGGGGGTGCGGCGGGCGTGCGGGTACGTGGCGCAGTCGGGCGGGGTGGACACGCAGATCACCGTGCGGGAGGAGCTGATCACCCAGGGCCGCCTCTACCGCCTGACCAAGGCGCGGGCCGCCTCGCGGGCCGAGGAGCTGGCCCGCGACCTGGACCTCACCGGCTTCCTGGACCGCAAGGCGGGCACGCTCTCCGGCGGCCGGCGGCGCCGCCTCGACATCGCGCTCGCCCTCACGCACCGCCCGAAGGTGCTCTTCCTCGACGAGCCGACGACGGGACTGGACCCGGGCAGCCGGGCCGACCTGTGGGACCTGATCCGGCGCCTGCGCGACGAACACGGCACCACGGTGTTCCTGACCACCCACTACCTGGACGAGGCCGACGCCCTCTCCGACCGGCTCGTCGTCGTCGACCAGGGCGTGGTCGTCGCGGAGGGCACGCCGAGCGCGCTGAAGCTGCGCCACGGCGGCTCGATCGACGCCTCGCTCCAGGACACCTTCCTCGCCATCACCGGCCGCAGCGCCGGCCCGGCCGACGCCGCCCCCGTAGCCGTATAGGAGACCCCAGAAAGATGCTGCTGCACGACACGGCCCTCATCTACGGCCGCTATCTCCGCCAGTCCCTGCGCTCCCGGTTCGCCCTGCTCTTCGGCGTGCTGATGCCGCTGCTGTACCTGCTGTTCTTCGGTCCGCTGCTGACGGATCTGCCGCTGGGCGGCCGGGGCAGCTCCTGGCAGGTGCTGGTCCCCGGCCTGCTGCTCCAACTCGGCCTGTTCGGCGCGTCGTTCGCCGGGTTCTCGATCATCATCGAGAAGGGTCAGGGGGTGGTGGAGCGGATGCGGGTGACGCCGGTCAGCCGCCTCGCCCTGCTGCTGGGACGCGTGCTGCGGGACGCCACGGTGTTCGTCTTCCAGGCGGTGCTGCTGGTCCTGACCGCGCTGGCGATGGGCCTGCGGGCGCCGCTGCCGGGCGTCCTGATCGGCTTCGCGTTCGTCGCGCTGCTGACGGTGTCGCTGGCCTCGCTGTCGTACGCGCTCGCCATGAAGGTCCGCACCCCGCAGGAGTTCGGGCCGGCGATCAACGCCATGACGATGCCGATGATGCTGCTGTCGGGCCTGATGCTCCCGATGACGCTGGGACCGAGGTGGCTGGACGTCCTGTCCCACTTCATCCCGTTCCGCTATCTGGTGGACGCGGTGCGGGACGCGTACGTCGGCTCCTACGCCACCGCGCACATGCTGTACGGCGTGCTGGTCGCCGTCGCCTTCGCCACGCTCGCCGTGACGGTCGGCACACGCGTCTTCCGAACGGCCGGGGCGTAACTAGGCTGACCTCATGGTCAATCTGACACGCATCTACACCAGGACCGGCGACCAGGGCACCACCGCCCTCGGCGACATGAGCCGGGTCGCCAAGACCGACCTGCGGATCTCGGCGTACGCCGACGCCAACGAGGCGAACGCGGTGATCGGCACGGCGATCGCGCTGGGCGGCCTGGAGGAGGAGGTCGTCCAGGTCCTCACCCGGGTGCAGAACGACCTGTTCGACGTGGGTGCGGACCTGTCGACGCCGGTGGTGGAGAACCCGGAGTTCCCGCCGCTGCGCGTCGAGCAGTTCTACGTCGACAAGCTGGAGGCGGACTGCGACCGCTTCAACGAACGGCTGGAGAAGCTGCGCTCCTTCATCCTCCCCGGCGGCACCGCGGGCGCGGCCCTGCTGCACCATGCCTGCACGGTCGTCCGCCGTGCGGAGCGCTCGACCTGGTCGGCCCTGGAGGCCCACGGCGAGACGATGAACCCCCTGACCGCGACCTACCTCAACCGCCTCTCCGACCTCCTGTTCATCCTGGCTCGGACGGCGAACAAGGAGGTCGGGGACGTGCTGTGGGTGCCGGGAGGGGAACGCTAGGCGGTCATCGGCGGGTTTTCTCCTCCGACCGGACCAGCCGGTCCGAGGAGGCCGGCTCGCCCTTCGGCTGCTTGGGCCAGATCAGGTACGCCAGCGCGACCAGGCCGTGGATGCCCGCGGCGCGCAGTGCCACCCACTGGAAGGACCGCAGGGACGAGGTGTCGCCGTCCCCGACGTACCAGACCGCGCCCTGGAGGAGTGCACAGGCCACGGCCGCTCCGAGCAGCGTGCGAAGCCACAGGCCGCCCTCGTGCCGGGCGCGTGCCATGCCGTACTGCGCAGGCTTGGGCGGGCGCGGGGCGCCGCCCAGGCGGTGCGCGGCGTGGCCGTCCAGCCAGCGGATCGTGTAGTGGCCGTACGCCACGGTGTAGCCGATGTAGAGCGCGGCCAGGCCGTGCTCCCAGCCCGGCTCGGCGCCGTTCTTCAGGTCCACCGCGGTGGCCGCGAAGAGCACCAGCTCCAGCAGCGGCTCGCACAGCAGCAGCACCACACTCGTACGACGCCGCTTCAGCAGGTAGCGGACGGCGAGGCCCAGTGCCAGCAGCACCCAGAAGCCGACCTCGCAGGCGATGATGAGGGCGACGATCACAACATGCTCCCTTCGGTCACCCGTCCAGGCTCCCGTCGGGACCGGCCGCTTTCGTCGTCGGCACTGACGAACCGGCGGTACATCGAAAGATGCAGTCCAGGACCCTTCCCCGGAAGCACGCGCGGGCAGGGCGCACCGTGTTGGATGGAATCATGCTCCGTCCCCGCCCGCACCGCTTCGACGTGTACGTCGCCGTCGGCGGGCTGCTCGGCGGCCTGCTCCTGGTGGCCGTCGGACTGGCCACCCGGCCCGCCAAGGACCCCGTCACGCTCTTCGACGGCCCCTGGCCGATCCTGCTGCCGCTCACCGTGATGGCCGGCTGCGAACTGCTGCGCCGGACGGCCCCGCGCACGGCCCTGCTGATCGGCACGGTCGCGATCTGCGCGGACGTCCTCACCCAGGGCAACCTGGCCACGGTCCTGATGTTCACCGACATCGTCTACGCGGCCGTGCTCTACGGCCCGCTCCCCTCGGCCCGCCGCATCCAGTGGATCACCGGCCTGCTCACGGTGGCCGCGACCCTGGTGCCGTTCGCGGTGTGGCGCACCCCGGAGGCACTGCTGATCGGCGTGGTCGTCGGCATCGTGGCCTACGGGCCGGCGGGCACGGGCTGGATCGTACGCAACCACCGTGACGCCGCCGAGGCCGCCCGGCTGCGGGCCGAACAGACCGCGCTGCTCGCCGAGACGGACCGCTCCCAGGCCGTCGCCGCGGAGCGCGCCCGCATGGCACGCGAGCTGCACGACATGGTCGCCAACCATCTCTCCGCGATCGCCATCCACTCCACGGCCGCGCTCTCCATCGACGACCCGAGGACCTCCCAGGAGGCGCTGTCGGTCATCCGCGAGAACAGCGTCGAGGGGCTCGCCGAGATGCGCCGCCTCATCGGCATCCTGCGGGACGCCGGCGGCGACACCGCGCCGGTGGCCGCCCCGACGCTCGACGGCCTCGACGCTCTCGCCGAGGGCGCCCGCACCAACGGCCTCGACGTCCACCTCGATTGCGCGCCCGGCACCGTCCCCGCCCCCGTCGAGCTCGCCGCCTACCGCATCGTCCAGGAGTCCCTGACCAACGCCCTCAAGCACGCCTCTCCCGGCCGCGTCACGGTCGCGCTCGCCCAGCGGGACGGCTGTCTGACCATCGCCGTGACCAGCCCCTTCGGTGACCGCGACGGGCCGCGGGCGCCCGGTTCCGGCGCCGGCCTGATCGGTATGCGGGAGCGGGTCGCGCTGCTGGGCGGCGAGTTCGGGGCCGGGCCCGAGGACTCGGCCGGCGGCAAGATGTGGGTCGTACGCGCCGGGCTTCCGCTGACCGAAGGAGACCCCGCATGATCCGTGTGCTCGTCGCCGAGGACCAGTCCGCCGTCCGCGCCGGGCTGGTCCTCATTCTGCGCAGCGCGCCCGACATCGAGGTGGTCGGCGAGGCTGCGGACGGTGAGCAGGCGGTCGAGCGGGCCCGGGAACTACGTCCCGACCTGGTGCTGATGGACATTCAGATGCCCCGTCTGGACGGGGTGTCGGCCACCCGCAAGGTCGTCGAGGAGCGGCTCGCGGACGTGCTCGTGCTGACCACCTTCGACCTCGACGAGTACGTCTTCGGGGCGCTACGGGCGGGCGCCTGCGGGTTCCTGCTGAAGAACACCGAGGCCCGCGACCTGCTGGAGGCGGTGCGCACGGTGGGGCGCGGCGAGGGCATCGTCGCCCCGGCCGTCACCCGGCGCCTGATCGCCGAGTTCGCCGCGAAGCCCGTACGGGAGACGACGGCCGACCCGTCCGTCCTGGACAGTCTCACCAGACGGGAACGCGAGGTGCTGTCCTGCCTCGGCGAGGGCTTGTCGAACGCCGGTATCGCCGCCCGGCTCGACATGGCGGAGGCGACCGTGAAGACACATGTCAGCCGCCTGCTGGGCAAGCTGGAGCTGCGCAGTCGCGTCCAAGCGGCCGTACTGGCCCAGGAGTTGGGGATCTAGCCGACCGGCCCTGAAGCCGATGGGCAACTGGTCCAGACCTATTGACCTGTGGTCCAGACCTTTCTATTCTCACCGCACCATGAATGGGCGTGAGGCTCAGTCATGCCCCCTGACTTCCCAACAAGGAGGCGCAGCATGCGCTTCAGACACAGAGCCGTGGCGGGGTTCGCGACCCTGCTGCTTCCGCTGGCGGGCCTGGTCGGCCTCGCGAGCCCGGCCGAAGCCGCGACATCCGCCACCGCCACCTACGCCAAGACCCAGGACTGGGGCTCCGGCTTCGAGGGCAAGTGGACGGTGAAGAACACCGGCACCACGTCCCTCAGCTCCTGGACCGTCGAGTGGGACTTCCCCTCCGGCACCTCCGTCACCTCCGCCTGGGACGCCGACGTCACCTCCTCCGGCACCCACTGGACCGCCAAGAACAAGTCCTGGAACGGCACCCTCGCCCCCGGCGCGTCCGTCTCCTTCGGCTTCAACGGCGCCGGCTCCGGCTCCCCCGCCAACTGCAAGCTCAACGGCGGCAGTTGTGACGGCGGCACCACGGAGCCCGGCGACAGCGCCCCCAGCGCCCCCGGCACTCCGAGCGCCTCCGACATCACCAACACCTCGGTGAAGCTGTCCTGGAGCGCCGCCACCGACGACAAGGGCATCAAGAACTACGACGTCCTGCGCGACGGCGCCAAGGTCGCCACCGTGACCACGACGTCGTACTCCGACACCGGCCTGACCGCCGGCACCGACTACTCCTACACCGTCCAGGCCCGCGACACCGCCGACCAGACCGGCCCGGTCAGCGGCGCCCGCGCGGTGCGCACCACCGGCGGCACCACCGACCCGCCGCCCACCGGCGACAAGGTCAAGCTCGGCTACTTCACCGAGTGGGGCGTCTACGGCCGCAACTACCACGTCAAGAACCTGGTGACCTCCGGCTCCGCGTCGAAGATCACGCACATCAACTACGCGTTCGGCAACGTCAAGAACGGTCAGTGCACCGTCGACGACACCTACGCCGCCTACGACAAGGCCTACACCGCCGACCAGTCCGTCAGCGGCACCGCCGACACCTGGGACCAGCCGCTGCGCGGCAACTTCAACCAGCTGCGGCAGCTGAAGGCCAAGTACCCGCACATCAAGATCCTGTACTCCTTCGGCGGCTGGACCTACTCCGGCGGCTTCGGCCAGGCGGCGCAGAACGCGGCCGCGTTCGCGAAGTCCTGCAAGTCCGTGGTCGAGGACCCGCGCTGGGCCGATGTCTTCGACGGCATCGACATCGACTGGGAGTACCCCAACGCCTGCGGCCTGACCTGCGACACCTCCGGCCCCGCGGCCTTCAAGAACCTGATGTCCGCGCTGCGCACGGAGTTCGGCCCGAACTACCTGGTCACCGCGGCCATCACCGCCGACGGCTCCTCCGGCGGCAAGATCGACGCGGCCGACTACGGCGGCGCCTCCCAGTACCTCGACTGGTACAACGTGATGACGTACGACTACTTCGGCGCCTTCAACGCGCAGGGCCCGACCGCGCCGCACTCGCCGCTCACGTCGTACGCCGGCATCCCGCAGGCGGGCTTCAACTCCGCCGACGCCATCGCCAAGCTCAAGTCCAAGGGCGTCGCGTCCAAGAAGCTGCTGCTCGGCATCGGCTTCTACGGCCGCGGCTGGACCGGCGTCACCCAGGCCGCCCCCGGCGGCACGGCGACCGGAGCCGCGCCCGGCACCTACGAGGCCGGCATCGAGGACTACAAGGTCCTGAAGAACTCCTGCCCGGCGAACGGCACCATCGCCGGCACCGCGTACGCCTACTGCGGCAACAACTGGTGGTCCTACGACACCCCGTCGACGATCGCCGGGAAGATGTCGTGGGCCAAGAACCAGGGCCTGGGCGGCGCGTTCTTCTGGGAGTTCAGCGGCGACACCGCGGGCGGTGAGCTGGTGACCGCCATCAACAACGGGCTCAACTAGTACTCAACCAGCAGGTGAACTAAGCGACATTGACGCGCTGACCGGGCGGGGCTGCCTCAAGCCACGCGAGAAAACCGGTCAGCGCGTCTTCGCTCATGGCGAGTTCGAGACGCGTGCCCCGGTGCAGACAGGTGAGGATCACGGCGTCGGAGAGCAGCGCCAGTTCCTCCTCGCCGTCGGGCAGCCGGCGGCCGGCCACCTCGATCGCGGAGCGCTCCAGGATGCGGCGCGGGCGATAGGCGTAGGAGAAGACGCGGTACCACTCGATGCGGTCGCCGTTGTAGCGGGCGACGCCGTAGCTCCAGCCCTTGCCGCTGGTGTCGGTCTTCTCCGGCACGTCCCAGCGCAGCGAACAGTCGAAAGTGCCGCCCGAGCGCTGGATGAGTCTGCGGCGCAGGCCGAAGACGAACAACCCCAGCACCACAAGGGCGACGACGATTCCGCACACAGTCAGAGCGAGGACCATCGGCACCGACCTCCTCGTCTCCTAGGTAACGGAACGGAAAAAACTTCCATATCTGCCACAGCCGCGACCGGCACCGGATTGCTCCGGTCCCAGCCGCGGCTGAGTGACGTCATCGCGTGCGCTCCCCCAGAGCCTAGACGGCCCGGAAGGTGACCCCGGGGGTCAGCGCGCCGTCGCCGCCCGCAGGCGGACCTCCGCGCGGCGCTCGGCGGACGCGTCGTCGGCCGACTTCGCGCGCTCCAGCGCCCGCTCCGCGCGCTGGACGTCGATCTCGTCCGACAGTTCGGCGATCTCGGCCAGCAGCGACAGCTTGTCGTCCGCGAACGAGATGAAACCGCCGTGCACTGCGGCGATGACGGTCCCGCCATCACTCGTACGGATGGTCACCGGGCCCGACTCCAGCACACCGAGCAGCGGCTGGTGACCGGGCATGACGCCGATGTCGCCGGACGTGGTGCGCGCGACGACCAGGGTGGCCTGGCCCGACCAGACCTCACGGTCGGCGGCGACCATCGCGACGTGCAGCTCAGCAGCCAAGGTGGCTCCTCGGGTCACCACCCGGCGGTTGTGCCGGGTGTTGGTTACAAGTCTAGTAGGCATGGAAGAGGGGGCGGGACGTGCCCCGCCCCCTCACCACAAGAGCTCAATGGCTCACGAAGACCGGTGCGTCAGGAGACGCCCAGTTCCTTCGCGTTCTTCTTGAGGTCCTCGAGACCACCGCACATGAAGAACGCCTGCTCCGGGAAGTGGTCGAACTCACCGTCGCAGATCGCGTTGAACGCGGTGATCGACTCGTCCAGCGGCACGTCGGAGCCGTCCACACCGGTGAACTGCTTGGCGACGTGGGTGTTCTGGGACAGGAAGCGCTCGACGCGGCGGGCACGCTGGACGACCAGCTTGTCCTCCTCGCTGAGCTCGTCGATACCGAGGATCGCGATGATGTCCTGGAGGTCCTTGTACTTCTGGAGGATCCCCTTGACGCGCATGGCGGTGTTGTAGTGGTCCTGCGCGATGTAGCGCGGGTCCAGGATCCGGGACGTGGAGTCCAGCGGGTCCACGGCCGGGTAGATGCCCTTCTCGGAGATCGGACGGGACAGAACCGTCGTCGCGTCGAGGTGGGCGAAGGTGGTGGCCGGGGCCGGGTCGGTCAGGTCGTCCGCGGGGACGTAGATCGCCTGCATCGAGGTGATCGAGTGACCACGGGTCGAGGTGATGCGCTCCTGAAGGAGGCCCATCTCGTCGGCCAGGTTCGGCTGGTAGCCCACCGCGGAGGGCATACGGCCGAGCAGGGTCGACACCTCGGAACCGGCCTGCGTGAAGCGGAAGATGTTGTCGATGAAGAACAGCACGTCCTGCTTCTGCACATCGCGGAAGTACTCCGCCATGGTCAGACCGGCCAGGGCCACGCGCAGACGGGTGCCCGGGGGCTCGTCCATCTGACCGAAGACCAGCGCGGTCTTGTCGATGACGCCCGACTCGCTCATCTCGTCGATGAGGTCGTTGCCCTCACGGGTGCGCTCACCGACACCGGCGAACACCGACACACCGTCGTGGTTGTTGGCGACGCGGTAGATCATCTCCTGGATGAGCACCGTCTTGCCGACGCCGGCACCGCCGAACAGACCGATCTTGCCGCCCTTGACGTACGGGGTCAGCAGGTCGATGACCTTGACGCCGGTCTCGAACATCTCGGTCTTCGACTCGAGCTCGTCGAAGTTCGGGGCCTTGCGGTGGATGGACCAGCGCTCGCCGTCGTACTTCTCGTCGACGTTCAGCACCTCACCGAGGGTGTTGAACACCTTGCCCTTGGTGAAGTCGCCGACCGGGACGGTGATGCCGTCGCCGGTGTCGACGACCGGGGCCTGGCGGACCAGACCGTCGGTCGGCTGCATGGAGATGGTGCGGACCAGGCCGTCACCCAGGTGCTGGGCGACCTCCAGGGTCAGCGTCTTCTTCGCGCCGGCGTTGGCCGGGTCGGCCACCTCGACGTGAAGGGCGTTGTAGATGTCGGGCATCGCGTCGACGGGGAACTCCACGTCGACGACCGGGCCGATGACCCGGGCGACGCGGCCCGTGGCAACGGCCGTCTCAACTGTCGTCGTCATTACCTGTCACTCCCCGCGGTCGCGTCGGCCAGGGCTGCGGAGCCACCGACGATCTCGCTGATTTCCTGGGTGATTTCGGCCTGGCGGGCCGCGTTGGCAAGTCGGGAGAGCGTGGTGATGAGCTCTCCGGCGTTGTCGGTGGCCGACTTCATCGCGCGGCGCGTGGCGGCGTGCTTGGAGGCAGCCGACTGGAGCAGCGCGTTGTAGATACGGCTCTCGACGTAGCGCGGCAGCAGGGCGTCGAGGACGTCCTCCGCCGAGGGCTCGAAGTCGAACAGCGGAAGGATCTCGCCCTTCGGCGCCTCCTCCGCGATCGCTTCGAGGCTGAGCGGCAGCATGCGGGCGTCGAGGGCCTGCTGCGTCATCATCGACACGAACTCGGTGTAGACGATGTGGAGCTCGTCCACGCCGCCCTCGGCCGTGTCCCTCTCGATGGCCTCGATCAGCGGGCCCGCGACCTTCTTCGCGTCCGCGTACGTGGGCTCGTCGGTGAAGCCCGACCACGACTCCACGACCTTGCGCTCGCGGAAGTTGTAGTGGGCCAGACCGCGGCGGCCGACGATGTACGTGTCGACCTCCTTGCCCTCGGCCTCGAGACGCTCGGTCAGCAGCTCCGCCGCCTTGATGGCGTTGGAGTTGAAGGCACCGGCCAGACCACGGTCGCTCGTCAGGAGCAGCACCGCGGACCGCGTGACCGTCTCGGCCTGCGTGGTCAGCGGGTGCTTGGTGTTCGAGCCGGTACCGACCGCCGTTACCGCGCGGGTGAGCTCGGTCGCGTACGGCGTGGAGGCCGCCACCTTGCGCTGCGCCTTGACGACGCGCGAGGCGGCGATCATCTCCATCGCCTTCGTGATCTTCTTGGTCGCGGTGACGGATCGGATGCGACGCTTGTAGACCCGGAGCTGGGCTCCCATGAGTCAGGTCCCTTCCTTACGTCACTTGGAGACGCTGGTCGCCTTCGGAGCGGCCGTAGCGTCCTCCCCGAGCAGCTTGCCGTCAGCGGTCTCGAACTGCTTCTTGAACTCCGCGATGGCGTCGGCGACGGCCGTCAGCGTGTCGTCGGACATCTTGCCGCCCTCCTTGATGGAGGTCATGAGGCCCTGCTCCTTGCGGTGCAGGTACTCCAGGAGCTCCTTCTCGAAGCGGCGGATGTCGGCGACCGGCACCTCGTCCATCTTGCCGGTGGTGCCCGCCCACACGGAGACGACCTGGTCCTCGGTGGACATCGGCTCGTACTGGGCCTGCTTCAGCAGCTCGACCATGCGCTGACCGCGCTCCAGCTGCGCCTTCGACGCGGCGTCCAGGTCGGAACCGAAGGCGGCGAACGCCTCCAGCTCACGGAACTGGGCGAGGTCCACGCGCAGACGGCCGGAGACCTGCTTCATCGCCTTGTGCTGCGCGGAACCACCGACTCGGGAGACGGAGATACCGACGTTCAGCGCGGGGCGCTGACCGGCGTTGAACAGGTCCGACTCCAGGAAGCACTGGCCGTCGGTGATGGAGATGACGTTGGTCGGGATGAACGCCGAGACGTCGTTGGCCTTGGTCTCGACGATCGGCAGACCGGTCATCGAACCGGCGCCCATGTCGTCGGAGAGCTTCGCGCAGCGCTCCAGCAGACGGGAGTGCAGGTAGAAGACGTCGCCCGGGTAGGCCTCACGGCCCGGCGGGCGGCGCAGCAGCAGGGACACGGCGCGGTAGGCGTCGGCCTGCTTCGAGAGGTCGTCGAAGATGATGAGGACGTGCTTGCCCTCGTACATCCACTGCTGGCCGATGGCCGAACCGGTGTACGGCGCCAGGTACTTGAAGCCGGCCGGGTCGGACGCCGGGGCGGCGACGATGGTCGTGTACTCCAGCGCGCCGTTCTCCTCCAGCGCGCCACGGACCGACGCGATCGTCGAGCCCTTCTGGCCGATGGCGACGTAGACGCAGCGGACCTGCTTGTTCGGGTCGCCGGTGCGCCAGTTGTCACGCTGGTTGATGATCGTGTCGACGGCCAGCGCGGTCTTGCCGGTCTGGCGGTCGCCGATGATCAGCTGACGCTGACCACGGCCGATCGGGGTCATCGCGTCGACGGCCTTGTAGCCGGTCTCCATCGGCTCGTGCACCGACTTGCGCTGCATGACCGTGGGGGCCTGCAGCTCAAGGGCGCGGCGGCCGGACGTCTCGATCTCGCCGAGGCCGTCGATCGGGTTGCCGAGCGGGTCGACGACACGGCCGAGGTAGCCCTCGCCGACGGCCACGGAGAGAACCTCACCGGTGCGCTGCACCGGCTGCCCCTCCTCGATGCCGCTGAACTCACCGAGGACGATGGCACCGATCTCGCGCTCCTCGAGGTTGAGGGCGAGGCCGAGGGTGCCGTCCTCGAACTTCAGCAGTTCGTTGGCCATGGCCGAGGGAAGACCCTCGACCTTCGCGATGCCGTCGCCGGCAAGGGTGACCGTACCGACCTCCTCGCGCGAGGCCGCGTCCGGCTTGTACGACTGGACGAAGTTCTCCAGCGCGTCCCGGATCTCCTCCGGCCGGATCGTGAGCTCCGCCATCTGGGTTCCCTGCTCTCCTTGTTGGGCCCGAAGTTTCACTTTGGGGGGATGGGGACTCCCCCCTGAACGAGGTGAATCCTCTGCACGGCCCAACATGGGCCGTCGTAAGTACGTACTGCTATGAAGTTTGGTGCTAGCTCGCCAGTCGGCGGCCGGCGTCCTCGATGCGGTCCGCGAGGGAGCCGTTGATGACCTCGTCGCCGACCTGCACCCGGATACCGCCGACGACCTCGGGGTCCACGTCGATGTTGAGGTGCATGGTGTGGCCGTAGAACTTTCCGAGAGCGGCGCCGAGGCGTCGCTTCTGCGTGTCGCTCAGCGGCACCGCCGTGGTCACGACGGCCACCAGGCGCTCCCGGCGCTCGGCGGCGAGCTTGGACAGGGACTCCAGTCCCGACTCCAGGCTACGTCCACGCGGCGCGGTCACAAGACGCGTCACCAGACGCTCGGTCGTCGCCTTCGCCCGGCCGCCGAGCAGGCTGCGCAGCAGCTCGCGCTTGGCCGAGGTGGCGGCGGCGCGGTCGGTGAGCGCGGCTCGCAGCTCGGTGCTCGAGGAGACGATCCGGCCGAACCGGAACAGCTCGTCCTCGACGTCGTCGAGCGTGCCCGCCCTCTGCGCGGCCGTGAGGTCGGCGGTGTCCGCCAGCTCCTCCAGCGCGTCCACCAGGTCGCGGGACTGCGACCAGCGGGAGCGCACCATGCCGGCCAGCAGGTCAGCGGCCTCGCCGCCGACCTGGCCGGCGAGCAGGCGCTGGGCCAGCTCGGCCTTGGCCTCGCCGGCCTGCGCCGGGTCGGTCAGGACCCGACGCAGCGACACCTCGCGGTCGAGCAGCGCGGTGACGGCGGCCAGCTCGTCGGCGAGCCGGCCGGCGTCGACGGACGTGTTGTCCGTCAGCGCGTCGAGTCGCTCGCGTGCGGCTGCCAGGGCCTCGCGGCTCGCTCCGTTCATCGTCCGGCCTCGGCCTTCTCCTCGAGCTCGTCGAGGAAGCGGTCGATGACGCGGCTCTGCCGGGCGTGGTCCTCGAGGGACTCGCCGACGAGCTTGCCGGCCAGGTCGGTGGCAAGCTTGCCGACGTCCTGGCGCAGCGCGGACGCGGCGGCCTTGCGGTCGGCCTCGATCTGGGCGTGACCGGCGGCGACGATCTCCTCGCGCTGCCGCTGGCCTTCCGCGCGCATCTCCGCGATGAGCGTGGCGCCCTGCTCCTGCGCCTCCTGGCGCAGACGCGCGGCCTCGTGCCGGGCCTCGGCGAGCTGGGCCTTGTACTGCTCCAGAACGCTCTGTGCCTCGGTCTGGGCGGCCTCGGCCTTCTCGATACCGCCCTCGATGGCCTCGCGGCGCTCTTCCAGAACCTTGTTGATGTTCGGGAGGAGCTTCTTGGCGAGGAAGCCGAAGACGATGACGAAGGCGAGCAGGCCGATGACAAGCTCAGGGATCGGCGGGACGAGGGGATTCTCCCCCTCGCTCGCCGCGATGAGCAACTGGCTCATGTGAGTGCCTTTCGTCTAGTCGGCTGGACTGGTGTGGTGGATCAGTAGCCGTAGACGAACGGCATGACCAGACCGATCAGCGCGAGCGCCTCACAGAAGGCGAAGCCGAGGATCTGGTTGGCACGGATCAGGCCGGCGGCCTCGGGCTGACGGGCAAGCGCCTGGGTGCCGTTACCGAAGATGATGCCGACGCCGACGCCGGGGCCGATCGCGGCGAGGCCGTAACCGATGGAGCCGAGGGAGCCTTCGACAGCAGCAAGGGTCTGGGACATGCCAGTTCTTCCTTTTCTTTACGGACCGGTGGGGGTTGGCCACCGGACGAATTGTGGAGGTGAAAAAGGGGCGGTGGCTCAGTGGTGCTCGGCGAGAGCGCCCTGGATGTAGGTGCACGTCAGCAGGACGAACACGTACGCCTGCAGGGCCTGGATGAACAGCTCGAAGGCGGTCATCACGATGACCATCACGAACGAGACACCCGCGTAGGCGATGCCGAAGCCGTTCAGCATGTACCAGCTGGCGATCGTGAAGAGCAGCAGCAGGGTGTGACCGGCGAACATGTTCGCGAAGAGTCGCACGGCGTGGGTGAACGGCCGGATCAGCAGATTCGAGAAGAGCTCGATCAGCATGGCCAGCGGGAGCACCGCACCGAGCGACTTGTCGTAGCCGGTGACGTTCTTCCAGAAGCCGACGAAGCCGTGCCGCTTGAAGGTCAGGGACACCCAGAGGATGTAGACAATCAGCGCCAGGACCAGCGGGTACGAGATGATCGAGGTGACGGGGAACTGGGCGATCGGAATGATCGACCACAGGTTCAGCATCCAGACGAAGAAGAAGAGCGAGACGACGAGCGGTACGTACTTCTCGCCTTCCTTCTTGCCGATGGTCTCGTAGACGACACCGCGCCGGATGAAGTCGTAGCCCGCCTCGGCGACCATCTGGAGCTTGCCCGGGACCACCTGGGGCCTGCGGAACGCGGCCCAGAAGAAGCCCACGATGATGATCGAGCCGAGCAGCGCCAGCAGCATCGTCTTGTTGAAGTACAGGTTGCTGTCGCCGTCACCCCACAGGGGCTGGAACATGAACGAGTGCAGGCCCGGAGAGACCACGGCGAAGCCACACCCGTCGAAAAGGTGGCAGTCGGTCTCGAAGGCGAGCACCTGCGTCGGGTCAGCACTCACCGCGGGCTCCTTCAGCGTGGCGCATAGGTACGGCAACCTCGTTGTGTCGGCGCGGCGCGCAGCCGCGGTTCGGCACGGGACTGGTGTTACGGATGTGGGGGCGGCTGTGGGGCATCTCGCCTCGCGATTGAGCAGGCGTCAGCTCGGATGCCCGCGCCCGCGATGCCGCAGTTGGCACCGGACGATAGCAGGACTTCTCCAGCCCCTTTATCCCGCCCCTACCTCTCACGACGAGTGGCCCGTCTTTTCGGACTTGCCGTCCTTCGCGGAGGCGTCCGAATCGGGTTCGACGTAGAGGATCTTGGCCTTCATGTGGGCACGCGTCTGCATGGCGATCCACACGAGGGTGGTGCCGAGCAGTGTGAACGCGAAGACCCGCGGGTTGAACAGCGTCGTGTTCTTGAACGCGGCCATGAAGATGAACAGCAGCAGGATCTGCGCCGCGTACAGCATCAGACCCATGGCCTGGAACAGATGCGGAAGCGATTTGGCAGTGCGCTGAAGTACGTAGAGGCCGAGCCCCATGAAAAGGATCACGACCAGCGTCGCGACGACCGCCCCGATCGCTCCATTGCCACCGGCGACCACACCACTGACGACGGCGGCGACAGCGCCGGCGACGGCTGTGGGCACAGCGGCCTGGAGCAGGGTGCGGGCGTCATTGGACGGCATGGCGGCAACTCCGCTTTCACGGTGGGGGCAGGGTGTCGTCATGGACGAGCGTAGTCCCGGGCTGAGAGAGAACCTCACGCCGGGTGGACCGTCGCACTTCGGTCCTTCGACTCTGTCCCGGGTTCTCGTGAACCGTATCACAAACTATTTGATGAGGTCTTTACCTGAGAGGTGTGCCTACTGTCACACATGAGAGTGAAGGTGCGCGTCTGTGCAGGAACGCTGCCGACTTGTCTGGTATTGGGGTGCTTCGCTCCCCCATGACTTGGCAATGCTCTAGTCAGATTCTTACCTTGGGGCTTCTCTCAACTTGACCGTCAGCGCGACGTTCCGGCTTTACGCCGGTCCAGAGGCCGCGAACGAGCGCCCATTGCGGTCGATCCGTTGACGCGGGAGACCCCGGCGGCGACCGGAGTGCGCGGCTGCTCCTCGGACTCGGCCGTCGCGGTCTGCGGTGTGGCCGCCGCGGGCTCGGCGACGGCCCCGCCCCGGCGGTAGCGGGGCGGCACGAAGGCCTCGGCCCAGCGGGGGGCACGCGGTGTGAAGCGCGGCAGGAGCAGCAGGACCAGGCCGATGAAGCTGAGGAACACCACGCCGAGCACGATCCACATCGACGCCGAGTTCACGGAGTAGGCGAGTGCGCCGAAGGCGATCAGCGCCGACCAGAAGTACATGATCAGCACCGCGCGGCTGTGGGAGTGGCCGATCTCCAGCAGCCGGTGGTGCAGATGCCCGCGGTCGGCGGCGAACGGCGACTGACCGCGCCAGGTGCGGCGCACGATCGCCAGCACCAGGTCGGCGGCCGGGATCGCGATGATCGTCAGCGGCAGCAGCAGCGGGATGTAGACCGGCACCGTCTGGTGCACGGCCGCCTTCTCGGAGCCGGCGAACAGCTTCAGCGCGTCCGGGTCGACCTGACCTGTGATGGAGATCGCGCCCGCGGCGAGGACCAGGCCGATCAGCATCGAGCCGGAGTCGCCCATGAAGATGCGCGCGGGATGCATGTTGTGCGGCAGGAAGCCCAGGCACATGCCCATCAGGATCGCCGAGAACAGGGTGGCCGGGGCGGCGGCCTCGATGCCGTACGACACCCAGACGCGGTAGGCGTAGAGGAAGAACGCGGCCGACGCGATGCAGA
Source organism: Streptomyces sp. bgisy027 (assembly GCF_057710365.1). Classification (NCBI taxonomy): domain Bacteria; kingdom Bacillati; phylum Actinomycetota; class Actinomycetes; order Kitasatosporales; family Streptomycetaceae; genus Streptomyces; species Streptomyces sp. bgisy027. The sequence goes on from NZ_JBYIVZ010000003.1 coordinate 86,128, forward strand.
CCATGCCGGCCGCGAGGCCGTCCAGGCCGTCGACGAAGTTGACCGCGTTGATGGTGATGACGACGAGGGCGACGGTGAGCAGGGTGCCCTGCCACTGGGTCAGCGCGACGTTGCCGACGCTGGGGATGGGCAGCCACAGGATCGTCAGACCCTGCATGACCATGACGCCGGCGGCGATCATCTGGCCGCCCAGCTTGATCAGGGCGTCGATCTCGAACTTGTCGTCCAGGACGCCGATCAGCCAGATGAGCGCCGCTCCGGAGAGCAGCGCCCGCGGTTCGTTCGACTTCTCGAAGACGGTACTGAGGTTGGTGAGGTGGTCGGCGACCAGCAGGCCCGCGCACAGGCCGAAGAACATGGCGATACCGCCGAGCCGCGGAGTGGGTTCACGGTGCACGTCACGTGCCCGGATCTCCGGCATCGCTCCGGCCACGATCGCGAACTTACGTACCGGCCCTGTCAGCAGATACGTCACCGCGGCCGTGATGCAGAGCGTCAGCAGGTATTCACGCACGGGCTTCCCCACAAGTCTCGCTGGCCATCTCAGCCCCACACACTAGCGACGTACGCATACGCGACGCATATGTGTGGGGACTTCCGGGTAGCGACGATGGTTGCACGCGTGGCTGTGTGCTCGACTGCGTCTACCCCGCCTCAGCCGGGATACGGCGGAAATCTACCGGTGAGCTCCCGCACTTCTTCACGGGCCTTCTGGCTTTCCCTCTCGCCCCGCAGCACTCCCGCCAGCAGTGCCGCGAGCCACACCATCTCCTCCTCCCCCATGCCCTGGGTGGTCACTGCCGCGGTGCCCAGGCGCAGGCCGCGGGCGTCGCCGTGCGGCAGCGCGCAGCAGTCCAGCACCACTCCGGCCGCCGCGAGCCGGCCGCGCGCAGCACGGCCGTCCACGCCGAGGGGCGCGGGGTCGGCGGTGATCAGGTGGGTGTCGGTCCCGCCCGTGGTGACGACGAAGCCCTCCTCGGCGAGGTGGGCCGCCAGGGTGCGCGCGTTGGCCACCACCTGATGGGCGTACACCGCGAACGCCGGCGTCGCCGCCTCGCCGAAGGCGACGGCCTTCGCGGCGATGGTGTGCATCTGGGCGCCGCCCTGGGTGAACGGGAAGACGGCGCGGTCCACGCGCTCGGCCAGGTCCGCGCCGCACAGGATCATCCCGCCGCGCGGGCCGCGCAGCACCTTGTGGGTGGTGGCGCACACCACGTCGGCGTACGGCACCGGACTCGGCGCCGCTCCCCCGGCGACGAGCCCCATGGGATGGGCGGCGTCGGCGATGAGATGGGCGCCCACCTCGTCGGCGATGTCACGGAAGACGGCGTAGTCGATGTGGCGCGGATAGGCGATGGACCCGCACACCAGGGCCTTGGGGCGGTGATTGCGGGCGAGGGTGCGCACCTGGTCGTGGTCGATGAGGCCGGTCTCGGCGTCGACCCCGTAGCCGACGAAGTCGAACCAGCGGCCGGAGAAGTTCGCGGGCGAGCCGTGGGTGAGGTGTCCGCCGTAGGGCAGGCCGAGGGCGAGGACGGTGTCGCCGGGGCGCAGCAGGGCGGCGTACGCGGCGAGGACGGCCGAAGACCCGGAGTGGGACTGCACGTTGGCGTGCTCGGCGCCGAACAGTGCCTTGGCCCGCTCCACGGCCAGCCGCTCGGCGGCGTCGACCATCTCGCATCCGCCGTGGTACCGGTCGCCCGGGTAGCCCTCGGCGTACTTGTTGGCCAGTGGCGATCCGAGGGCGGCCAGCACGGCGGGCGAGGTGAAGTTCTCCGCTGCGATGAGCTGGAGCGTCGTCGACTGCCGGTCGAGCTCCCCCAGCAGGATGTCGGCGAGCTGGGGGTCCTGACGGCGCAGGACATCGGCCTCGAGGGCAGGGGTGACCGACATGGTGGGCTCCGGGCGTGCGTCGGCGGTGACGTACGTCCAATGTAGGCCCGGCGCGCCCCGGGCGCCCGGCTGTCACGTCCTCGCGGGTACTCCCGTGAGCGCGGTCACCACCGGATCCAGTGCCTCGTGTATCTCCTCGCCCACCGAGCGGAAGAACGTCAGCGGCGCCCCGTACGGGTCGTACACCTCGTCCGCCTCGGCCGTCGGCGCCAGCAGCCACCCGCGTAGAGCCGCCGCCGCGCGCACCAGGGCGCGTGCGCGCTGGACCACGCCGTCCTCCAGGGGAGGCAGCGTCGCGGGGTCTATGGCGCGGACCAGGCGGGTGAACTCCTTCAGCGTGAAGGTGCGCAGGCCCGCCGAATGGCCCATGGAGATGACCTGGGCGCGGTGGTCGCGGGTGGCCGTGAGGACCAGGTCGGCCATGATGACGTGCTCGTCGAGGAGCTCGCGGCCGACGAAACCGGAGGCGTCCGCGCCGAAGTCGGCGAGGACCGTCTCCGCGTTGGACTCCATGGCCGCGCCCTCGTGGCCCCAGGTGCCCGCGCTCTCCACGATCAGCGAGCCGCCGAGCACACCGAGCCGCTGCGTCACGAAATGACGGGTCAGCCGCTCGGTGATCGGCGAGCGGCACACGTTGCCGGTGCTGACGTGGAGGATGCGGAAGCTGTCGCGCGGCAGTCCCACGAAGGTGGTCGTGATCTCCGCCGCGCTTTCCCCGTTGCCTATGCCACGCCCCGCCTCAGGGGCTGTCAATTCGCCACCTCGAGGTCGGGTACGACCTTCCGCAGATCCTCCGCCGAGAGGGCACCCGCGCGCAGCAGCAGCGGCACCTCGCGCGTGACGTCGACGATGGACGACGGGACGTTGCCCGGGGTCGGGCCGCCGTCGAGGTACACCGAGACGGAGTCGCCGAGCATCTCCTGCGCGGCGTCACAGTCCTCCGGCGCCGGGTGTCCGGTGAGGTTCGCCGAGGAGACGGCCATCGGGCCGACCTCGGTCAGCAGCTCGATGGCGACCGGGTGCAGTGGCATGCGCACGGCAACCGTGCCCCGGGTGTCACCGAGGTCCCACTGCAGGGACGGCTGGTGCTTGGCGACCAGCGTGAGCGCGCCCGGCCAGAACGCGTCGACCAGCTCCCAGGCCAGCTCGGAGAAGTCGGTGACGAGACCGTGGAGCGTGTTCGGGGAGCCGATCAGGACAGGGGTGGGCATGTTGCGGCCCCGTCCCTTGGCCTCCAGCAGATCGCCGACGGCCTCCTTGGTGAACGCGTCGGCGCCGATGCCGTACACCGTGTCGGTCGGAAGGACCACGAGCTCGCCACGGCGGACGGCGGACGCGGCCTCACGCAGACCGGTCGTGCGGTCGGTCGCGTCGTTGGTGTCGTATCGCCGTGCCATATCTAGCGGGCCTCCTCGTACACGAAGTACACGTGCTTCCGGGAAAGAGTCTGCGGGGCGGTCACGGCAGCGCCTTGCGGGCCGTCGCGAACCGGGGGCGGTTGTTGAGGTCGGGGTGGTCGGCCGCGTCGGCCCAGCCACGCTCCTCGGTGAAGATCCACGGCACCTGACCGCCCTGGGTGTCGGCGTGCTCGATGACCACGACGCCGCCGGGCCGCAGGAGACGGTGTGCCGTCCGCTCCAGGCCGCGGATGAGGTCGAGGCCGTCCTCGCCGGAGAACAGGGCGAGATCGGGATCGTAGTCCCGCGCCTCCGGAGCGACGTACTCCCATTCCGTGAGCGGGATGTAGGGCGGGTTGGAGATGACCAGGTCGACCTGGCCGTCGAGGTCGCAGAAGGCGTCCAGGGCGTTGCCCTGGCGCAGGTCGACGCGCGAGCCCTCCACGTTCTTGCGCGTCCACACCAGGGCGTCCTCGGACAGCTCCACGGCGTGCACGCGCGAGCGCGGGACCTCCTGGGCGAGGGCGAGCGCGATGGCGCCCGAGCCGGTGCACAGGTCGACGATGCAGGGCTCGACGACGTCCATCGCGCGCACCGCGTCTATGGCCCAGCCGACCACCGACTCGGTCTCGGGCCGCGGCACGAACACGCCCGGCCCGACTTGGAGTTCGAGATAGCGGAAGTACGCACGCCCGGTGATGTGCTGGAGCGGCTCGCGCTGCTCACGGCGGGCGATGACCTCCCAGTAGCGGGCGTCGAAGTCCGCGTCCTTCACGGAGTGCAGCTCGCCGCGCTTCACGCCGTGCACGAACGCGGCGAGCTCCTCCGCATCGGTGCGCGGCGAGGGCACGCCGGCGTCCGCCAGCCGCTGGGTGGCCTGTGCCACCTCCGCGAGCAGCACGCTGCGGGGGCTTGGGGTCCGCCCCCCGATGAATTGCTGCACGCAAGTCCTCCGTGTCGTACTCGTCCGTGCGTACGTCCGTCCCCTACGCCCTTACGCGGCCGCCAGCTTCGCCGCCGAGTCCGCGTCGACGCAGGCCTGGATCACCGCGTCGAGGTCGCCGTCCAGGACCTGGTCCAGGTTGTACGCCTTGAAGCCGACGCGGTGGTCCGAGATGCGATTCTCCGGGAAGTTGTAGGTACGGATCTTCTCGGAGCGGTCGACGGTGCGGACCTGGCTGCGGCGGGCGTCGGCGGCCTCCTTCTCGGCCTCCTCCTGCGCCGCTGCGAGCAGCCTGGAGCGCAGGATACGCATCGCCTGCTCCTTGTTCTGGAGCTGGCTCTTCTCGTTCTGGCAGGAGGCGACGACTCCGGTCGGAATGTGCGTGATGCGCACGGCGGAGTCGGTGGTGTTGACGGACTGGCCACCCGGGCCTGACGACCGGTACACGTCGATGCGGAGGTCGTTCGGGTTGATCTCGACGTCGATCTCCTCGGCCTCGGGCGTGACGAGCACACCGGCCGCGGAGGTGTGGATACGGCCCTGCGACTCGGTCGCCGGCACCCGCTGCACGCGGTGCACCCCGCCCTCGTACTTCAGCCGGGCCCAGACGCCCTGGCCGGGCTCCGTGGCGCCCTGGCCGCCCTTGGTCTTCACGGCGACCTGAACGTCCTTGTAGCCGCCCAGCTCGGACTCGGTGGCGTCGATGATCTCGGTCTTCCAGCCGACGCGCTCGGCGTACCGCAGGTACATGCGCAGCAGGTCACCCGCGAACAGCGCGGACTCGTCACCGCCGGCGCCCGCCTTGATCTCCAGAATGACGTCCTTGTCGTCACTCGGGTCACGCGGGACGAGCAGGAGGCGCAGCTTCTCGGTCAGTTCCTCGCGCTGCTTGTCCAGTTCCTTGACCTCGGCCGCGAAGTCCGGGTCGTCGGCGGCGAGTTCCTTCGCCGTCTCGATGTCGTCGCCGGTCTGCTTCCAGGAGCGGTACGTGGCGACGATCGGGGTGAGCTCGGCGTAGCGCTTGTTCAGCTTGCGCGCGTTCGCCTGGTCGGCGTGCACCGAAGGGTCGGCGAGCTTCGTCTCCAGGTCGGCGTGCTCAGCGACCAGTTCCTCGACGGCCTCGAACATCTTGGGCTCCTGTGTGAAATACGTCTGTGAAGGGCGGGCGACCAAAAACGCCGGTCCCGGCGCGCCTGAGACAGGGCGCGGCCGTGGACCGGCGGATTGGAGCTCGCTACTTCTTGGAGCCGGCAGCAGCCTTGCCGAAGCGGGCCTCGAAGCGGGCCACACGGCCACCGGTGTCGAGGATCTTCTGCTTGCCCGTGTAGAACGGGTGGCACTCGGAGCAGACCTCGGCACGGATGGTGCCGCTGGCGATCGTGCTACGGGTGGTGAACGACGCGCCGCAGGTGCAGCTGACCTGCGTCTCGACGTACTCGGGGTGGATGTCGCGCTTCAAGGTGTCTCCTAGTTTCGGGAGGGCGCCGGGTCGCCGCCGCGGGATGCGGAGACGTGAACCGGAGCCGACGTACCAGTCTGCCAGGACTGGGGCCATCCCCCAAAACCGGGGGCCGCTCCGATCTATTCCGTCGGCGATTCCGTCGCGGACACGACACCGCCGGCGTCGCCCTGGGCCGTGCCCTCGGTCGCCGCCTTCGGGATCGGCCTGTCGTTCTTCAGGGCCGTCCAGACCTGCTCGGCCTTCCCCTCCGCGACGATCACGCGGTTCGGGTCCGCCGGGTCGTACCGGACCGGCATGGTGACCATGGTCATGTTCTTGGAGCTGATGCCCTTGAGGCCATTGGCGAAGGACATGAGCTTGTTGACCGAGCCGAGGTCGGAGTCGGTGGTGACCGTCTTGGTGGCGGTGTTGGCGAGGTCGTACAGCCGCTTGGGGTTGCCGAAGAGGTTGATCTCCTTCATCTGCTCCAGCAGCGCCTTGACGAAGGCCTGCTGCAGCTGGATACGGCCGAGGTCGGAGCCGTCGCCCACGCCGTGCCGGGTGCGGACCAGCCCGAGGGCCTGCTCGCCGTCGAGCTGGTGGGTGCCGGCCTTGAGATCGAGGTGGCTGTCGGGGTCCTTGATGTCCTTGGTGGTGGTGACCTCGACACCGCCGAGCTCGTCGATCAGCTTCTGGAAGCCGGAGAAGTCGACCTCGAGATAGTGGTCCATGCGGATGCCGGTGACGGACTCGACGGTCTTCACGGTGCAGGCGGCGCCGCCCGTGGAGTACGCCTCGTTGAACATCACGCCGGACGCCGCGTCGTGGGTGTCGCCGTCGGTGTCGGTGCACTGGGGGCGGTCGATGAGGGTGTCGCGCGGGATCGAGACCACGCTGGCCTTCTTGTGGCCCTCGTAGACGTGCAGGATCATCGCCGTGTCCGAGCGCGCGCTGCCGTCGTCGGCGCCCCCGCCGAGCTTCTTGTTGCTGCCGGAGCGGGTGTCCGAGCCGAGGACGAGGATGTTCTCCGAGCCGTTGTCGACCTTCTGCGGCCGGTCGGTGCCGAGGGCCTGGTCGATGTCGACGCTCTTGAGGTTGCCGTTGAGCTTGAAGTAGAGGTACCCGGCGCCGGTTCCGCCCAGGACCACGATCCCGGCGGCCGTCCAGGCCATGATCCGCAGGCCCTTGCGCTTCTCGCGGGGCTTGCGGCGGCGGCCCTTGGCGCGGTGGCGCGGGCCGTTGGTCCCGTTCTCGCCCGGTATGCCGGGCTCCGGCGTGCTCTCGGCGGACACTCTGCTCCTCGGTTCTCGTCCGGTCGGTTACCCCCTGCTGTCAGGGTCAGGCATGGCCAAAAGGCCCTTACCGCACCATCGTCACCCCGTCCGGTCAGACGGGGAAACCCGGGAAAGGGTTGCACAACGGACTGTGCCCACCGCCTGGAAGGCGATGGGCACAGAGCGTCTCCGTTCAATCGAGGAACACCGTGCTCACCTGCGGGTTCAGCCCCAGATGTCGTACTGCTCGAAATCGGTACCGACCGAGATCCTTGTGGCAAAGATCTCGCTCGTCGCCTTTCCGGTGCCCTTGTAGAGATAGAGGGTGCCGTCGGGCTTCCGGGCCAGGAAGTCGGCCCGGCCGTCGCCGGTGATGTCGCCGACCGCGTCGAAGGCGTTGTACGTCGTGTTGCTCCAGGTACGCACCTTGATCCGCGTGGAGAACGCACCCGTACCGGACTTTCCGGTGCCCTTGTACAGGTACACGTAGCCGGTGCTCTTGTTGCGGGCGATCAGGTCGGCCCTGCCGTCACCGTTGAAGTCACCGTGGCCGCGCACGGAGTTGTACTGGTTCCATCCGGAGCCGACCTTCACGCGGGTGCCGAAGTAGCCGTTGCCCTTGCCCGGATAGATCCACAGGTAGCCCGCCGAATCGACCGAGAGCAGGTCGGGCAGGTAGTCACCGGTGACATCACCCGGCGTGACGATGCGGGTGCGGCTGGCCCAGTTGTCGGCGAGCTTCCTCGTGGACCAGGTGCCGGTCGAGATCACGTAGTGCGTCCAGAACAGGTCCCCGTCGGAGCTCCGCCGGTACACCAGGTCCTGGTAGCCGTCCCGGTCGAGGTCGGTCTGCAGGACCAGGTTGACGCCCTTCCAGCTGCCCCAGGACTGCCGCGCGCCGAACGAGGTGCCCTTGGAGTCCTTCGCGTACCCCGTGTAGGTGGACCGGTTGCGCACCCACAGGTCGGCCCGGTGGTCACCGCTGATGTTGGTGTCCTCGATGCGCGGGTAGGCGGCACCGACGTAGGAGGCGACCTTGGCGAACACGCTGTACGCGCCCTTGGCGACGCAGTCCTGCACGCCCCAGGAGACGACACCCGCGATACGGCCGTTCACCACGAGCGGCCCGCCGGAGTCGCCGTTGCAGGCGGCGACGGTGCCGGTGTCGCTGCCGGTGGCCGGCTTGCCCGCGCAGACCATGTGGCCCTTGACGAAGTCGCTGCCGTAGAAGCCCGAGCACGTGGTGTCGGACTGGATCGGCAGCGTCGCCGACTTCAGCGACTGCGAGATGTCCTGGCTGGTGGAGCTGGTACGGCCCCAGCCGTAGACCTTGGCGCTCGTGCCGGCGGCGTACGAGGCGGTGTCGCCGGACGTCGTCATGCGGATCGGCGTCGCCTTGACCGGGTTGGCCAGCGTGATCACGGCGATGTCGTTGTCGATCGTCGTCGCGCTGTACGACGGGTGGTTCCACTGCCGGTACGGCAGCGAGACCGTGCCGCCGTGCAGGTCGCTGTTGCCTGCGTCGTCGGTGGTCGGCAGCTGGTTGGTGCCGGTGACGACGGCGCCGTAGCGGTACCAGTCGTAGCCCTTGACGCAGTGCGCGGCGGTGAGGATCTTCGTCGGCGCGACGACGGCGCCGCCGCAGAAGAAGCCCGTGTCGTCGGCCTCGTCGGCGGTGCCCTGGTCGTCGTAGTACCAGAGCTGCGCCATCCAGGGCGCCGAGGTGATGCTGGTGGTGGTGCCGCCGATGACCAGGGGGCTCACGGTGGAGTCATCGGAGCCGTCGGTCGTGCTCGCGCCGAACGACGACTTCTTCGCCGTCTCCCCCGCGGTGTCGTCCCCCTGGACGGCACCGGCGACGCGCCGCTCCAGCTCGGCGAGCGAGGCCGAGGCGGTGGCGGGCTTGACGGTGGGCCTGGGCAGGGCGGTCGCGGCCCCCGCGGACGAGGTCAGCAGCGCGCCGGCGACGGCCGCGGCGAGGCCGGCGGCGGCCACGGGCAGCCCGAAACGTATCCGGCGTCTGTGACGACCGCTGCCGGACGGATTGGTGGTCAAGAAGGTCCCCCCAGAGACACGAGAAGCAGGAAGGGGCGCACAGGTACGCCCGCTCCTCTCTGCGCCAAAAGGCCGCCCCACGTCACTGATATGACGTGGGGCGGCCTCAACGCCCGCCAGGGGCGCGGGCGGTATTCGATGTGCGGCTCCGCCGCGTGGGCGCGATCAGCCATGGACGGCCCGCGGCCGAAGTACAACGGTGGTCCTTCGGCTCTCGCAGCGGAGCGTCTAGTCGCCGTTGCCGGGGGTCGGCGTCGTCTTCTGGATCTGCATCAGGAACTCGACGTTCGACTTCGTCTGCTTCATCTTGTCGAGCAGCAGCTCGATCGCCTGCTGCTGGTCGAGCGCGTGCAGCACCCGGCGCAGCTTCCAGACGACCGCGAGCTCCTCGTTGCCGAGCAGGATCTCTTCCTTGCGGGTACCGGACGCGTCGACGTCCACCGCCGGGAAGATGCGCTTGTCGGCGAGCTTGCGGTCGAGCTTGAGCTCCATGTTGCCGGTGCCCTTGAACTCCTCGAAGATCACCTCGTCCATGCGGGACCCGGTGTCCACCAGGGCGGTGGCGAGGATGGTCAGCGAGCCGCCGTCCTCGATGTTGCGGGCCGCACCGAAGAAGCGCTTCGGCGGGTACAGGGCGGTCGAGTCGACACCACCGGACAGGATGCGGCCGGAGGCCGGGGCGGCGAGGTTGTACGCACGGCCCAGACGGGTGATCGAGTCGAGCAGCACGACGACGTCGTGGCCCAGCTCCACCAGGCGCTTCGCACGCTCGATGGCGAGCTCGGCGACCGTGGTGTGGTCCTCGGCCGGACGGTCGAAGGTCGAGGAGATGACCTCGCCCTTCACCGACCGCTGCATGTCGGTGACCTCTTCCGGACGCTCGTCGACGAGGACGACCATCAGGTGGCACTCGGGGTTGTTGTGCGTGATCGCGTTGGCGATCGCCTGCATGATCATGGTCTTGCCGGTCTTCGGCGGGGCCACGATCAGACCGCGCTGGCCCTTACCGATCGGCGACACCAGGTCGATGATGCGCGTGGTGAGGACGCCCGGGTCCGTCTCCAAGCGGAGGCGGTCCTGCGGGTAGAGCGGGGTGAGCTTGTTGAACTCCGGGCGGCCGCGGCCGTGTTCGGGCGCCATGCCGTTGACGGAGTCGAGGCGGACCAGCGCGTTGAACTTCTCGCGCCGCTCGCCTTCCTTGGGCTGACGGACCGCGCCGGTGATGTGGTCGCCCTTGCGCAGGCCGTTCTTGCGGACCTGGGCGAGGGAGACGTACACGTCGTTGGGGCCCGGCAGGTAGCCCGACGTACGGATGAAGGCGTAGTTGTCGAGGATGTCCAGGATGCCCGCGACCGGGATCAGGACGTCGTCCTCGGCGATCTGCGGCTCCTGCACGTCGTCACGGCCACGACGGCCACGACGGTCGCGGTAGCGGCCGCGACGGCCACGGCGGCCGCCCTCGAAGTCGTCGTCGTCCTGCGGGCCGTTGTCACGCTGGCGGTCCTGACGGCCACCGCCCTGCTGCTGGCCCTGCTGACGGTCCTGACGACCGCCGCCCTGCTGGTCGTCGCCCTTGCGACGGTCACCGCGGTCACGGTCGCGGCCGCGGTCACGGCGGTCACGACGACGGCCCTCGCCGCCGTCGGCGTCGCTCTTGGCGTCGCCCTGCGACTGCGCGGGCGTCTCGGCCTTCGGCTCGTTCCTGGCCTCGGCGGCGACGGTCTCCGGCGCGGCGGACGGGCTGCCCGCGTCCGCGGTGGCGCGACGACGACGGCGCTCGGCCGGCGCGTCCTCGTTCCCGTCGCGGGAGGGGCCGCCGGCCGGCTGGCCGGGAATCTCGATCTGCTGCTGGGCCACGGCCTTCTCGGCGGGGGCCTCAGCCGCCTTCTTCTCGGCGTCCTCGCCGGTGCGAGCCTTGGAGGTGGCGCGGCGCTTCGGCTTGGTCTCGGTGGCGGCCTCCGCCTTCGGGGCCGCGGCACCTCCCCCGGCCTGCGCCTCCTTGATGACCTCGATCAGCTGGCTCTTACGCATGCGCGCCGTGCCCCTGATGCCGAGGCCGGATGCGACCTGCTGAAGCTCGGCCAGCACCATGCCCTCGAGGCCGGTACCGCGGCGCCGCCGGGAGCCGGCGCCGCCGGCAGGCGCGGAGGCGTCCGTGGCGGGCGCGGCAGCGGTCTCCTCGACACGTGCGCCCATCAGATCGGTGGTGTCGCTCACGAAGGGTCCTTCCCTGGAGCGGACGTCGGCCTGTCTGGCTCGGCGACCGGTTGTGCTGTCCGGCTTAGGTCCTTGGTGTGTGGACCGCGCCGGGGCGGTGCTCCGCCCGAAACGGCGGAGAAATTTCTGGTGATGGCGGTTCCCTGAGCCGTGGCACTGAGTGTCGGTGTCATGCGGCTCGGTCGCGCCGGTTCCGGAGCGTGCCCGGCAAGTCGCTCAGTGCTCGTGTACGAGGTACTGCCCGCGTACGTCGTACGGAACACAGTGCGGCTTGGGAGGCTCCCGGAAGAATGTCTGTCCCGGACGGGGACAACAAGCACCTCGCCATGGTGGGGTCGGGTGCAGACTTGAGGTTAACACTACCGGATCCAACAAACATTCCCCCTCTCGAAATCCGGCAACCGTGTGTCAGGTCGCAAGCGGCAGCACGCTCGCTCCCTGGGCGTCGAGGTCGAGCCGGTTCGCGGCCCACCCCTCGCCTGCCAGATGGGCGACCTTGTCGGCGCTGTCCTCGTCGGCCAGTGCCAGCACAGTGGGTCCCGCGCCCGAGATGACCGCGGGCACTCCGTCGGCCCGCAGCCGCTCCACCAGCGCGGCGCTCTCCGGCATCGCCGGGGCGCGGTACTCCTGGTGCAGACGGTCCTCGGTGGCGGGCAGCAGCAGCTCGGGGCGCCGGGTGAGGGCCTCGACGAGCAGGGCGGCACGGCCCGCGTTGGTGGCGGCGTCGACATGCGGGACGGTGCGCGGCAGCAGACCGCGCGCGGTCTCCGTCAGGACCGGCTTACCGGGTACGAAAACCACCGGAACGATGGAATCAGCGGGTTCCATCCTGATGGCCCGCGCGGCGCCGGCCTCCATCCAGGACAGGGTGAATCCGCCCAGCAGACAGGCGGCGACGTTGTCGGGGTGACCCTCGATCTCGGTGGCGAGTTCGAGCAGGGCCGCGTCGTCGAGCCGGGCCTCACCGCCTATGGTCACGGCACGCGCGGCGACGATGCCGGCGCAGATGGCGGCGGAGGAGGAGCCGAGACCGCGGCCGTGCGGGATGCGGTTGGCGCAGACGATCTCCAGGCCGCGCGGCTGGCCGCCCAGCAGATCGAAGGCGGTGCGCAGGGAACGTACGAGCAGGTGGTTCTCGTCGCGCGGCAGCGTCTCGCTGCCCTCACCCGCGATGTCGATGTGCAGCCCGGAGTCGGCAACCCGGACGACCACGTCGTCGTAGAGCCCCAGCGACAGGCCCAGGGCGTCGAAGCCCGGACCGAGGTTGGCGCTGGTGGCGGGGACGCGCACCCGGACGGCGGCGGCGCGGAAGGCTGGACCGGCCATCGCTCGATGACTCTCCTTGAGCTGCGGTGATTGTCGATTGTCGAAGACATTCGATGACGTACGAGAACCTCTCGGACCGCTTCCGGGCCGCGGAGACGGCGCGGCACCGCACCTATGCGGAGGCATATGCGGCGGGCGGGTTCAGTACAGCGTATCGAAGGTAGGTTCTGTGGCGACATAGGGCGCACAGGAGGCGCACGATGCGTGTCGTATGCCCCCCGTGCACCCCTTGTGGGGAAGTTCCCCAGGTGAGCGCCTCGTGGCCGTCTGCGCGAGCCTGCTGCGACGGAGCGTGGCCCGGCTTACGCCAGCCCGAGCCGCTCGGCCGCCGTCGCCGCGTCGACCGGGACGGTGACGGGCTGCGGGGCGCCCGCGACGGCCCAGTCGGGGTCCTTGAGGCCGTTGCCGGTGACGGTGCACACGATGCGCTGGCCCAGGTCGACCTTGCCCTGCTCGGCGGCCTTCAGCAGACCGGCGACCGACGCGGCGGACGCGGGCTCGACGAAGACGCCCTCCTGGGCCGCCAACAGCCGGTAGGCACGCAGGATTTCACGGTCCGTCACCTCGTCGATGAACCCGCCCGACTCGTCCCGCGCGTCGATGGCGTACTGCCAGGAGGCCGGGTTGCCGATGCGGATCGCGGTGGCGATGGTCGAGGGGTCCTTGACGACCTCGCCGCGCACGATGGGCGCCGAGCCGGAGGCCTGGAAGCCCCACATGCGCGGGGTCTGCTTCGAGACACCGTCGGCGGCGTACTCCTTGTACCCCTTCCAGTACGCGGTGATGTTGCCCGCGTTGCCCACCGGAAGGACGTGGACGTCGGGGGCGTCGCCCAGCATGTCCACGATCTCGAAGGCGGCCGTCTTCTGCCCCTCGATCCGCACCGGGTTGACCGAATTCACCAGCGCCACCGGGTAGTTGTCGCTCAGGTCGCGGGCGAGCGTGAGGCAGTCGTCGAAGTTGCCGTCGACCTGGAGGATCTTCGCGCCGTGCACGAGGGCCTGGCCCATCTTGCCGAGCGCGATCTTGCCCTGCGGGACGAGCACGGCCGAGACCATGCCCGCGCGCACGGCGTAGGCGGCGGCCGAGGCGGAGGTGTTGCCGGTGGAGGCGCAGATGACGGCCTTGGCCCCCTCCTCCTTCGCCTTGCTGATGGCCATGGTCATGCCGCGGTCCTTGAAGGACCCGGTCGGGTTCGCACCCTCCACCTTCAGGTGGACCTCGCAGCCCGTGCGCTCGGAGAGCACCTGCGCCGGCACGAGGGGCGTGCCGCCCTCACGGAGCGTCACGACCGGCGTGGTGTCGGAGACGGGCAGCCGGTCCCGGTACTCCTCGATGATTCCGCGCCACTGGTGGGTCATTGCTGGTTACTCTCCTTCAACCCGCATGATGCTGGCGACACCCCGCACGGTGTCGAGCTTGCGCAGCGCCTCGACGGTCCCGACGAGGGCGGCGTCGGACGCACGGTGGGTGACGACGACGAGGGACGCCTCGCCGCCTCCGTCCTGCCGTCCTTGCTGGCGCACCGTATCGATCGACACTCCGTGCTCCGCGAACACGGTCGCCACCTGGGCGAGAACGCCCGGTTTGTCGGCGACGTCGAGGCTGATGTGGTAGCGCGTGACGACGTCGCCCATGGGCGACACGGTCAGGGCGGCGTACGCCGACTCGCCGGGCCCCGTTGCCCCGCTGAGCCGGTTGCGGCAGACGGCGACGAGGTCGCCGAGCACGGCGGACGCGGTGGGAGCACCGCCCGCGCCGGGGCCGTAGAACATGAGCTGCCCGGAGGCGTCGGACTCCACGAACACGGCGTTGTAGGCGCCGCGCACGGAGGCGAGCGGGTGGGTCAGCGGGATCATCGCGGGATGCACGCGCGCGGTGACGGAGGCGCCGTCCCCGGCCCGCTCGCAGATGGCGAGCAGCTTGATGGTGCAGCCCATCTCCTTGGCGGAGGCGAAGTCGGCCGCGGTCACCTCGGTCATGCCCTCGCGGTAGACGTCGTCGAGACGCACGCGCGTGTGGAAGGCGATGCCGGCGAGGATCGCGGCCTTGGCGGCGGCGTCGAAGCCCTCGACGTCGGCGGTGGGGTCGGCCTCCGCGTACCCGAGCGCGGTGGCCTCGTCGAGGGCCTCCTGGTACCCGGCGCCGGTCGAGTCCATCTTGTCGAGGATGAAGTTCGTGGTGCCGTTGACGATCCCCAGCACCCGGTTGACCTTGTCACCGGCGAGGGACTCGCGCAGCGGACGGATGAGCGGGATGGCGCCGGCGACGGCGGCCTCGTAGTAGAGGTCCTTGCTGTTCGCCTCCGCGGCGGCGTGCAGGGCGGCACCGTCCTGGGCGAGGAGGGCCTTGTTGGCGGAGACGACGGAGGCGCCGTGCTCGAAGGCGGTGGTGATGAGGGTGCGGGCGGGCTCGATGCCCCCGATGACCTCCACCACGACATCAATGTCGCCGCGCTTGACGAGGGCGGTGGCGTCGGTGGTGATCAGCGCGGGGTCGATGCCCTCACGGACCCTGGAGGGCCGCCGTACGGCCACGCCCGCGAGCTCGACGGGGGCGCCGATCCGGGCGGCGAGGTCGTCGGCGTGCGTCGTCATGATGCGCGCCACCTCTGAGCCGACAACCCCACAGCCCAGCAGCGCCACCTTCAGCGGACGCGTACGCATCATCCGACCTCGTTTCCTCATACCGTCTACGGTTGCACCAGTCTCACTCACCGGACGGGAGTTTCTGCCCTTCGTCCGGATCGTGAGACATCTATTTCATTTGTACCGGGGTGGAAGACAGGAGATCTTCCACCCCGGTGTTTGTGCTGCTCAGCCGACGTCGAGCCGAAGAAGATCCTCTTCGGTCTCCCGCCGGACGATCACCCGGGACGCGCCCTCGTGCACGGCCACGACCGGGGGCCGCAGCACGTGGTTGTAGTTGCTGGCCATGGACCGGCAGTAGGCACCCGTCGCCGGTACGGCGATGAGGTCACCCGGTGCCAGGTCGGCCGGCAGGAACGCGTCCTTCACCACGATGTCCCCGCTCTCGCAGTGCTTGCCGACGACCCGCGCGAGCATGGGCTCGGCGTCGGAGGTCCGTGACACGAGCGCGACGCTGTACTCGGCGTCGTACAGGGCGGTCCGGATGTTGTCGGACATGCCTCCGTCGACGGAGACGTAGGTACGGAGGTTGTCGAGGGGCTTGATGGTGCCGACCTCGTAGAGCGTGAACGCGGTGGGCCCGACGATGGCCCGCCCCGGCTCCACGGAGATGCGCGGCGTGCGCAGCTTGGCGCCCTCGCACTCCCGGGTGACGATCTCGGTGAGCGCCTTGGCGATTTCGTGGGGCTCACGGGGATCGTCGTCACTCGTGTACGCGATCCCGAGCCCGCCGCCGAGGTCGATCTCGGGCAGCTCGACGCCGTGCTCGTCACGGATGTCCTTGAGCAGGCCGACCACGCGGTGCGCGGCGACCTCGAAGCCCGACATGTCGAAGATCTGCGACCCGATGTGGCTGTGGATCCCGATGAGCTCCAGCCCGTCGAGCCTCAGCGCCCGCCGCACCGCCTCGGCGGCCTGCCCGCCGGCGAGCGGAATGCCGAACTTCTGGTCCTCGTGCGCGGTGGCGATGAACTCGTGCGTGTGCGCCTCGACGCCGACGGTGATACGGATCTGCACCCGCTGCCGCTTGCCGAGTCCCTGCGCGACATGGGCGACACGCACGATCTCCTGGAAGGAGTCGAGCACGATCCGCCCGACGCCGGCCTCGATGGCCCGGGTGATCTCCTCGACGGACTTGTTGTTGCCGTGGAAGGCGATCCGCTCGGCGGGCATGCCGGCCGAGAGGGCGGTGGCGAGCTCGCCCCCGGAGCACACGTCCAGGTTGAGCCCCTCCTCGTGCAGCCACCGCACGACGGCGCGGGAGAGGAACGCCTTGCCGGCGTAGAAGACGTCGGCGTCGTCGCCGAAGGCACTGCGCCAGGAGCGGGCACGGGCGCGGAAGTCGGCCTCGTCGATGAAGTAGGCGGGCGTGCCGTGCTGTTCGGCGAGGGTCTTCACGTCGACCCCGCCGACGGTGACCACGCCGTCGGCGCCACGGCCGACGGTCTGCGCCCACACCTTCGCGTCGAAGGCGTTGAGGTCGGCGGGTGGCGCGGAGTAGTGACCCTCGGGCAGGACATCGGCGTGACGGGGCCCGGCGGGGTGTGCGGAACGGCTCATGACTGTCGTGGGCTCTCTCAGAGATGTTCGGGTGCGTCGATACCGAGCAGGGACAGGCCACCGGCCAGCACCGCCCCGGCGGCTTCGGCAAGAGCGAGCCGGGCACGGTGGGCGGCCGAGGGTTTCTCGGCACCCCGCGGAAGCACGACGGCCAGCAACGGCAGCACGGCATCGGCGACGGTGACGAGATGCCGGGCGAGGCGGTCGGGCGAGCGGTGGGCTGCCGCCTGGGCGAGGACTCGGGGGTGGTCGGCGAGGGCGGCTTGGAGGGGGTGGGGGGTGAGGCCGGCTTGGAGGGGGTGGGGGGTGAGGGGTGACGGGGGGGTAGGGGTGACGGGTGCCGAGGGGTGAGGGGTGACGGGTGCCGAGGGGCTAGGGGTGAGAGGGGTGAGGGGCGCCGAGGGGCTAGGGGTGAGGGGCTCCGAGGGGCTAGGAGTGAGGGGTGCCGGGGGTTGCGAAGCGAGCCGGCCCGTGGGATGCCCTGTGGATGGCTCTACGGGTCCCGGCTCGGCGCTGAATCCCAGGTCGGCGGCGTTGCGGGAGAGGGCCCGGGTGCGGGCGTATGCGTAGCGGACGCGGAAGAGAGGGTTGCTCTCGCGCTGGACGAGGTGCTCGTCGGTGACACGCGGCCGGTCGTGCTCGGCAGGGTGGAGCAGGGCCCAGCGGGCGGCGTCGCGACCGAGGAAGAGGGGGTCGAGAGGGGCGGGTACCGGGCGGACGGTGCAGTGGGGAAAGCGGGGCGGGGCGGGTTGGTGCCGAGTGGCATGGGGGGCTGCGTGGGGGGCGGCGCCATTGCCTTGCCGTCCGGCCGCGGTGGACTCACTGGGCGTGCTGGACTCACTGGGCGTGCTGGGCGTGCTCGGCCTGCTGGGGTTTCCGGGCTCGCCGGAGTCAGGGGATCGGCCGGACCCGCTGGATCCGTTGGAACGGCCGGATCGGCCGGATCGGCCGGATCGGCCGCCGATTGTGTCCACCCGTACGCCCAGGACGTCGACCCACTCCTGAGCGAGCTCGGCCTCGCAGCGGGTGCGTACGGCGGCGCCCTGCGAACGCAGGATCCGGGCGACGGCGTCCATCACGACGACGGCCCGGACCTCAGACGGACAGGACAGCGGCACGAAGTCCTCGGAGGGACCGCCGGCGTATCCGTACCGCTCGCCGCGCCGAAGGATCTCCTCGACGAGGGCGACGGAGGCGGTCTCGCCGAGGCGGATGTTCAGGAACCCGGGCCCGGTGACGACGACATCGGCGACACCGTCCGCCCCCGCGAGGTACGACCGCACAATCTCGGCGACACGCAGGGCGGGCTGCCCGGCCGGGCGGGCGAGCTGGAGCGCGATGTTGGTCGCGTAGTCCCCATACCCGCCGGGCCCCGGCACGGTGACCACGGCCCGCTCGGGCACGGCGACGGCCAGTTCCCCCTCGTCGACAGCACGACGCACCGCACACAGCACGGAACGGGAGAGCTCGACGGGGGTCACGGGGACAAGCGTATGGGAGGAGGGGGGTGGGTATGCGCATGGGTTTGGGCTGGGTTTCGCGATGTGGACGGGGCGGGGAGCTGGGGGCCTGATTCAGCACGCGGTCCCGCCGTGGCACGGGGCTTACCGGGGTGGCGCGGTGCGGCGCGAGGTTGCCGGCGTGACGCTGGACCCATGGGTGGGGTGGGCGGCACGGTCGATCGACCTGCTCCGAAGGAGGACACGGATGACTCGGAGGACGCGGTAGGCGGGGCAGGGACTCAGGACGGGGCAGGCGCTCAGGACTCAGCTGCCCCTGCCCGCCTCAGCCTCCAGTGCGCCCGGCGGCCTCGCCCGCGCCCAGGACGCCCCGGAACACGGCATCATCGGCACCCCTGCCATCGGGTCGGCTGTCGGCCTCCCCACTTCCCCTCCGCTCGATCAACCGCCGTACAAGATTCACGAGTTCGGCGGGCTCGAAGGGCTTGGCGAGGAAGGCGTCCACGCCGACGTCGAGGCCGCTGTCGACCTCGTACTGGGTGCAGGCGCTGATGATGGCGAGGGGAAGATCACGGGTGCGGGGGTCGGAACGCAGCCGCGCGGCGGTACGCAGCCCGTCCAGTCGGGGCATGACCACGTCGAGGGTGATCACGTCGGGCCGCACCTGATGAACGACATCCAGACACTCGGCGCCATCGGCCGCGGTCACCACCTCAAGCCCCTCCAGCTCGAGATTGACCCTGATCAGCTGCCGGATGACCTTGTTGTCGTCCACAACAAGGACCCGGCCGGAAGCGCCTGGCACAACTCGAGAGTAGGTCCGGACCGGCCACCGCGTCCGGGTTTTCCCGACTTCCACCCCCCTGTGGGCGACCCACCCCAGGTCGCGCAGGGTGCCACGCCCCCGGAAACCCGTTCATGAACACCCCACTGAAGCTGGTAGGGTTCTACCCGTCGCCGCCAAGCAAGGCGCCCGACACGCCCCCGTAGCTCAGGGGATAGAGCAACGGCCTCCGGAGCCGTGTGCGCAGGTTCGAATCCTGCCGGGGGCACTCGCCTGCGCAGCGCATGTGCAGGTCAGTGCACTTTTTGGGGCATCTCAGCAGATGACAGCCAGTCAGGTTTTCCTGGCTGGCCTTGAGTGGTTCCACTTCTGCGCAGGTCAGGGCTGGTCTGGAGTTCTCGCGCAGGTTGGTGCCCCTGGGGGTACCGGGGTACCCAGGACATGGGAACCTGGCCGACGCCGGGGCTATTCGCTCGTCTTGGCAGCAGGCTGCGGACGACTGTCGAGTCTCAGCGGCAACATCGCGTCCACGGCGCCGAGGCCAGCCCTCACGCCCCATGTCGACGGCTTCACCAGCAGCGACGATCCCCGGAACGGTCATGGGTCGCGTGGTGCGACCAGCCCGAGGTCGTACGCGGCGATGACGGCTGCACGCGGTCGCACGGGCAGCCGCGGGTTCACCTGGACATGAAGAGCACCATCCCGGCGGCAGGGATGCGAGGGCGGCTTGGGCCGGGTGGGTCCCCGAGACGCCGTCCGGCTCACAGACCGTGTTCGTCCATCAGGCGCATCAGGTTCCGCTTGCGTTTCTGGGCGGTGCGCAGGGCGGTGACGTACACGGCGAACTCGTCCTCTGTGCCCAGGCGGCGGTGGCAGTCGCGGATGCTCAGTTGCAGGCCGACGAGCTGCTCGTAGACGGTGTTGCCGGTCTGCTTGGTCAGTGGCTCGGCCAGGCGCAGGTAGACGCCGAGCGCGTCGGCGGGACGGGTGGCCCGCGTCTGGTCGGCGAGGGCGAGCCACTGCCGGTCGTGGGCGCCGGTTTGGGTCGCGGCCTGCCAGGCGGCGGCCCCGTCCTCGTCGTCGAGCAGGGCGTCGACCAGGACGGGGCCGCCGTACCAGCCCTGTTGCCGCCGCTCCGCGTCGGCACGCAGCAGGGCAAGGGCTCCCCCGCGCTCGGCCGGCCAGCAGTCCGCGGCCCGCGAGGCGGCGCGCAGCTGCTGGTACGCAGCCAGGGTGCGCCGGGCACCGAAGTGGTCGCGGCGCACAGCGACGGCGTCGGAGAGCCGGCCCGCCTGCGCGTAGCGTTCGCAGAGGTAGTCGACGAGGGCGGTGTCGACGGCGGAGAGTGCCCGGGTTTCCCGGATGCCGCGTTCCGCCCAGCGCAGGGCCTCGTCGGAGCGCCGGGCGGTGTCCAGCTCGCGGGCGATGACCAGGTGCTGGTGACCGTTCGGTGAGAGGTCGGCTGCGTGCACGGCGATCACGGCGTCGACATCGCCTTCCGCCTTGGCCAGACGCTCCATCAGGTACTTCTCCGCCCAGCCGCGACGGTTGCCCTGCCACGCCTCGACCGCCGACTTCCGCAGGACGGCCATTCCCTCTTCGCCGAGGACATCCTCGTAATCGAGCGGATCGATGTCGGTCAGGCCGTCGTCGACGTCGCCGAGCGCATGGCCGACCAGCCAGCGCGCGAGCTCATCGGGGTCGGGGCGTGCCGCACGGCACGCGACGAGGTGGGCGTCGGCGAGGTCTGCGCCGATCTGCCCGAGCCAGCAGTCTGAGTCGTCGACGCTCTCCACCGCGTCGGCCAGCAGCCGCATCGCCTCCCGCGCCAGGGTGACCGCGTCGGCGGCCCGGCCCGAGCCGGTCAGCGCGCCGATCGAGGAAACCGCCTGCCCGGCCTGGTCGGCGTAGGCGCGGGCATCGGCGTACTCGACGTACCCGTACTGCGCGAAGGGGCCGATGTCGAGCAGATCGCGGACACGGGACCGGACCACGGCAAGGTCCCCTCGGGCGCTCGCGGCCCGCAGCTCCAGGCGCCGCCGCAACTGCCGGTCCTCGCCGATCTGTTCCCTCAGCACAGCGAGCAACTCGTCCTTGGACAGGGCGGACAGCCACCCGTCGAGGTCCTGCGCGCGCTCCCGGGCCGCCTTCCGCTGCCGCGGCAGGCTCTCCCGCTGGGCGAGCACCGTCAGGCCGAGGGCGACCAGGTGCTTGCAGAAGTTGCCCTCCAGGCCGTACGGGCAGTCGCACTCGCCGGCCGGCGCGCCGGGCCCGTCCAGAGTCAGCTCCACCTCGTACCGCTCCGTGCCGTGGACGCTCGCGGTGACCCAGCCGTCACCGACCTCGACCCCGGACACCGCGTCGAGGTACCCGAGGCCGCGTTCGAAGGAACGAGCACCGGCCAGCGTTCTGAGGTTCGCCTCGGTGAGGCCGCGCATGATTCTTTTCCGCCCTGCTGTGGTTGTGGAGTCGATGCTCCGCCACCCTAGGGGCTGGGGGTGCGAGTCGACGACTTCAGTGGGTTTGCCCTCCAACTCGACCAGTGCCAGGGAGGGTCCGCCCCGTGAGCGAGTACCAGTACTACGAGTTCCAGACCCTCGATCGACCGCTGAGCCGCGAGGAGCAGGAGCAGCTGCGGGCCATCTCCACGCGTGCCCGGATCACGGCCACCAGCTTCACCAACACCTACAACTGGGGCGACTTGAGCGGCAGTCCACGCCGCATGGTCGAGCGCTGCTTCGACGCCCACCTGTACGTCACAAACTGGGGCACCCACCGGCTGATGCTGCGCCTGCCCAAAGAAGCCCTGACCCTGCCCGCGGTGAAGCCGTACTGCCTCGACCACCACGTCGACGCCTGGACCACCCGCACCCATCTCCTGCTCGACCTCACCAGTGAAGACGAGGGTGGCGACTGGGTCGAGGGCGCCGACGATTCCCTGACCGCCCTCATCGGCGTACGCGGCGAACTGGCCACCGGCGACCTGCGCCCTCTCTACCTCGCCTGGCTCTCCGCGCTCACCGCCCGGGAACTCGAAGACGACGAAGAAGAGGAGTACCGGACCTGCCCCGAGCCGCCTGTCCCGGCCGGGCTCGGCGAACTGACCGCCCCACAGCGCGCGCTCGCGGACTTCCTGCGCGTCAATGACGACCTGCTGGCAGTGGCGGCCCAGGCCAGTCCCACCGCGCCCAAGGAGCCGGCCAAACCCACGAAGAAGGAACTCGCCCCGCTGATCGCCGCCCTCCCGCAGAAGGAAAAAGACGCTCTCCTGCTGCGGCTCGCCCTCGGCCCGGAAACCGAGTTGCGCACCGAACTCCTGCAGCGCCTGCGCGGCACCACAGCCCACACCACGGTCACCGGGCGCCGATCAGCGGCCCGCCTCCTGGACGCCGCCCGCACACGGCGCACCGAACGCCGACAGCGCGCCGAACACGGACGAACCGCAGCCCGCAACCAGCACCTGACCGCCCTCGCAGGCGAGGCCGAACACATCTGGCAGCAGGTCGAGGCGCACATCGCCACCAAGAAGACCAACGCCTACGACCAAGCCGTCACCCTACTCGCGGAACTACGTGACGCGTACGTCCACACCGGTCGGAGCACGGACTTCCGGCAACGCCTCACCAACCTGCGCGAGGACTACCAGCGCCGCCCCGGCCTCATCCACCGCCTCGACCACCACGGCCTCCGGTAACACCCCACTCCCTGTCTGCAGGCTTCCGTCCCGAGACCACCGCGCGGTCGGGCTCCGGAGCGACCCCGCACCACCCGTGTTCGCCCCGCAGGTGCAGGTCGGCGTCGTGTGCACGACCAGCCATGTCTTGTGGCTCCTGCCGGGACCTGCACCTGCGGTCGATCCGCCGCCGAAGTACCGATTCAGCTGGGCCGCCGTCTCGCTTGAACCTGCTGTCGGACTGGATCCGCAGGACCGGGCAGAACACCCGCCCGAAGCCGGTGCAAGGCTCCGCCGGCTTCCCCCTGCCTCACCGTCTCTCCGCTACTGCCAGGCGCGGACCGGCCGCTACTGCCAGGCGCGGACCAGATCTTCAGGTCCCCAGTGGGCCGCAAGTGGCAGACTGCCGACCACACCACTGCGGGACACCGCGACCAGCGGCGTGTCCGGCCCGGCGCCGGGCACCGCGAGTACGTCCCGGGCCAGGGCGTCGTATTCGCGTCGGCCGAACGGCTGGGACTCCAGCCACTTGATGGAGCCGACAAAGTGGACCGCGCCCGCCACGGGTTCACGGTCGGTGCCGACCAGGTCGATCTCGGGGTTGTTCTGCCGGTTCCACCAGCCGCCGACAGTCTCTGTCTCCGGCCATCGCTCGTCGGGCAGCAGCCGCAGCAGCGACTCGCGGATGAGCGGCTCGACCGCACGGCCCCGCCAGGTGGTCCAGGACCGCTCGATGCGCTCCAGGGCGAGATCGCCCCGGCCGCGCTCGATGAGCGGGATGCCTCGCTGCAGGAAGGCCAGCCAGAAACGGAGATACGGATCGGCGATGCGGTAGCGCTTGTTCTTGGTGTCGGCCTTCGCGGACAGCGGCAGGTCGGCCGCCAGAACCCGCTTGGCCTGCAGGGTGTTCAGCAGCGGGGACAGCGTGCCCGATGGCAGGGCACCTGTTCCGCCGGCCTGTGCAGCGATGGTGGAGAAGGTCCGCTCGCCGCTGCCCACCGCCTCCAGCACCGCCCGCGAGTGCGACGCCTCGGGGAACTCCCCCAGCAGCGACAGCTCGCCCGCCACCAGGAGCGGAGACAGCGGATTCGCCACGGCCTCGCGCAGGAAGTCCGCCCGGCCCATCCCGGGCCGCCACGACTGGACGATTTCCGGGAAGCCTCCCGTGATCAGCAGCGCGTCCACCGCGTCCGCCGCTTCCAGCCCGGTCATGGCCTGCACATCGCCCAGATGCAGCGGCCGTACGGTCATCTTCGCCGCCCGCCCGAAGAACGGGCGGCCATAGGACTGCAACGCCTCCATCACCGACATGTCGCTGCCGACCAGGATGAGCAGGACCGGCTTGGCGGACAGATGACGGTCCCAGACGGTCTGCAGAGCCCCCTCGAACTCCCCGTCCTGCTCAACCAGCCACGGCACCTCGTCGATCACCGCGATGCTCGGGACGTCGTCCGGAACCGCGACGGCCAGTGAGCGCAGCGCCTGATTCCAGTCCGCGGCCTGCAGCCCGGCCACCAGCTCCGCCCCCGGTAGGGCGGACTGGGCGAGCGCCCCAGTGAAGTCCGCCAGCTCGGCCACGGCGTTGCGGCCCCGGGTCGCCTGGAAGACCACGTACGGAACCCGGGACCGGTCACAGAACTCCTGGACCAGGCGAGACTTCCCCACCCGGCGCCGCCCGGTCATGATCACAGCCCGCCCACGGGTGGCACCCACGCCGTCGATCACCAAGCCCAGCTGTCGAGCCAGCAGATCCAGGTCAGCCACCCTGCCCTTGAATTCCACAGGCAGCCCCTCACAGCAGAACACAGTTTCGATATTACGTAGATTGAATCTTACTTAGATGGTAGCTCGCTTCCTGTGCAAGCGTGAAACCGTTGAACCCGTCGGAAGCATGGACAGGCGCGCCACACGATTCCGGGCCTCGGAGAGATGCGCCGACATCGGCCCAGCCAGAGAATCCCGCAGGTCACAGGCGGTCTGGCACGGCCAGCTGAGTGCGGGGTCTTGGTGTCTTGTCTGTGCCGGCGGGTGGTGCCGGGAGCGGCACTCGGGATGCGTGCCGCGTCGGTGGATGCGCGTCGCGGCCGTGATGTCACCTCGCCCTCGTGCGGGCCCCCGGCCGCATCGAGCGCTATCGACCCCCGCCCCCATGTCCCCGCTCCCGGCCCCACTGCCCCGCATCCCCCTCCGGCAGGAGTACCGCTGCCTGGTGCTGGGTGTGTGCGGCTGCTATTTGGGCTTCCGTTACGGCGTCTCCGCGTTCGCGCACCAGGTCTTCATAAATGGGCAGGTGATCGTTTTCGGCGGGAGTGCGTGGCACTGTGTCGTCCTTCCGGTGGGTATTGCCTTCAGGCCCTGTTCAGGCGGGCGGCAATTCCGTGGCCGAGGGCCAGATAGAGGATGGCGGGGAGGCCGTAATTGAGGATGACTCGTAGGCCCTCCGTGTCCATGGTGAAAATGTCGCGTGCCCATCCGGAGAGCAGGTCCGCCGCGCCGTGGACGAACCCCACGAAGGCGTTGGCCTGGTTCGCGTCGAGGAGGTACAGGACGATCCACAGGCCGAGCAGACCGGCCGCGACGTCGGCGATCGTGCAGATCGCCAGCGATGCTCTACGGGCCGTGGCCTCGTTGCGGGCCCCGCGGTCCTGGTGCGGGCGCTGGTCGTACGTCTGGTATCCGGATACCGGGTCGGTGTTCACAAGAAATCCGATCTGACGCGTTTGCTGGGCCGACTGGATACCGCGCTGCGCCGGGATTCGGGCATTGCGCGGTGACTTCCTTCCGCCTGGTTCTGCGTCAGACGAACGCGACCGTGTTACACCACCGTCGGGGACATCCCAAATATGGTGGCCCGGCGACCTATTCGGGCACATGGTCAATTGTTCACGTGCGCGTGCACATTTGCGCATGCAGTGCAGGACCCGTGGGGGATCAGCGGTCGCCGGCTGTCGGAAGCATCGCCCAGACCGTCTTGCCCAGGGGGTGCCGCCTGGTCCAGCCCCAGTGTTCGGACAGGCTGTCGATGATGCGCAGTCCGCGACCGTGCTCGTCGAAGGGGTCGGAGGTGTGCGGGTACACCGGCGGGCGGTCGCTCGGGTCCGTGACCGCGCAGACCAGGTGGGCCGGGCGGCGGACGCTGAGCCGGAGCCAGATGCCGGGGTCGGCCGCGGGGCGGGCCGCGGAGTGCGGTGCGGCGTGCAGTACGGCGTTGGCGAGCAGTTCGGTGACCACCATCAGGGCGTCGGGGCCGCAGTCGTCGAGTTCCCAGCTGCTCAGAGTGCGACGGACGAAGTCGCGGGCCTCGGCGCAGCCCCGTTCGGCGCCGACGAGGCGCAGGACTGCGGAGCGGGGCGGTGTCTGCGGAGACTCCGGTGTGGCGAGCCGGCGCGGGCCCGGGGGGCCGCTGTGTGCTGGTGGCGCTGTCGTCAACGCCTCATGTGACGCAGCGTCACGGGGCAGTCGGAGCCCTTCGTACGCAGGTAACGACACAACGTCTCCCCTGATACACGGTCAGGACGGGGCGTCCGCGCTGCACTTGACGCCACGGGCTATTATCCACGCC
Organism: Streptomyces sp. bgisy027; assembly: GCF_057710365.1. Taxonomy (NCBI): domain Bacteria; kingdom Bacillati; phylum Actinomycetota; class Actinomycetes; order Kitasatosporales; family Streptomycetaceae; genus Streptomyces; species Streptomyces sp. bgisy027. The sequence goes on from NZ_JBYIVZ010000003.1 coordinate 112,361, forward strand.
AACGGCGTCTCCGTGCAATTTCACGGGAAATTTCGCGTGAGATGTCGGCGTGGAGCACGTGGTGCGGTCCGGATCCGCTGGGGCATCGGGCACGCGCGTGACGGAACGTGAGCAACGTGAGCAAGGAGAGTGCAGTGCCAACAGCACCGAACGGCGTACGGGCAGACTCGTTGGGCGTCCGCTGGATCAAGAGCCGGCACAGCAATGCCGAGGGCAACTGCGTCGAGGTTGCCGCCCTGGGCGACGGCAGCGTCGCGATGCGCAACTCCCGCCACCCCGACGGACCGGCCCTTGTCTACACCCCTGCCGAGATCGCGGCCTTCCTGGCCGGCGCGAAGGAGGGGGAGTTCGACCACCTGGCGTGAGACGGGCCGACAGGGGACCGACCCACGTGAAGCAAGCCCACGCGAGGCGAGCCCACGTGAAGCAAGCCCACGTGAAGCAAGCCCACGCGAGGCGAGCCTCCGTGGGACGGCCCTGCGCGAGACGGCCCGTGCGAGGCGGGGCCCGTGTGTGATAGGTGCCTGTGGGCCGCCCCTGTGTGACAGGGGCCTGTGGGCCGCCCCCGTGTCACAGGAGCCTGTGGGCCGGGGCCCGCGTGCAACAGACGCCTGCAAGACGGGGCCCGCGTGCAACAGGCGCCAGCGAGACCGGGCCCGCATGCAACAGGCGCCAGCGAGACCGGCTGCGCCCCTATGTGAGACGGGCCTGGCGAGGCCGGCCTACGCGAGACGGGCCCTACGAACGGGCCGATACGAACGGGCTCATACGAAACGGGCTCATACGAAACGGGCCCGTACGAGTCGGGCGCCTGTCCCCGGATACGAGACGGCCACCATTCCCCTGAGCGCGCGACCGGTCGAGGGCGAAACGCCCTCCGCAAGCGGAAGTTGAGCGTTCCACTTCTTGCGGTTCCGGCGCCGCGAGGCGGCGGGATGCGATAATGCTGTCTGTCGTCTGCCGGTCTACGGGGAGTCAGGATGTCGCCCGAGTCACCTCGCATCTCCCGCCTCGAACCCTATCTGGACCGGACCGAGCCCGCCCCGACCTTGCTGAAGATGCTGGTCGGCGTCCAGTTGGGCGGCCTCCGCGAGGACCTCGGCCTGTCCCAGGACCAGGTCGCGCGGGCCGTGGGATTCAGTCCGGCGAAGCTGTCGCGCATCGAGGCGGGCAAGGGCCGTCGGCCTCCGACCGAGGCGGACGTGCGGGCCCTGCTGGAGCACTACGGCACCGAGGAGTACGAGGCCTCGGTGCTGCTTCAGTTGCTGCGGCGCGCCGGTGAGCCCGGCTGGTGGCAGCGCTACGACAAGCGGCTGATGCCGGAGTGGTTCGACCGGCTGGTCGGGCTCCAGGAGGCCGCGACCTCCATCCGTACCTTTGAACTCCAGTACGTGCCGGGCCTGTTGCAGACCGACGACTACACCCGGGCCGTCGTCGAGCGCGGGCTGCCGACCGCTCCGCCCCGTGAGGTGCAGCGGCGGGTCGAGCTGCGGATGCGCCGGCGGCAGCTGCTGCACCGCCCGGACGCGCCCCAGCTGTGGGCGGTCGTCGACGAGTCGGTGCTGCTGCGGGTCCTGGGCAGTCGCGACGTGATGCACGCGCAGCTGGAGCACCTCGTGGAGATGGCCCAGCGGCCGCATGTGACCGTGCAGATCGTGCCGCTGGACGTCACCAACGCCTCGGCGCCCGCGATGCCGATCACCTATCTCCGGTTCGGCGGCGTCGATCTGCCCGACATCGTCTATCTGGAGCACATCAAGAGCGCGGCCTTCCTGGAGGACCGCGACGAGACCGAGGAGTACCGCCTCGCCCTGGACCGCCTGGGCGACGAGGCCCTCAACCCGCGGGAGTCGCTGGAGCGGCTGCGCGAGACGATGAAGCGGTACGCATGAGCGGCAGGGGTTCCGGGGAGCGGCCGTGACGCCGCTTCCCCCGCCCTGCGGTCGCTACGGCAGTCGGCCGACGCCGCCGAACTCGATCCACTCCCGCGTGAGCTGACGCGGCGCCACCTCGGTGTCCGGACGCCAGGTGGAGACCTCCACCAGGCCGGGCTCGAGGATCTCCAGGCCGTCGAAGTACTCCGCGACGTCCTTCTCCTGACGTACCCGGCCCCAGTGCCCCTGCGTCGCCTGGTCCATGAAGTCGGTGACGAACTTACGGACCTCGGGGTCCTCGCTGACCAGCTGGCACATCACCATGAAGCTGCCGGGCGCGAGGCGCTCGCGCACCCGGCGGGCCACGGCGAGCGGGCCGTCGGTGTCGCTGTCCGGGATGCAGTGGAACACCGAGTTGAACAGCACGGCCACCGGCTGCGAGAAGTCGATCAGGCGCTCGGTGTCCGAGTGGGAGAAGATCTGGTCCGTCGCGCGCATGTCCGCGTGGATGACGGCGGTGTTGTTGTTCTGGTCCAGCAGGGCGCGGCCGTGGACCAGGACCATCGGGTCGTTGTCGACGTACACCACGCGTGAGGAGGGGTCGACGGCCTGCGCGACCTGGTGGACGTTGTTCTGGGTGGGCAGGCCGGAGCCGTGGTCGAGGAACTGCCGGATCCCGAACTCGCCGGCCAGGGTGCCGACCACCCGCTGGAGGAAGCGACGGTTGTTCAGGGCGAGGGCCCGGGTGCTGGGGACGACCTTGTCCAGCTCCTCGCAGGCGGCTCGGTCCGAGGCGTAGTTGTCCTTGCCTCCGAGGTAGTGGTCGTACATGCGCGCGGCCGTGGGGACCGTGGCATCGATCGACGTGGACAGCTTTCCAGGCTCCATGGCTTCCCCCAGGGGCAGGACGGCCGAGGAGATCACCTCGCCGACAACACATCCTAGGGAGACCGCAGTTGGTCGGGCCAGTCCATCGGTCGACGACCGGGAGAACGGCCCCCTTGACGGGGACACGGGGCACGGAATTCGCTGCTGGAAAGCGGCGGAGGTGTCCGGGAACGACATCTCTCGTGCGATATGTTCTGAATGTCGTTGTGTCGTCAAATGTTCGTAGGTGCCTACGAGATGGCCGTGCCTTGTCCCGGTACGGGCCTTTCAGCCGCACCCCTCTCGGCCGTGGCGAGCCCTCTGTGAGGGCTTCTCGGTCGCCTTTCGTGGTCAGGGCTGTGCGGCCCGCCTCTTCGAACTAGGGTTCTCGACCGGAAGCCACATTCGACGGGGGTACGCACGTGGCCGATGCGGCGCGCTCGCAGGACGACACCGCGCACGACGGGGGGAAGAGCGGCCGGTTCACCGGCATGGGTCCCTTCATGCTCGTCTGGAGCGGGCAGGCGGTGTCCCTGGTGGGCAATTCCGTCCTGCGGTTCGCCTTCGTCTTCGAGACCTGGTCGGCCACCGGCCGGGCGACCGCGCTGACCACCCTCTCGCTGTGCGCGCTGCTCCCCCAGGTGCTGCTGAGTCCGCTCGCCGGAGCCTTCGTCGACCGCGTCAGACGGCGTACGGCACTCCAGCTCGCGGACGGCGGCGGACTGCTGGTCGTGGCGCTGCTCGCCGTGCTGCACTTCACCGGCGGCCTGCACACCTGGGAGGTCTACGGGGCGGTCATGCTGCTCGGCGGTGCCGCCGCGTTCCAGTTCCCGGCGCTCGGCGCGGCCGTGCCGTTGCTGGTGGACAAGAGCCGACTCCAGCGCGCGAACAGCCTGTTGGCGAGCGCCAAGAGCACCGCCGACGTGGGCGGCCCGGCGCTCGGGGGGCTGCTGGTGGCGTTCTCCGGGCTCGGTTTCATCCTCGTCGCCGACCTGGTGAGCTTCGCTCTCGCGCTGGCCACGATCCGGGTCGTACGGATGAAGGGGGACAACGGGCCGGCGGCGAAGGCGGCCGGCGGTCCGCGCAAGAAGCTGATCGCCGAGGCGGTCGAGGGGATGCGTTTTCTGTTCCGCTTCCCGAGCCTGCGCGATCTGATGCTGGCCTTCTGCTTCGTCAACCTGGTCATGGTCTTCGGCTTCGCCGCCGTACAGCCCATGGTGCTGGCGCGCTCCGGCGGGGAGACCTCGGCGCTGGCGAGCGTCAACACCGCGATCGGGGTCGGCGGGGTCGCCGGCGGGCTGCTGATGGCGGCCTGGAGCGGGCCGCGCAACCGGGCCCGGGGCATGCTGCTCGGGATCATCGGCATGTGTCTGTCCGCGCAGGTGGCGATGGCGCTGGCGGGCGAGGTGGTCGGCTGGTGCGCGGCCATCCTGGTGGGCGCGGCGCTGATGCCGATGATCAACGGCACGATGCAGGCGATCGTGCAGACGAAGGTTCCGCAGGAGTGGCACGGCCGGGTCTTCGGCGCGGTGATGTTCCTGTCACAGCTCTCCGTCCCGCTGGCCACCGCGGTCTCCGGTCCGCTGGCCGACCATGTCTTCGAACCGCAGGCCGCGGACGGCGCCGGCATCTTCGTGGTGCTCGGGCCGCTCCTCGGGGACGGGCCGGGCAGCGGGATGGCCGCCATGCTGCTGATCGCCGGGCTGTGCGGCATCACCGTCGCGGTGCTCAGCATGTCCCGGCGCACGGTGCGCGAGATCGACTCGCTGCTGCCGGACGTCGCCGGCGACTCCGCGGAACCCCCTGACGGCGACGGCTCCGCGCGGCCCGGCGATCCCGAGGCCCCGCAGAGCACCGACGAACCCGACAACCCCGGGAACAAAGCACTCGTGGAGGGCCGACCATGACCACCAATCCGTTCGAGGACGAGAACGGGACCTATCTCGTCCTCACCAATGCCGAGGGCCAGTACTCGCTGTGGCCCGAGGGGATCGCCGTGCCGGACGGGTGGGACGTGGCGCTGACCGCGAGCAGCCGTGCCGAGTGCCTCGCCCACGTCGAGGCCAACTGGACGGACATATGTCCCGCCCGCGCGGGCGCAGACGCCTGAGATGGGGGCGACGGGGGCGTTGCACGGTGTGCATGAACTCTTCGCGCGGCAGGCTCGGCGGACACCGGCCGCGACCGCGCTGGTGGACGGCGGGGAACGGCTGAGCTACGGCGAACTCGACGCGCGTGCCGACCGGCTGGCCGGGCTGCTACTGCGGCACGGCGTTCGACCGGGGGCTCTGGTGGGCGTGTACCTGGAGCGGTCCGCCGAGATGGTGGTGGCGCTGCTCGGCACGCTCAAGGCCGGTGCCGGCCATGTGATGCTCGACCCGGACTTTCCGGCGGAGCGGCTGCGCGGGATGGCGGCCGACGCGGGGGTCGATGTCGTGGTGTGCCGCCGGGGGGAAGGCCAGCCGGTGACGGACGCCGTGTCGGTGGCGGTGGAGGACGCCGAGCAGGCCCGGCGGATCGCGCCCGTGGCCGTACGGCCGCACGATCCGGCCTGCGTGATGTTCACCTCCGGCTCCACCGGTCGTCCGAAGGGCATCGTCGCCCCCCATTCCGCCATCGCCGGGACGCTGACCGGGCAGGACTTCGCGTCCTTCGGGGCCGGCGCGGTGTGGCTGCAGTGCTCCCCGGTGTCCTGGGACGCGTTCGCGCTGGAGCTGTGGGGGCCGCTGCTGAACGGCGGCCTGTGCGTACTGCACCCGGGGCAGCGGCCCGACCCGGTGGTGATCGCCGAGTTGGTGAACCGGCACGCCGTCACCGCGCTGTACCTCTCGGCCTCCCTGTTCCACGTGGTCGTCGACGAGTGTCCGCGGGCCCTGGACGGCGTACGTGAACTGATCGTCGGTGGCGAGCCGTTGTCGCCCGCGCACGCGGCCCGCGCCCTCGCGCGCCACCCCGGACTGCGGCTGAGCAACGGCTACGGACCGGTCGAGGGCATGGTCTTCCTGACCGTCCATCCGGTCACCGCCGAGGAGGTCCGGGACGGCCGGCCGGTGCCGATCGGGCGCCCGCTGGCCGGGAAGCGGCTCCGGGTGCTGGACGAGCGGCTGCGGCCCGTCGCGGACGGCGGGACGGGTGAGCTGTACGCCGCCGGTGCGGGTGTCGCCCTCGGCTACTGCGGCCGGCCGGAGCTGACGGCCGAGCGGTTCGTGGCCGATCCGTACGGGCCCGCGGGCGAGCGGATGTACCGCACCGGGGACCTGGTGCGGCGCCGGGCGGACGGGGTGCTGGAGTATCTCGGGCGTGCCGATTCCCAGGTGAAGATCCGCGGCTTCCGGGTGGAGCCGGGCGAGGTGGAGACGGTTCTGGCGGGTCATCCGGGCGTGGTCCGGGCCGCCGTGGTCGCCCGGCCCGACAGCACGGGCGAGAAGCGGCTGGTCGCGTACGTCGTCGCGCGCGACGGCGACTCGCGGCCCTCGGAAGGGGAGTTACGGGAGCATGCGGCTCGACCGCTGGCCGACTATCTGGTCCCGGCCGCCTTCGTCCTGATGGATGCCCTGCCTCTGACCCCCAACGGCAAGCTGGACCGCGCCGCCCTGCCAGAGCCCGGCCCGGTCACCGGCTCCCTCGGCTCGGCGGGCGGACGGCGGCCGTCGGGGCCGGTGGAGGAGGCGCTGTGCGCGCTGTTCTCCGAGGTGCTGGGGGTCGCGTCCGTCGGCCCCGAGGACGACTTCTTCGAGCTCGGCGGCAACTCGCTGACGGGCGCCCGGCTGCTGGGCCGGATCCAGCTGACGCTGGGCGCGCGGGTCGGCGTACGGACGCTGTTCGAGTGCCGGACGCCGGCGGCGCTGCTGCCGTACGCCGAGGAGACGGCGGAACACGGCGACCGGGCGGACGTGCCCGCTGGGCCCCCGGCCGGTGACACGCTTCCCCTCTCCTACGCCCAGCGGCGCCTGTGGTTCCTGGACCGGGTCGACGCGGGCACCGCGTACACCCTGCCGGTGCTGGTGCGGCTGCGTGGGGCGGTCGACGCGCAGGCGCTGCGGGCGGCGCTCGGGGACGTGGCGGCACGGCAGGCGGTGCTGCGGACCGTGTTCGAGGAGAGTGACGGCGAGCCGGGGCAGCGGGTGCTGGACGGTGCCGAGGCACGTCCGCGGCTGCGGGAGGTCCGGGTCGGTTCCGGGGAGCTGGCGGGGGCCGTCGCCGAGGCCGCCCGGCACCGCTTCGACCTCGCCGCCGAACTCCCCCTGCACGCCGTGCTGTTCGGTGTCACGGACCGGCCGGACGAGCACGCGCTGCTGCTGGTTCTGCACCACATCGCGGGTGACGGCTGGTCCCTGCCGCCGCTGTTCCGGGACCTGTCGCGGGCCTACGCCGCCCGTGCCGCCGGAGCCGTGCCGGAGGCGACCGCGCTGCCCGTGCCGTACGCCGACTTCGCCCGCCGCCAGCGGGAGCGGCTCGGCGCGGTGGACGATCCCGGGTCGTTGGCCTGCGAGCAACTCGCGTTCTGGCGCAAGGCCCTGACCGGTCTGGCTCCCGGCGGTCCGCTGCTCCCCCGCCGTCCCGGACGGCCCGCCGTGCCGGGCCGGGACGCCGACACCGTCGTACGGCGGCTGGACGCGGGGACGCACGCGCGGATCGTCGATGCGGCGCGGGAGCAGGGTGCCACGCTGTTCATGGCGTTGCACGCCGCGCTGGCCACCGCGTTGGTGCGGGCCGGGGCGGGCGAGGATCTCGCGGTCGGGTCGCCGATCGCCGGGCGCGGGCACGACGGCACGGTGGACGACGTCGTCGGGTTCTTCGTCAACATGCTGGTGCTGCGCACCGACGCCTCCGGCGACCCGACCGCCCGGCAGCTGCTCGCGCGGATCCGGGAGACGGCGCTGGACGCCTTCGCGCACCAGGACGTGCCGTTCGAGGAGGTCGTGGACGCGCTGGGCCCCGTACGTCCGCCGGGACGGCAGCCGTTCACCGAGGTGGTGCTGGCGCTGCAGAACAACGCCCGCGCCGAGGTCGACCTGCCCGGCGCCACGACCGGCGTGGAACCGCTGCGCACCGGCACCGCACGGTTCGAGCTGCTGGTGGACGTGACGGACGACCACTCCCCGTCGGGCTCGCCGGACGGCATGACGCTGGTCTTCGAGTACCGGACCTCCTGTCTGGAGCCGGAGTGCGTGGACGGGCTGGCGGACTCGGTCGTCGAGGCGCTGCGCGCGGCGGCCGCCGAGCCGGACCTGCCGCTGTCCCGGCTCGTGCTGCCCGAGCCGTCCCGGCGGGCGGACCCGGCGCGGGACGCGCTGCTCACCCCCGCCCGCGCCGACGACGGCCCGGCGGACCCGGCGCTGCGCCGGGAGATCGCCGCCGTGTGGTCCGACGTCCTCGGCGTCGAACGCGTCGGCCCGCACGACGACTTCTTCCGGCTGGGCGGCAACTCCCTGCGCGCGGTGCGGGTCGCGGCCCGTCTGACCGGTGCCGGGCGCCCGGTGACCGCCGCCCAGCTGTTCACCTCGCCCACGGTCGCCGCACTCGCCGCCGAGCTGGAGCGCGCGCCTGCCGGGGCCCCCGCCGCACCGGCGCCGATCCCGCGCCGGCCGCGCGTTCCTCGGCAGCCCGGCCGCGCCGGCCGCACCGACACCAGCCACAAGGAGGTGCCATGGACCTGAGCGTGATGTTCTTCGGCGCCGACAGCCCCGCGGACCCCGGGGCCGCGCCCCGGCACAGCGAGGCATACGACGACATCCTCACCGTCGCCCGCACCGCGGACCGGCTCGGCTTCCACGCGATCTGGACGCCCGAACGGCACTTCCAGCAGGTGGGCCAGGTGTTCCCGAGCCCGCCGGTGCTCAGCGCGGCGCTCGCGGTGGCGACCGAGCGGATCAACATCCGGGCGGGCAGCGTGATCCTGCCGCTGCACCATCCGCTGCGGATCGCGGAGGACTGGGCGGTCGTCGACAACCTCTCGCACGGCCGGATCGGGCTGTCGGCCGCGACGGGCTGGCACTCCGCCGACTTCGTGCTCGCACCCGGCAGCTACGACGACCGCCGGGAGCGGACCCTGCGGGACATCCCGCTGCTGCGGCGGCTGTGGGCGGGCGAGGAGGCCGAGTTCACCGACGGCACCGGCGCCACGGTCACCGTCCGGCCGCAGCCCCGGCCCGTGCAGGACACCCTGCCGCTGTGGCTGACGAGCTCCGGCAACCCCGCGACCTGGGAGGCGGCCGGAGGTCTGCGGGCCGGGGTGCTCGGGGCGACCGTCGGGCAGAACCGGGAGGAACTCGCCGAGCGCATCGCCCGCTACCGGGCCGCCTGCGCCGCCGCCCCCGACCAGGGCGGCACCGACGCGCACGGCCGGGTGACGCTGATGGCGCACACGTTCGTCGGCGCGGACGACGAGGAGGCGCGGCGGCTGGCCGCCGCGCCGCTGAAGCGGTACCTGCGCTCCTACGTGCGCCAGACCACCGCGAACCGCACGGCCGACCGGGCGACGGCGGAGCTCACCGGGGAACAGACCGCGCTGCTCGCCGAGTTCGCCTTCCACCGCTATCTGACCTGGGGCAGCCTGCTCGGCTCCGCCTGGACCTGCCGGAAGATGCTCGCCGACCTGCGCGAGCTGGGCTGCGACGAGGTCGCCTGCTTCGTCGACTTCGGCCTCGGCCGCGCCGAGGTGCTGGCCGGGCTGCACCGGCTGGCGGAGCTGCGGGAGGACGTGGCGTGAGAAGCAATTTCGCGGTCTTGCGCGAGGACGTGGCGTGACAAGACGGTTCCCGGACTGGCGGGAGGACGCGGCGTGACAAGGCGATTCGCGGCCTCACGGAAGGACGCGGCGTGACGGGGCAATTCGCGGCCTCGCGGGAGGCCGCGGCGTGACGACGAGGGGCTTCACGGTCCTCCGGAAGAGCGTGGCGTGACAGGGGATTTTCGCGAGGGTCCGGGAGGACGTGGCGTGACGGGGACTACGGGGACTACGGGGGCGGCGACGGCCGGTGCGTCGATGGCCGAGCGGTTCGGCGCGCTCAGCGGCGAGCAGCGGATCCGGCTGATGCGGCGGCTGGTGGAGTCCGGGCAGCCGGGGCTGATCCCGGCGGTCGTGCCCGCGCGCGACGGGGACGGCCCGGTGCGGCTCAGCCCGGCGCAGGAGGACCTCTGGGTGTACGAGTCGCTGTATCCCGGTACTCCGGCGCTCAACCTGTGCTGCGCCTACCACTTCGACGCCCCGACGGACCCGGACCTGCTGGAGACGGCGCTGACGCTGGTGCGCCGCAACCACGACGTCCTGCGGGCCCGCATCGGCGGTGAGCCGGGCGCGCTCGGCGTCACCTTCCCGCCCGAGGAGCGGTTCCGTCCGGAGCAGGAGGACCTGCGGGGCACCGGCGTCACCGTCGCCGAGGCCTTCGAGACCTTCCGGCGCCGCCCCTTCGATCTGGCGGGCGAACCGCTGATGCGGGCTCGCCTGGTCACGGTCGACGACCGGCGGGCCACGCTGATGCTGAGCCTGCATCACGTCATCGCCGACTGGTGGTCCTTCGACGTGCTCCAGGCCGAGTTCGCCGAGGCCCACCGCGCGCTGCGCTCCGAGAGCGCGTCGATGCCGGCCCGGCCCCGCATCCAGTACGCCGACTTCGCCTCCTGGCAGGGCGAGTTGGAGGCGTCCGGCGTCTTCGAGGCGCGGCTGGCGTTCTGGCGCCGCTATCTCGCCGAGCCGCCGGGGCCGCTGACGGTGCCCGGTGCCGGTGCGGGGTCGTCCGAGGAGATCGCCCAGGTCCCGTTCCGCGTGGCCGCCCCGACCGCGCGGGCCGTACGGGCGCTGGCCCGCGAGCGCGGCGCGTCCGTCTACGTCGTCCTGATGGCGGCCTTCGCCGTCCTGGCGCACCGTCTCACCGGCGCCGACGACATGGTGCTCGGCACCCCGACCGCCAACCGGGCCGCCAAGGGTCTGGAGCGGGTCATCGGGTACGTCATGAACGCCATCCCGACCCGGTGGCGGATCCGGCCGGGGGACTCCTTCGCCGATGTGCTGGCCCGGTTCGCCACCGACTTCCCCGAGCTGATGGCCAACGCGGACGTGCCGGTGGGCCGGATCGTCTCGGCGGTCGCGCCCGACCGCAGCGCCGGGCGCTCGCCGCTGTTCCAGTGGGTGTTCATGCACCTGACGCAGCAGCGGAGCGTGGCCGCGCTCCGGGAGTTCAGCGAGCCCGAGCGGATCCACACCGGTGGTGAGCACGACCTCGTGGGCATCGTCCGGGACGCCGAGGACGGCACGATGGACGGCAGCTTCGAGATCCGTACGGCCCTGTTCGGCGCGGACGCCGTACGGCACTGGACGGACGCCTATCTGGAGCTGCTGCGCCGCTTCACCGCCGACCCCGGGGTGCCGCTCGCCGAGGTCGGTCTGCTGTCCGAGGCGGGCCGGACGCGGCTGCTGGAGACCGGCGTCGGCGCTGACGCTCCCGAGCCGGTGTCGCTGCCCGACCTGGTGGCACGGCAGGCTGCCCGTACGCCGGACGCGCCCGCGCTGGAGGCCGGGGCGCTGGCGCTGACCTACGCCGAACTCGTGGACCGGGTCGACCGGTTGGCCGCGGTGTTCGCCGAGCACGGGGCGGGGGCCGGTGCGGTCGTGGCCCTCGCGCTGGGGCGCACCTCGGCGATGGTGCCCGCGTTGCTTGCGGTGCAGCGGGCCGGTGCCGCCTGTCTGCCGGTGGATCCGGACTATCCGAGCGAGCGGATCCGGGGCGCGCTGGAGGACGCGAAGCCGGTGCTGGTTGTGGTGGGTGAGCGGGGGGTGGCCGTCGATACCGATGTGCCGACGTTGGTGTTGAGCGAATCGCTGGAATTGCCACGACCTGTTGATGGCCGTCCACCGCGCCGTCGTGGCTGGTCGCGCCCACGCGGCGGCAGCCGCAGATCAATGACAGCCCCGCGCCCCTGTGGGGCGTTCCGGCCGGCCTACGTCATTCACACCTCGGGCTCCACCGGGCGTCCCAAGGGCGTTGTCGTGCCGCACACCGGTCTGGCCGCCCTCGCTCAAGGGCTCGTGGACGGCATGGCGCTGACGTCGGAGACAAGAGTTCTGCAACTCGGGTCGCCCGCGTTCGACATCTCCGTGGGCGAGATGTGCATGGCGTTCGGGTCCGGCGGGACACTGGTCGTGGCGCCGGACGGGCCGCTCGTCGGGCAGGGGCTGGCCGAGGTGCTGACCGGGCTGCGGATCAGCGCCGCGATGCTGCCGCCGTCGGTGCTGGCGACCCTCCCCGTCGGGGAGTACCCGGACCTGCGGTCGCTGGCCGTGGGTGCGGAGGCGTGTCCGCCGGAGCTGGTGGCCCGCTGGGCCGTCGGGGGACGGCGGTTCCACAATGCGTACGGGCCCACCGAGTTCACCGTCGCCGCGACCGTCTCCGGCCCGCTCACCGGCGACGGCACGCCCCCGCCGATCGGCGCCCCGCTGCCGGGCACGCGCGCGTACGTCCTCGACGAACGGCTGCGACCGGTGCCGCCGGGGGTGTGCGGTGAGCTGTATCTGGCGGGGCCGGGTGTGGCGTACGGCTATCTGGGCCGGGCGGCGGCGAGTGCCGAGCGGTTCGTCGCCGACCCGTACGGGGCGCCCGGCACGCGCATGTACCGCACCGGGGACCTGGCCCGCCGCCGGGACGACGGGCAGCTGGAGTACCTGGGCCGCTCCGACGACCAGGTGAAGATCCGGGGGCAGCGGATCGAGCCGGGCGAGATCGCGGCCGTCCTCACCGGGCATCCGTCGGTCGAGCGGGCGGTGGCGGTCGTGCGGGAGGACCGGCCGGGCAGGCCGCGGCTGGTCGCGTACGTCGTCGGCGGTGACGGCCCCGGGCCGGTGCCGGAGGCGCTGCTGGCGTACGCCGCCGGGCGGTTGCCCGCCGCGATGGTGCCGGCCGACGTGGTGGTGCTGGACGCGCTGCCGCTGGCCCCCAACGGCAAGCTGGACCGGGCGGCGCTGCCCGCGCCGGGGAGCCGGCCCGACGGCGGCGGGCGGGCGCCCGAGGGCGGGCGCGAGGTGGCCCTGTGCGCCCTGTTCGAGGAGGTGCTCGGCGTCGAACGGGTCGGCGCCGACGACGACTTCTTCCGGCTGGGCGGCGACAGCATCATGGCGATCCAGCTGGCCGGGCGGGCGGCGGGGGCGGGGCTCGGCGTCACGCCGCGTGACGTGTTCACGGCCCGGACGCCGGCCTCGCTCGCGCTGACCGCACGGGAGACGGAGAGCCTCGTCGAGGACGCCGGCACGGGGCGCTTCCCGCTGACGCCGGTCATGCGCTGGTGGCGCGAACAGGGCGGGGACGCCTCGGCGTTCACGCAGTCGATGCTGTTCCCGGTACCGGCGGGCGCGGGCCCGGAGCGGGTCGAGGCGGCCGTGCGCGCGCTGGTCGGACGGCACGGGGCGCTGCGGATGCGGCTGGTGGACGGGGAGCTGGAGATCGGCGAGACCGTCCCCGAGGTGACCGTGGCACGCGTCGAGGTGCCCGCCGGCGCCGATGCCCGGGAGCCGGCCGACGAACTGGCGGCCGCGGTACGCCTCGACCCGGAGCGGGGCGAGATGCTGCGGGCGACCTGGCTGGACGGGGACACCGGGCGGCCGGGTCCGCTGCTGCTGACGGTGCACCATCTCGCGGTCGACGGGGTGTCCTGGCGGCTGCTGGGCCCCGAACTGGCCGCCGCGCTGGCCGGGGAACGGCTGCCGGAGCCGCCGGGCACGTCCTTCGCGCGCTGGGCCCGGCTGCTGGCCGAGGAGGCGGTGCGGCCCGGGACGGCCGATGTGGAGTCGGTCCGGTGGGAGGCGATGCTGGGCGGCCCGGACGCGCGGATCGCGGGCGGCCGGGGCGCCGGGGCCAGCCGCGCCGTGCTCACCGTGGAACTGACGCCGGAGGTCACCGAGGCGGCGCTGTCCGAGGTGACGGAGGTCTTCCACTGCGGCCCGGACGCGGTCCTGCTGACCGCGCTGGCCGCGGCGGTCGTACGGCACCGGGGCACCGGCACCGGTCTGCTGGTCGACCTGGAGGGCCACGGCCGCGAGGGGCTCTCGCGGCCGGCCGACGTCTCCCGTACCGTCGGCTGGTTCACCACCCAGTACCCGGTCCGGCTGGACGCGGGCGCCGCGCTCGGCGCGGACTTCTGGCGGCCCGCGCGGGACGCGGCCGGTGAGGCGCTCAAGCAGGTCAAGGAGCGGCTGCGGTCGGTGCCGTCGGGCGGCCTGAGCTGGGGTCTGCTGCGTCACCTCAACCCGGACACGGCCCCGAAGCTGGCCCTGCTGCCGGTCCCCGACCTGCGCTTCAACTACCTGGGCCGGTTCTCCGGCGGCGACACGGCCGGCGGCGAGCTGCTCGGCATGGCCGCCCAGGCGCTGCCGCTCGGGCACGCCGTGGAGATCGACGCGGTCGTCCTGGAACGGGGTGCCGGGCGGTCTCGTCTGAGCGCCACGTTCTCGTACGCGCGCGGGGTGCTCGGCGAGGACGAGGTGCTCGCGCTCGCGCGGCTGTGGTGCGAGGCGATCGAGGTGCTGGTCGAGCACGCCCGCCGGGACGGCTCGGGCGGTCACACCAGCTCCGACTTCCCGCTGGTCGACCTCTCGCCGGACCAGCTCGCCCTGCTGGAGGGCGACTTGGACTTCGAGGACCTCGACGGGGAGGGGGGCGGCTGATGGGCGGCCGTATCGCGGACGTGCTGCCGCTCTCCCCCGCGCAGGAGGGCCTGCTCTTCCACGCCCTGCGCGATCCGGAGCGGCCGGACCCGTATCTGGTGCAGGCCCGGTTCCGGATCGCGCCCGGCGTCAGGGGCGAGGCCCTGCGGGCCGGGGTCGCGGGGCTGCTGGAGCGGCACCCGAACCTGCGGGCGTGCTTCCGGCACGAGCACGTGGAGCGGCCGGTGCAGGTGATCCCGCGCGCGGTGAAGGTGCCGTGGACGGAGGTCGACCGCACCGGGCACACCCGCGACGAGGTGGCGCCGGAGCAGGCCCGGCTGATGGCCGAGGACCGCCGTGTGCGCTTCGATCTGGCCCGCCCGCCGCTGCTGCGGGCCACGCTGGTCCGGCACGACGAGGGCGCCGAGCTGCTGCTGACCTTCCACCACATCCTGCTGGACGGCTGGTCGCTGCCGTTGCTGGCGCGGGATCTGCAGGCGCTGACGGCCGAGGGGGCCGTGCTGCCGCCCGCCGTGCCCTTCAAGCAGTACCTGGTCTGGCTGAAGGGCCAGGACCAGGGCCGTGCCGAGGCGGCCTGGCAGGCGGCGCTGACCGGGCTGACCCGGCCCGCGCCGCTCGCGCAGGACGGCCCCGACGCCCCGGAGGACACGGTCGACGTCGAGCTCACGGCTGAGCTGACGGCGGCGGTCACCCGGCGCGCGGCGGACGCGGGCGTCACCGTCAACACCGTGGCGCAGACGGCGTGGGCGCTGGTGCTGGCCCGCACGACCGGCGCCGAGGAGCTGGTCTTCGGCGCGGTCGTCTCGGGCCGGCCGCACGATCTGCCGGGCGTCGAGCGGATGGTGGGGCTGTTCATCAACACGCTGCCGGTGCGGATCGCGCTGCGCGCCGGGGAGGGCGTCGACGAACTGCTGGCCCGGGTGCAGCGCGAGCAGCTGCGGCTGGCGCCCCATCACCACGTACGGCTGTCTCAGGTGCAGCGGGCGGCCGGGGCGGGCGAACTCTTCGACACGGTCCTGGCCTTCGAGAACTTCCCGCGCGCCGAAGGCGCCGCCCCGGCGGTGGAACTGACCGGGGTACGGGACGCGACCCACTACCCGGTGACGATCGCCGTGGTCGCCGCCGAACGGATGCTGCTGCGGGTCAGTTGTCGCGGAGGCATCCCGGCCGCCACGGTCGGCGCCCGCCTGGTGCGTGCCTTCGAGGCGCTGACGTCAGCGCACGGCACGCCCGCCGACCGGCTCGACGTCCTGCCTCAGGAGGAGCGGCGGCAGCTGCTCGCCCAGGCCGAGGGCCCGGCGCGTACGCCGTCCGCCGCGTTGAGCATCCCCGGGCGCTTCGCCGCGCAGGCGGCCCGCACACCCGACGCGCCGGCCGTCGAGTCCGACGGCGAGGTGCTGACGTACGGCCGTCTCGACGCCGCGTCCGACGCGCTGGCCGGGCGGCTGCGGGAGGCGGGAGTGCGGCCCGGCGACACGGTCGCGCTGCCGCTGCCGAGGTCCGTGGCGATGGTCGTCGCGCAGCTGGCGGTGCTGAAGGCGGGCGGGTGCTGTCTGCCGCTGGACCCGGGGGCTCCGGCCGGACGGCTGGCGGCGCTGGTGGGGGCGGCCGGCGCGAAAGCGGCGGTGGCGGACGGCGAGGTACGCCTTCCGCCGGGAACGCCGGTGCTAGGGACCTCGGGCGGCCCGGAGTCCACCACTCCCCTGCCCTCCTCCGTGCACCCCGAGTGCGCCGCCTACGTGATGTACACGTCCGGTTCGACGGGCGAGCCGAAGGGGATCGTCACCCCGCATCGGGCCGTCGTGGAACTGGCGTCCGACGGCCGTTTCGCGAGCGGCGCGCACGAGCGCGTGCTGCTGCACAGCCCGCACACCTTCGACGCCGCGACCTACGAGACCTGGGTACCGCTGCTGACCGGCGGCACGGTCGTGGTCGCACCGCCCGGACCCGTCACCCCCGATCTGCTGAAGAGGCTGCTGCCCGAGGGACGGGTCACCGGGCTGTGGCTGACCGCCGAACTGCTGCGCACCGTCGCCGAGATCGCGTCCGAGGTGCTCGGCGGTGTGCGCGAGGTGTGGGCGGGCGGGGACGTGCTCGACCCCGAGGCGGTCCGGCGGGTGCGCGAGCGGTGCCCCGGCACGCGGGTGGTCAACGGCTACGGGCCCACCGAGACGACCGTGTTCGCCACGGCCCACCCGGTGACGGGCGCCATCGGCGCGTCGGTGCCCATCGGACGGCCGCTGGACAACTCCCGCACCCACGTCCTCGACCGCCTGCTGCGCCCGGTACCGGCCGGTGCGGTGGGCGAGTTGTACATCGCCGGCAGCGGGCTCGCCCACGGCTATCTGAACCGTCCGGGCCAGAGTGCCGAGCGCTTCGTCGCCGACCCGTACGGGCCGCCCGGCACCCGTATGTACCGCACGGGCGACCTGGTGCGCCGCCTCCCCGGCGGTGAGCTGGAGTTCGTGGGCCGCGGCGACGACCAGGTCAAGGTGCGCGGCTTCCGGATCGAGCCCGGCGAGGTGGAGGCCGCGCTGGCCGCCTGCCCCGGTGTGGAGCGGGCCGTGGTCGCCGCGCGCCCGGGACCCGGTGGCGGCAAGCGGCTCGTCGCGTATGTCGTGGGCGGGGACCTGGACCTCGTACGCGAGCACGCGGCGCGCACGCTGCCCGCGCATCTGATGCCGTCGGCGTGGGCGCCACTGGACGCCGTACCGCTGACCGGGCACGGCAAGGTCGACCGGGCCGCGCTCCCCGAACCCGAGCCGGAGCAAGCGCGACCGGGACCCGGGCGGATCGCCCGGCCGGGGCATGAGCAGCGGCTGTGCACGCTGTTCGCGCAGGCTCTCGGGGTCGACGCGATCGGGCCCGACGGCGACTTCTTCGCGTACGGCGGCCACTCGCTGCTCGCCCTGCGGCTGACCGCGAGCATCCACACGGAGCTGGGGACCCGGGTGTCCCCCGCCACGCTGTTCGAGGCGCCGACGCCGGCCGCGCTCGCCGCCCGCCTGACCGCGGGACGCACGGAGGAGGACGCGTACGCCCCGCTGCTGGCGCTGCGCCGCGAGGGTGACCTGCCCCCGCTGTTCTGTCTGCACCCGGGCCTCGGCCTCGGCTGGGCGTACGCGGCCCTGCTGCCGCACCTCGCCCCCGGGCGGCCGGTGTACGCGCTGCAGACGCCGGTGCTGCACGGCGGACAGCTGCCCGCGACACTGGGTGAGTTGGCCGAGAGCTGTCTGCCGATCGTCCGGGCGGTGCGCCCGCACGGGCCGTACCTGCTGCTCGGGCGGTCCTTCGGCGGACCGCTGGCGCACGAACTGGCGGTGCGGCTGCGCGCGGCGGGCGAGGAGGTCGCGCTCGTCGCCGTCGTGGACGCGATGCCGAAGCCGCCCGAGGTGGCGCGGGTGCCGCTGGAGGCGGCGGTGGTGGAGCAGGCGGCGCTGGGCAACCTGCTGCGCAACGCGCTGCCCGGCGTCCCGGCCGGGCCGGGCCCGCTGGACCGGGCCGATGTGGTGGCCCGCGTCCACGCGCACAGCGCGCTCCTCGCCGGCCTCGACCGGCAGCGGATCGGCGCGCTGGTCGGCGCCATGGAGCGGTACATCGAGATGGCCCGCGCCTGGCGGCCGTCGCCGTACGACGGCCGGGTCACCCTCTTCTCCGCCACCCGCGCCGCGGAGGCGACGACCGGGGAGAAGAGTGCGGCGTGGCGGGCGTGCGCGGCCGCGGTGGACGTGCACGAACTCGACTGCGAGCACAGCGATGTGCTCACACCGGGGCCGGTCGGCGAGGTCGCCGCGGTCGTGGAGAACGTACTGGCAGACCTGGCGGAACCGGCCGGGGACCGCACGGGGGGGGGACGGAGCACAGGCAGATGACCGCTGACGACATCGGCACGGTCGGGGCGTACGACGAGGCTCTCGGGGAGCCCGTGGAGTACGAGTTCCCGGCCTCGGACGCGCAGGCCCGGCTGCTCGTCCTGGACCACATGGACCCGGGCGCCGCGACCTATCACGTACCGGCGGCCTTCGTCGTGCGCGGACCGTTCGACGCGGCGGCCTTCGGGCGGGCGCTCGACGGGCTCGTCGCCCGGCACGAGTCGCTGCGCACGGTCTTCCGCACCGGCCTCGACGGGGTGCCGCTGCAGATCGTGTCCGCGGCCGGCCGGGTCGAGCCGCGCGAGGAACGCGACGTACCGGTGGCCGGGGTGGAGGCGCGGATGCGGGCGGAGGCGGCCCGCCCCTTCGACGTGACGGCCGGCCCGCTGCTGCGCTGCACGCTGTACGCCGTGGCCGACGGCAGCCACCGGGTGCTGCTGGTGGCGCACCATCTGGTCTGCGACGGCTGGTCGCTGGGGGTGCTGCTGCGCGAGCTGTCGGCCGGGTACGAGAACGAGACCAAGGGCCTGCGCCACAGCCCGCCGGAACTCCCCCTCCAGTTCCCGGACTTCGCCGCCTGGCAGCGGGAGCGGCAGGCGGCGGGCGAGTACGCCGGATCGGTGGCCCACTGGGCCGAGCGGCTGCGGGGTGCCCCGGAGACGGTCGCGCTGCCGCTGGACCGGCCGCGCGGGGCGGTGCGCACGGCGGCGGGCGGCACCGAACGGTTCACGCTGCCGGCCCGGGTGCGCGAGCGGATCGCCGAGACGGCACGGAGGCGCGGCGGCACCCCGTTCATGGCGGTGTTCGCCGCGTACGCCGCGTTCGTGAGCCGGCTCTCCGGCGCCGAGGACCTGGTGATCGGCTTCCCCGTCTCCGGCCGGGACCGTCCCGAGCTCCAGGACATGGTCGGCATGCTGACCAACACCCTGGCGCTGCGCGTCGACCTGTCCGGCGACCCGTCGTACCACGACCTGATCGACCGTCTGCGCACCGCGCTGCTGGACTCCCAGCCCTACCAGGACGCCCCGTTCGAGGCGGTCGTCGACGAGGTCGCCCCGGCCCGTGAGATCAGCCACGACCCCCTCGTGCAGGTGGTCTTCGGCTACGACGACGACACGGAGCTGACCCTGCGGCTGGCCGGCGCCGAGGCCGACCGGGTCCATGTCGGCCTGGACTCCGCGAAGTTCGACTTCCACCTCCAGGTGGAGAGGTGGGGCGAGGACCTCGCCGCGTACCTGATCTATCGCAGCGCGCTGTTCGAGGCGGAGACGGTACGACGCTGGGTGCGCTGCTTCGAAACCCTGCTGGAGGGGTTGCTGGAAGACCCGGGCGCCCCACTGTCGACGATCGACATGCTGCCGCCGGACGAGAGGGCCCGGCTTCTCACATCGGCCACTGCAACGCCCTTCAGGGGCGCGGGGAACTGCGCGACAAGCCACGACGATCCCGCAGCCGCCCCACAACCGAACGCGGCACCCCCCAACGCGCACCTGGTCCCAACCCTCGTCGCGCATCAGGCCACCACCCGGCCCAACGCGACCGCGCTGATCTGTGGCGACCTGCACCTGACCTACGCCGAGCTCCTCACACGGGCCGACCACCTCGCAGCCCGCCTGCAGACACACGGCGTAAGCCGAGGAGACCGCGTCGGCCTCCTCCTCCCCCGCGGCGCCGACATGGGTATCGCCGCCCTCGCGGTCCTGCGCGCCGGCGCCGCCTACGTACCGCTGGACCCGGCGCACCCTCGCGCCCGCCTGGCCTACATGATCACCAACTCGGGTACCTCACTGCTGCTGACGGCGGCACAGACAACGGGCCTGACAGGCACGGACGTACCGGAACTCCACGTGGACGAGGACAGGGAGCCGGCGCCACCCCCGCTCACCCCGGTGGAATGCGCCCCCGACGACCTCGCCTACGTCCTCTACACCTCCGGCTCCACCGGCGTCCCCAAGGGCGTGGCCGTGGAGCACCGCGCGCTGCTCAACCTCGCGGTGAACGTCCGCCCCGTGTTCCCGGTGCACGAGACGGACCGGGTCCTGCAGTTCGTGTCGTTCGGCTTCGACGTGGCCGTGTCCGACCTGTTCTTCCCCTGGGTCGCGGGCGCCGAGCTGCACATCGCGCAGGAGGACGAGCGGCTCGGCGAGGCGCTTCAGGCCCGGCTGCGGGACTCCCGCATCACCTACGTCTTCCTGCCGCCGTCCGCCGCGATGACGCTGCCCCGCGCCCCGGGCGCGCTGCCCGACCTGCGCACCCTCGCGGTCGGCGGCGAGGCGTGCCCGGCCGAGCTGGTCGAGCGGCTCGGCGAGGAGGGCCGCCGGATCGTCAACGCGTACGGCCCCAGCGAGGCGACGGTGTACTCGACCACGGCCGATCTGCGGCCGGGCGAGCCGGTGGTGATCGGCCACGCGGTGCCGGGCACCAGCGCCCACGTCCTGGACCGGCGGCTGCGGCCGGTCCCGGTCGGGGTGACGGGCGAGCTGTACGTCTCCGGTGCCTCCCTGGCCCGCGGTTACATCGGCCGGCCCGGGATGACGTCCGAACGCTTCGTCGCGGACCCGTACGGCCCGCCCGGCAGCCGTATGTACCGCACCGGCGACCTGTGCCGGATCGACGCGCGGGGCGTCCTGCACTACCTGGGCCGGAGCGACTCGCAGGTGAAGCTGCGCGGCCACCGGATCGAACTCGGCGAGATCGAGGCCGTCCTGGCGGGCCATCCCGGGGTCACGGTCGCCGCGGCGGCGGTGCGCGGCGAGGGCGTCGATCAGCGGCTGGTGGCGTACGTGGTCGGGCAGGACCCGGCCCCCTCGGACGAGGTGCTGCGGACCCTGCTCGCCGGACGCCTGCCCGGCTACATGGTCCCGGAGGTCTTCGTACGCCTGCCGGAGCTGCCGCTGAACCGCTCCGGCAAGATCGACCGGTCCCGGCTGCCCGAACCCCCCTCCTCGCGCCCGGAGCTGAGCGGGTCGTACACCGCGCCGGACAGCGCGGCCGAGCGACGTGTGGCCCGGGTGTGGCAGCAGGTGCTGACCCTGGACCGGGTCGGCGTCCACGACAACTTCTTCGACCTGGGCGGCAATTCGGTACGGCTGCTGGCCGTGCTCGCGGCACTCCAGGAACACCCGGAGTACCGGGAACTCACCCTGATCGACCTGTTCCGGCACCCGACGGTCGCCGCCGTGGCCGCCCATCTCGACCGAGCGGCCGGGCAGGGGGCACCCCAGGAGGAGGCGGCCCGGCGCGGCGGCGACCGCCGGGCGGCCCTGCACAAGCTCCGTTCCAGGAAGGGCACGACGCGATGACGACCGAGGAAGCCGCACAGCACGACCTGGAGCCGGCGGTGGCCGTCGTGGGGATGAGCGGACGCTTCCCCGGCGCCCCCGACCTCGACACCTACTGGGCCAACCTGCGCGACGGCGTCTGCTCGCTGTCCGCCTTCACCGAGAAGGAACTGCTCGCCGACGGGGCGGACCCGGCCGAGCTGGGCAATCCCGCGTACGTCCCGGCGCAGGGGCATCTCGCGGACGCGGACCGCTTCGAGGCCGAGCTCTTCGGCTTCAACCGCACCGAGGCGGCGGCCCTGGACCCGCAGCACCGGGTGCTCCTGGAGACCGCCTGGTCGGCGCTGGAGGACGCCGGGTACGCCCCGCTGGACGCCCCGTCCCGCACCGGCGTGTACGTGGGCGGCAGCCCGACGGAGCACGCGCTGGCCGCCGGTACGGACCCGGCGCTCGCCGCGTCGATCGGCGCGCTTCAGGTCCGTATCCTCACCGACCGGGAGTTCCTGGCGCCCTGGATCTCCTACCGGCTGGGCCTGGACGGGCCGAGCATGACGGTCCAGACGGCCTGCTCGACCTCGCTGACGACGGTCCATCTCGCCGTCCAGGCCCTGCTGCTCGGCGAGTGCGACACCGCGCTCGCGGGCGGTGTCGCCATCGGCAGCGTCCGCAGGCAGGGCTACGTCCACTACCAGGGCGGCATCTTCTCCCCCGACGGCCGCTGCCGCCCCTTCGACGAGAAGGCGGCCGGCACGGTGCCGGGCAGCGGGGTGGGCGTGCTGGTGCTGCGGCGGCTGGAGGACGCGCTGGCCGACGGCGACCCGGTGCGCGCGGTGATCCGGGGCACGGCCGTCACCAACGACGGGGCCGGCAAGGTCGGCTTCACCGCTCCGGGCGTGGACCAGCAGACGGCCGCGATCACGGAGGCGTGGGCGGCGGCTGGGCTCCGGCCGTCGGCGGCGCAGTACGTGGAGGCACACGGGACCGGGACCGAGCTGGGCGACCGGATCGAACTGGAGGCGGCGAGCGCGGCGTTCGCGGCCGGCGGCCCCGGGGATCCGGACGGCGGTGCAGCTATCGCGCTCGGCTCGGTGAAGTCGAACATCGGGCACACGGACGCGGCGGCCGGTGCGGCGGCGCTGATCAAGACGGTCCTGATGCTGGAGCACGCCACGCTGGCCCCGACGGTGGACGTCACGAGCCCGGTCGCCGCGCTCGCGGACTCGCCGCTGCGGCTGGTGACCGAGACCCGTCAGTGGCCGCGCAGGCCGGACCTGCCCCGGCTGGCCGGTGTGACGTCGGTCGGCATCGGCGGCACGAACGTGCACGTGGTGGTGGAGGAGGCCCCGGCACGAGAGCCGCGCGCGGACGCGGGCGCACCCGCGACGGTCCTGCCGCTGTCGGCCCGGACGAAGCCTCAACTCGCGCTCGTGGCATCCCGGTTGGCGGCACGGCTGCGCGAGGCCGACGCCCCGTCCCTGGCCGATGTCGCGTACACCCTGCGCACCGGCCGGGTCGGAATGCCCGTGCGCGCCTACGTGGTCGCCGCCGATGTGCGGGAGGCGTCGGACAGGCTCATGGCGCTGGCCGAGGGCCACCCGGAGCCGGTGCGGGACCCGTCGGGCGAGGCGTGGCTGCGCGGCGAGGAGGTGACCTGGCCGGCGCTCGGCGGCGAGGTGCGCCGCGTACGGCTCCCGGCGTACCCGTTCGCGGGCGAGAGCCACGGCGCGCTGACGCTGCGCGGCCCGGCCGCGCCGATGCCGGCCGGGAGCGCCGCGCCCGCGCCCGGGAGCGAACTGGAGGCCGAGGTGGCCGAGTTGGTGATCGAGGCGCTGGATCTCGACGGCCCCGCCGGTCTGGAGAAGACATACTTCGAGGCGGGCGGCGACTCCCTGACGGCCGTGCATCTGGCGGGGCGCCTCCGCGACGAGCTGGGCGTCGACGTACCGATCCAGCTGTTCCTGGAACCGATCACACTGAAGGACATGACGATCCGCATCATCGAGATCAAGCAGGGCGGCGAGGACGGCGGCGCCCTGAACGCCCTGCTCGCCGAGTTCGAGGCGGAGTCGTGACCGCCCCCGACATCCGCACCCGCTGGCTGCGGGGCGTGAGCGCACCCGGCGCGAGGGTCCGGCTGGTGTGCTTTCCGCACGCGGGCGGCGCTGCGGGCACCTTCCACAACTGGGCCACGCTGACACCGCCGGAGATCGAGGTCCTGTCGGTGCAGTACCCCGGCCGCCAGGACCGGCTGTCCGAGCCGTGTCCGGCCACGATGGACGAGCTGGCGGACGCCATCACGTCGGCCCTGCTGGCAGAGCTGACGGACGATCTGCCGCTGGCGCTCTTCGGCCACAGCATGGGCTCGTCGGTGGCGTACGAGGTCGCCCGCCGGCTGGAGCGGATCCCCGGCCGCGCCCTCGCCCGGCTGATCGTGTCGGGCCGGACCAGGCCGCGTCTCGCGCAGGAGCTGGCGCCGCGGCCGGTGCCGACCGACACCGACATCCTGAACCACGTCCGCAGACTGGACCCCGAGGGCGCCGCGCTCTACGAGCACCCCATGCTGCGGACGGTCATCATGCCGTCCCTGCGCGGGGACTTCGGGCTCCTGGCCGGTTACCGTCCGGCGCACCTGCACCGGCTGGGCGTTCCCGTCACGGCCTGCGGGGGCGACAGCGATCCCGCGTGCCCGGTGGAGGACCTCTCGGCCTGGTCGGACGTCACGACCGGGGAACTGGACGTCCGCGTCTTCGAGGGGAACCACTTCTATCTCACGCCGCGGCAGGAGGAGCTGGTCGGGTTCATCGCCGCACGGCTGCTGTGAGGCCGGCCGCCGCCGTCACGCCGTGCGCTTGCGTGACGTCGTCTTCTTCGCCGCCGACTTCTTGGCGGTGCTCTTCGCCGTGCTCTTGGCCGCCGCCTTCCTGCCGCCCCGGGCCGACTTCGACGTCGTCTTCTTGGCCGAGGCGGTCGTCTTCTTCGCGGCGGTCTTCTCGGCGGCGGACGTCGACTTCTTGCCGGCGGTCTGCTTCGGGGCCGCTCGCGCGGACTTGCGCTGCGGCAGGCGTCTGACCTCGGCCTCCTCGGGCGCCTCGCCGCGCGACTCCTTGGCGGCGCGGACGCTGCTCTCCAGGGCCGCCATCAGGTCGAGGACCTTGCCGCCGGTGGCGGGCTCGGGGGCGGCGGGCAGGGCCTCGCCGGCCGCCTTCGCGGCGATGACCTCCTCGACGGCCTCGCGGTACTCGTCGTGCAGATCGTCGAGGTCGACCTCGCCGAGGGTGTCCATCAGGGCGTCCGCGAGGTCGAGCTCCTTGTCCCGGACGGTGACCCCGGCGTCGGGCGCGACCCCCTCGGGCGCGCGGACCTCGTCGGGCCAGAGCAGGCCGTGCATGGCGATGGCGTCGCCGACGACCCGGAGCATGCCCAGCCGCTCCCGGCCGCGCAGCGCGAACTTGGCGATGGCGACCTTGTTGCTGCGCTTGAGGGCCTCGCGCAGCAGGGTGTACGGCTTGGCGGCCGGGGCGCCGCTCGCGGCGAGGTAGTACGCCGCGTCCATCTGGAGCGGGTCGATCCGGTCTCCCGGGACGAAGGCCACGATCTCGATCGTCTTCGCGGTCGGGATGGGCAGCTGGGCCAGGTCCTCGTCGGTGATCGGGATGATCGAGCCGTCCGCGTCCTCGTACCCCTTGCCGATCTCTCCCTGGCCGACCTCGCGGTCCTCCAGTTCGCAGAACTTGCGGTAGCGGATCCGGCCGCCGTCCTCGGTGTGGATCTGGCGGAAGGAGATCGAGTGGCTCTCGGTCGCGTTCACCACCTTGATCGGAATGCTGACCAGGCCGAAGGAGATGGCGCCGTTCCATATGGATCGCACGTTCAGACCTTTCGAGGCGGTTCAGGCCGGTTTCGTGTGATTCTCATCGTATGACGCCGATCACAGAGGTGGAGGGGCGGCGCCTCGCGCTCAGCAACCTGGAGAAGGTGCTGTATCCGGCGACCGGGTTCACCAAGGGCGAGGTGCTGCACTACTACGCGACCACCGCCGACGTACTGCTGCCGCATCTGCGCGACCGGCCGGTGTCCTTCCTGCGCTATCCGGACGGCCCGGACGGCCAGGTGTTCTTCACCAAGAACGTCCCGCCCGGCACCCCCGACTGGGTCACCACCGCCGAGGTCCCCCGGGTCGAGGGGCCGGCGCGCATGGTGTTCGTGCAGGACCTCGCGAGCCTGATGTGGGCCGCCAATCTCGTCACCGAGTTCCATACGCCCCAGTGGGTGATCGACGCGCCCGGCGAGGCCGACCGCCTTGTCTTCGACCTGGACCCGGGCTCACCGGCCACCGTCGTGGAGTGCTGCGAGGTCGCCCTGTGGCTGCGGGAGCGGCTGGCCGCCGACGGCATCGAGGCGCACGCCAAGACCTCGGGCTCGAAGGGCCTCCATCTCACCGCGGCCGTCCGGCCGGCCTCCTCCGAACGGGCCACCGAGTACGCCAAGGACCTCGCCGTGGAGGCCGAGAAGGCGCTGCCGCGGCTCGCGATCCACCGGATGACGAAGAGCCTGCGGCCCGGCAAGGTCTTCGTCGACTGGAGCCAGAACGCGGCCCGCAAGACGACAGCGGCCCCCTACACCCTGCGCGCCCGCCGCGAGCCGACGGTGTCCGCACCCGTCACCTGGGACGAGGTCGAGTCCTGCCGCTCCCCTGACGCCCTGACCTTTTCCGCACCCGACGTGGCGCCACGCCTCCAGGACTACGGCGACCTGCTGGCGCCGCTGCTGGACGCGGACAGGGCGGGCACGCTGCCTTGAGGACGGGGATGGTCCCCGCTCAGCCCGCCCGGCCCGGTCAGCCGGAACCGACCCGCACCGTTCAGCCGGCGGCCAGCCAGACCCGCCGGTCCCGGGCCATGGCGTGCAGCGCCTCCACGTCCGCCGGCTTCAGCACCCCGCCGGAACGCCCGAGCCCGACCACCTCGGTGTCCCTGAGAACCCGGACCTCCCGCACCGAGGCCGTGATCGCCACGGCGGCCGGGGCGACCAGGACCAGCACGGGACGGACCTCGGCGGTCAGCGCGTGGGACGCCCGGTCGGCGTCGGAGCGCACGCGGCGCAGCAGCGGACGGGTCTCACGGCGGCCGAGGGCGACCATGGGGTCGGCGACGGTGACCTTCGCCTTGCGGGCGTACAGCGTGTGCAGCGCGAAGAGCCCGCCGGGCCCGATCAGCAGGTGATGGATGCGGTCGCCGCCGGGCAGCGGCACGGAGTGCAGCGCGTGCCAGCCCGCGCCGTCCAGCCGGTCCAGCGCCTCCCCGACCGTCTGCTCGGCCGTCAGCGCCCGGCGCCGCGGGTCGGGCCGCAGCCGGCGGGAGGGGCCCGGATCCCGGTCCAGGGCGATCAGCAGCGCCTCGCCGGGGCGGTTGGGCGCCAGGTCGTCGTCCGGGTGCAGGGTCAGCCCGGCCAGCTCGGCGGGGGTGGGCACCGGGGGCGGGCCCACCGTCACCGAGCCGGTGATGAAGGGGTCGAGCGCCTCCAGCACATCCTCCCGGCTCGCGTCGCTGAGCAGGTTGATCCGGCCCGCCTCACGGTCGTACCAGGCGAGGTTGCGCCCGTCGGTGAGGCAGACGTAGAGCCGTTTCTGGCCGTGCCGCCAGGTCGGTATGACGCGCAGTCCCTTCATGCACCATCACCCCACGACCATGGGAACAGGCGAGGTGCTGCGGGGGCAAGAACCCGGTTACCTTTGAGAGGAGTTGGGCACACCTCTCGCGAGGTGTGGTTGGGGAGGCGCCGTTGCGTACCCGCAGGAAGCAACCCGACGTACCTGCTCCGGACAGTCCCTGGAGCGAGATCGTGCCCGGCCTGTGGATGGGCGGGCACGAGTTCCGGGGCCGCTCGGGGCAACTGGAGTTCGCCGTCGTCAGCGACGAGTTCGATCTCGTGCAGACGCTGCTCAGGCTGCCCGGGCACGGCCCCGATCCCGGCGTGGAGCACCATGTGTGGCCGATCCCGGACGGGCCGCTGGACGGCACCCAGCTCGCCGGGGTGATCCGGCTCGCGGAGGCGGCGTGCGAGGCCCTCGACGCGGGCCGCAGGGTCCTCGTCCGCTGCTATCACGGCTACAACCGCTCGGGGCTGGTCATCGCGCACGCCCTGGTCCGCCGGAGCCACTCCGCCGAGCAGGCGATCCGGCTGATACGCTCCCGCCGCTCTCCGTGGGCCCTGCACAACGAGCTGTTCGTCGACTACCTCCGGGCCGGACTGTCGACCGCCCGGCTCCTGGAAGAGCTCGCCGAATAGCCCGTCGCCCGTACGCCCACCGGGTGCGCAAAAAGGACTTCCGTACGAATAGGGTGTACGGGCCGACGACACCCCGAGCCCCAGGAGAACCGTGCCCCGCAGCCGCCCCACGCGCATCGTCGCGCTCGGTGCCCTGGTCGCACTGCTGTCGGCGGCGGCGACGGGCTGCGGTGACGCCGGGGAGCTCCAGGGCGCCGGCTCGACCGAGACCGCGGTCAGCCCGGACAAGCTCTGGCCGAGGCTGACGCCGGCGTCCCGCCCGGCCTATGAGATCGGCGAGGTGAACCGGGAGGTCGTCAAGGGCGTCATGCTCCCTGGCGACGACATCCGTGATGTGAACCCGGTGGCGGTCGTGCGCAAGGAGATGGACAAGAGCCCTGGGGACTACGAGGGCGGGAACGCGCAGTACCGCGAGACCGGCCGGCTGATGGCGCAGTGCGGGGGCGGCGCCGGCCACGGGAAGTGCCCGGTGCTGCGGCCCTACTACCGGGACCTCACGGGCGACGGGCGGCCCGAGCTCACCCTCGGCTTCCGGCTGATGCCCGGCAAGACGATCGCGGTACGCGTCTACACCGTCGAGAAGCACCGGCTCATGCAGGTGATGAGCTGGGACGACGCCATCAGCAGCGTCGAGCTGGCCGGCCGGTCGGTGATCATCCGTTCGCCGTCCGAGGTCGCCGGGTACGAGTACCGGCTCCAGTGGACCTGGGACGCGGACCAGAAGGCGATGCTGCTCACCCACGACGAGATGCTGCGCACCGGGCACCACAGGAAGACGGCCCATCCGTCCCCCTCGCCGTCCGGCTCCCCCTCCCTCACCCCCTCGGCGAGCACGCCATGAGGCTCGCGCTGCCCCAGTGGGCGGGCACGCTGGCCGTGAAGGCCGCCGTCTTCATCACGGTGATGTGCTGTGCGCTGGCCGCGCTGCTCGGCGTGCTCGTGCACGTCTCGGTGACCAACCAGACCGTCGGCCAGGCCCGCGAGCTCGCGCTGTCCCGGCTGGCGGACGCGACGGCGGCGTTCGAGGCCGGGGACCCCACCGGGCCGGGCGTCGAGCTCGATCCGCCGGACCTGCCCGAGTCCCTGCGGAAGATGGCGGTGTCCGGGGAGCGCGGCACGATGGTCGCCGACCACCGCGGCCGGCCCACGATGTGGGCGGCGGGCCCGGCCGACGGCGAGAGGGCGCTCGCGGTCGAGGTGGACTACTCGCAGCAGGCCCGCACCATCGACGGCCTGGACCGGGCGATCGTGTGGTCGTCGGCGCTGGCGATCGGGGTGACGGCGCTGGTGGGCGCGTTCGCGGTGACGCGGGTGACACGGCGGCTGCACGCCACCGCCCGGGTGGCCCGGCGGATCAGCGCGGGCGATCTGGACGCCCGGGTGGACGACCCCCGTACGAAGGAGGACTCGACCCGGCCGCAGGACGAGGTGGCGGTGGTGGCCGCGGCGCTGGACTCCATGGCGTCCTCGTTGCAGGGCAAGCTGCTCGCCGAGCAGCGGTTCACCGCGGACGTCGCGCACGAGTTGCGCACGCCGCTGACCGGGCTGCACGCGGCGGCCGAGCTGCTGCCGCCGGGGCGGCCGACGGAACTGGTGCGGGACCGGGTGTCCGCGCTGCGCACGCTGACCGAGGACCTGCTGGAGATCTCGCGGCTGGACAGCGGGCGCGAGCGGTCCGAGCCGGACAGCGAGCCGCTCGCGGCGCTGGCCGAGCGGGTGGTGCGGGCGTCCGGCACCGAGACCGAGGTCGTCGTGGTGCGGGACGTCGTGGTGGAGACGGACCGGCGGCGGCTGGAGCGGGTGCTCGGCAATCTGGTGGCCAACGCGCACAAGCACGGGCGCGGGCCGGTGTCGCTGACCGTGGACGGTCCGGTGGTCACCGTCAGGGATCACGGGGGCGGCTATCCGGAGTACCTCGTCGCGCACGGGCCGCAGCGGTTCCGTACCGAGGGCGGCGCCAAGGGGCACGGCCTGGGGCTGACCATCGCGTTGGGGCAGGCGGAGGTGCTCGGGGCGCGGCTGTCGTTCGGCAACGCGACCGACGGCGGCGCGGTCGCGACGCTCGTCCTGCGATAGGCACCACCCCTCCCGCGGCATGCTTCCGAGGTGCTTCTCCTATGGCCCATTAGGACGAGCGAACGCCCGATTGGCCCCCTAATGTGGCGATTAGTCAGGTTCGTTCCCTTGTCCTGGAGGTACACATGGCACTGCGATCCCGACTCGCCGTATCCATAGCCGCCGGCGTCCTCGCCGCCGCGGCCGCCGCAACGCCCGCCGTCGCCGACGACGAGTGGGGTTCCCAGAACGGTGGCTCGTCCGGCGAGTCCCAGGGCGGCGACTGGGGCGGGGGCCAAGGAGAAGGAGGGGGCGGTCAGGAAGGGGGCGGGGGAGGAAACCAGGGCGCCGACGGGGGTGGCGAATGGGGCGGATCCGGCGGGGAGTGGAGCCAAGGCGGCAACCAGAGCCAGCAGTTCACCCGGGGCCGCGTCACCGCGAGCTCGCTGCTGCTGCGCTCCGCGCCGAACCGCGGCAGCCAGGTGATCCGGGTCGTCCACCGGGGGGACATCGTGAGGATCTTCTGCAAGACCCAGGGAGAGAGCGTCCAGGGCAACCGCTTCTGGTACCTGCTCGCGGACGGCACCTGGGCCTGGGGCTCGGCCCGTTACATCGAGACCCGGCACGCGCCGCGCTGGTGCTGAACCATTAGGCACACAAGGCGGACTATTTGGGTAAGTTCCGGACATGACCAAGGCCGGAACCACCCTGGTGGCAGCGGACGCTCCCGCTCCCGCCGCACCGCTCCCCCGGCGCCGTGGCATCGAACTGGCCCTCATCGTGGTGGCCGTCCTGCTCTCCGTCTACGGCTACTGCGCGGTCGGCCTCGCCCGTAACGGCACCGTCCCGCCCGGCGCCGCAGGATACGGCGCCGGGCTCGGTGTGCTCGCACTGGTCGCGCATCTGGCCGTACGCCTGCGCGCACCGTCCGCGGACCCGCTGCTGCTGCCGATCGGGGTGCTGCTCAACGGACTCGGCCTGGTGCTGATCTACCGTCTCGACCTGGAGACACCGGGCGACCGGGCCGCGCCCACCCAACTCGTGTGGTCCACCCTGGGAGTGGCACTGTTCATCGTGGTGGTCCTGCTGCTGCGCGACCACCGGGTGCTGCAGCGCTACTCCTACGTCTGTGTGGTCGCCGCGCTCGTCCTGCTCACCCTGCCGATCTTCTTCCCGTCCGTGAACGGCGCCCGCATCTGGATCCGGATCGCCGGATTCTCCATCCAGCCCGGCGAGTTCGCGAAGGTGCTGCTCGCGGTGTTCTTCGCGGCGTACCTGGCCGCCAACCGCAACGCGCTGGCGTACACCGGCCGTCGCGTCCTCGGCATCGACAAGCTCCAGTTGCCCACCGGCCGCGTCCTCGGCCCCATCGTCGCGATCTGGCTGCTGAGCGTGGGCGTGCTGATCCTGGAGCGCGACCTCGGCACCTCGCTGCTGTTCTTCGGCCTGTTCGTGGTCCTGCTGTACGTCGCCACCGGGCGCACCGGCTGGATCGCCCTCGGCCTGCTGCTCGCGGCGCTCGGCGCGGTGGCCGTCGGCGAGTTGGAGCCGCATGTGCACGGCCGGGTCGAGGACTGGCGGCACCCGTTCGCGTCGATCGCCGCCGGCGAGGGCCCCAACCAGCTGTCGCAGTCGCTGTTCGCCTTCGCGGCGGGCGGCACGTTCGGCACCGGACTGGGCCTCGGCCACTCCATCCTGATCGGCTTCGCGGCCAAGTCCGACTTCATCCTGGCGACGGCCGGGGAGGAGCTGGGCCTCGCGGGCCTGTCCGCGATCTTCATCCTCTACGGCCTGCTGGTGGAGCGCGGTTACCGGGCCGGCCTCGCCCTGCGCGACCCGTTCGGCCGGCTGCTCGCGGTCGGGCTCGCCTCGATCGTGGCGCTCCAGGTGTTCGTGATCGCGGGCGGGGTGACCGGGCTGATCCCGCTGACCGGCATGGCGATGCCGTTCCTGGCGCAGGGCGGCTCGTCGGTGGTCACCAACTGGGCGATCGTGGCGCTGCTGATCCGGGTCAGCGACAGGGCCCGCAGCAGACTCGGCGTGCCCAAGGGCGAGGAGGCCGCCCGATGACCCGGCACATCCGGCACGCCGCGTTCTTCTGCGCCCTGCTGCTCATCGCGCTGCTCGTCAACGCCACCCGCATCCAGGTCTTCGAGGCCCCGTCCTACGACGACAACATCGCCAACCGCCGCACCACGATCTCCCGTTACGGACAGCCCCGCGGCGACATCCTGGTCGACGGCGAACCGGTCACCGGCTCCCACGACACCGGCGAGCACCTGCGCTACGAGCGGACGTACACCAACGGCCCGATGTACGCGCCCGTCACCGGCTTCGCCTCGCAGGAGTACGGCACGACGTTCCTGGAGCACGCGCAGGACGGCGTGCTCGCGGGCACGGACCCGCTGCTCTCCCGTTTCCCGTGGAGCGGCGCCGACGGCGGCCGGAACCCCGGCGGTGACGTCGTCACCACGCTGCGCCGGGCCGCGCAGGAGGCGGCGTACGAGGGGCTGGCGGGCCGCAAGGGCGCGGTGGCCGCGATCGAGCCGTCGACGGGACGCATCCTGGCGCTGGTCTCGGCTCCCTCCTACGACCCGTCCGCCCTGTCCGGGAACGGCGCCTCGGTGACCCGGTCCTGGGCGTCGCTGAACCGCGACAAGGACCGGCCGATGCTGAACCGGGCGGTGCGCAAGACGTATCCCCCGGGCTCGACCTTCAAGGTGGTGACGGCGGCCGCGGCGCTCGACGCGGGCGTGGTCGAGGACCTGGACGAGCCGACCGACTCCCCCGACCCGTACACCCTGCCGGGCACCCGGACCTCGCTGACGAACGAGTCCGAGGGCTGTGCGGACGTCCCGCTGCGCAAGGCGTTCGAGTGGTCCTGCAACACCGTGTTCGCGCGCCTCGGGGTCAGGACGGGCGTGGACGGGATGACGCGGACGGCGGACGCCTTCGGCTTCAACGACGCGAACCTGAAGATCCCCTACTCGGTCGCCGAGAGCACCTTCGACTCCGAGGTGGACCGGGCACAGCTCGCGCTGTCCTCGATCGGGCAGTACAACACCCGCGCCACCCCGCTCCAGATGGCGATGGTCGCGGCGGCCGTGGCCAACGGCGGTCAGGTGCGCTCGCCGTACCTGGTGGAGCGCACGACCCGGGCGAGCGGCACCACGGTGGCGGCGGCCGGCTCCCGCCCCTCCCGGCAGGCGATGCGCCCGTCGACCGCGAGGCTCCTGAAGGAGCTGATGGTGGACGTCGTACGGGAGGGCACCGGCACCAACGCCTGGATCCCGGGCGCGACGGTGGGCGGCAAGACCGGCACGGCCCAGCACGGCCTCGGCAACTCCGGCACGCCGTACGCCTGGTTCGTCTCCTGGGCCAAGGGCGACCGCGATCTGGAGCCCAAGGTGGCGGTCGCGGTGGTGGTGGAGGACGCTGACGCGGACCGCGGGGAGATCAGCGGCGGCGGGGACGCGGCGCCGATCGCCCGCGCGGTGATGGAGGCGGTGCTGAAGTCACCCTCGGGCGACGGCGGTTGACGTCGGTTCCTGGATCAGGGCGGCCGGCAGGGCGACGTAGGCGGTGACGCCCGTGCCCCCGGTGGGGCGGAGCTCGACCTGGGCGCCGAGGCGGGCGGCGAGGGCGCCGACGACGTGGTGGCCGAGGAACCGGGTCGGTGCGGCGTGCAGGGAGTCGCCCTTCCCCGACAGCACGGCGTTGGCCTCGGCCATGCGCTCCGGTGTCATGCCGATGCCCCGGTCCACGACGGCCAGGCAGTACTCGGCGGCGTCCGGCCAGCCGTAGACCTCGACGGGCTGGGTGGGCGGGCTGAACATCAGCGCGTTCTCCACCAGCTCGGCGATCAGATGGGACAGCTCGGCGACGCTGTGGCCGCGGATGCCGCACCGCTGGACGTCCACGGCGGTCACCCTCCGGTACTGCTCGACCTCCGCGACGGCCGACCGCACCACGTCCGTGACGGCGACCGTGCCCTTCCAGGACCGGGCCGGCGACTCCTCACCGGCCAGCACCAGCAGGGACTCGGCGTTGCGGCGCATCCGGGTGGCCAGGTGGTCGAGTTCGAAGAGCTCGGCGAGGGCGTCCGGGTCGAGCTCCTGGCTCTCCAGGGTGGTGATCAGGCCGAGCTGCCGGTTGAGCAGGCTCTGGTTGCGGCGGCCGAGGCTGGCCAGGGACTCGGTGCTGGTGCGGCGCAGGACGGCCTGCTGGGCGGCGAGGCCGACGGCGGTGTCCTCGACGTTGCGCAGGGCGGCGGCCAGCCGGATGATCTCCCGTGCGCCGCCCGGGAGTCCGGGCCGCGCGGCCCCGTCGCCGTGCGCGCCGCCGGGGTCGGCCTCCTGGACCCGCCGTACCGCCTCGGGCAGCCGCGCCCCGGCGACGGCGTCCGCCTCGTCGGCGAGGGCGCCCAGCGGACGGGTGATGGAGCGGGCCGAGAAGACGGCGAGCGCGACGGCCACGCCCAGGATCAGCGCCCCGAGGGCGAGGAACCCGCCGAGCTGCCGCGTGGCGGCGGAGCCGGCGTCGGCGGCCCGCGCACGGACGTCGTCCCCGGCCTCCCTCTGCACGCCGTGCAGATCGTCCACGAGGGTGGTCATGTCGGCCCACCAGCGGGCGGGGGCCACGTCGAGAGCGGACCCGTCGGCCCCGCGCTCGGCCCGCGCCTCGTACCCGGCGACCCGGCGCGCGGCGCCCGTGCCGAAGGCGTCGTCGAGGGCGGACTCCACCTCTCCCCGGGCGAGTTGCCGGAACTGCCCGAGCGCGGCCACCCGGGTGGCGCGGACCTCCGTGAAGTCGAGGTACTCACCGGAGCGGAACCGCCCCGCCGCG
This sequence comes from Streptomyces sp. bgisy027, assembly GCF_057710365.1. Classification (NCBI taxonomy): domain Bacteria; kingdom Bacillati; phylum Actinomycetota; class Actinomycetes; order Kitasatosporales; family Streptomycetaceae; genus Streptomyces; species Streptomyces sp. bgisy027. The sequence goes on from NZ_JBYIVZ010000003.1 coordinate 147,099, forward strand.
AACACCCCGTTGAGCGAACCGCGTTCGAGCGCGACGGCCTCCGTGCCCCGGGCGAGGGCCTGCAGGGCCTGCACGCCCTGCGCGATACGCCGGTCGCCGTCCGGGACACCGGCCGACTCGGCGTCGATGAGACGCGTGACGGCCTTGGTGTAGGCGCGCAGGGTGGCGGCGCGCTCGGCGGTGCCGGTGTCGACGTGCTCGCGCGTGGTGGCGAGGGCGGCGAGCGGAACGTCGGCGGCACGCAGGGCGGAGACGAGCGGACCGCTCTCCTTCTCCAGCGCGGCGCTCAGGTCCTCCCGCGCCCGGTCGGTACGGGTCCGCTGTGCGACGACGTCGTCCAGGTACCCCTTCTCGCCCCCCAGCAGCCCGTTGGTCAGCCCGCGTTCCCGCTGCACCTCCCGGACGAGCCCCTGCACCCGCAGCAGCACCCCGACATGTGCCTCGGTGTCCCGTGCCGCGGAGAAGTCGGCGGCCCGGTCGGCGACGCCGAGCCCGGTGAGAGCGAGCAGCAGACACGTCGGAACGGCCAGCACTATGGCCATACGGCCACGAATGGAGCTCCAGCCGGGCAGCGCGGCGGAGCGGCGGACGATCGGGCGAAAGGCAATCAGTAAGTTCCCCGTCATGCTCCGTGAAGCTACGGGCGGGCCGGTCAGGGCACGGTTTCCCGCCCGTAAGACGGCGGTACACAGGTACTCACCCGCCCGCCGTCGCGGCTGTGAAAGAGGGACATGTGCCCACGTACTGAGACGCCCTCTGGGCCACCGCCGACGGCCGACCTATCGTTCGGTCCATGCCGACATCAACCAACCCGGACCCCGCCTTCGAACTCGCCCAGGTCAACATCGGCCGTCTCAAGGCGCCGCTGGACTCACCGCAGTTGAAGGACTTCGTCGACAACCTCGACCCCGTGAACGCCGACGCCGAGGCCGCGGACGGCTTCGTGTGGCGGCTGAAGGACGACTCGGGCGACGCGACCGGCGTGCCCGTCTTCGGGGACGAGTGGCTGATCATCAACCTGACGATGTGGCGCGACACGAACGCCCTGACGGCGTACATGTACCAGGGCCGGCACCGCGAGATGCTGGCCCGCCGCCGCGAGTGGTTCGAGCGTGTCCAGGAGGCGATGACGGCCCTGTGGTGGGTCCCGGCGGGCCACCGCCCGACGGTCGCGGAGGCCGAGTCCCGCCTCCTCCACCTGCGAACGAACGGCCCCACCCCGCACGCCTTCACCCTGCGCACGTCGTTCCCGCCGCAGGGAACGCAGCCGGTACCGGGCGAAGTCCCGGACGACCTGGGGTGCTCGGTCTAGGAGATCAGACCTGCGGGTCCGGGGGCTCAGGCGGAAGCGCAACCGGAGGTCGGCGATTGAGGGCGTTGAGCTCGATAGTGAGAGGGAAAGGTACAGTCAGCTTCAGCCGGTCGTGATGGATGCCCGTGATGACGTACGTGTTCGTGGACCGATCGAGCTCATAGGTGTAGACCACCGGGAGGCCCTCGCTCTCCTCCACTCGCCAGTAGTGCGGAATACCCGCGGCCGCGTACTTACGCGGCTTGATCTCCCGATCACGCTCCACGGAGTCCTCCGAGACGACTTCGACGGCGAGGACGACGACATCGGAGTGGTGCCAGGTCTGATGCGGACCGGTATCGGCGTCCGCTCGGTACACCAGGACGTCCGGCTCGGGCCGGTTACGTCGGTCCAGCATGACACTGAACTCGCGGTCGACGTCATAAGCATCCGGCGCCTGGCTGAGCAGGGCGTACTCGAGAAGACGGATGGTGCGCAGGTGAAAGCGGGTCTGCGGACTCACGAGAATGAGACTCCCGTCGATCAGCTCCGTGTGCGGAGGAAGATTCGGGAGTCGGTCCAGGTCATCCGCCGTCCAGCCGCCCTCCGGCGGACGGGGCCACTCGAAGTCGTCGTCCAGCCCGTACTCGCGTGCGGCGCTCATGATTGCTCCCATGCGGCGGAGTCTGCCTGGCACAGTCAGCCTACCCAGGCGAATATGCCGATTCGCCCCTCGCCCGAGTGATCACCCATCAAGGCGTTGACCTGCCTCGACAGCCTCCTCCACCTCCGCCACCCGCTCCCGCTCCTCCACCGCGAACCGCTCGGCGTCGAGCTTCTCGGCGATTTCCTCGTCCTGAGCCATCAGCAGATCGAGATTGGAGTCGCCCATCTCGAACACGCCCATGTCGACATAGGCCTGCTGAAGGCGTTTCCCCCACAGGCCGATGTCCTTCACGCACGGCACGATCCGCGAGAACAGCAGCCGCCGGAACAGCTGCAGAAACTCCGAGCGCTCGCTGATCTGCTCCGCCTCGGCCTTCGGAATGCCGAAGTTCTCCAGGACCTCGACGCCCCGCAGCCGGTCGCGCATCAGATAGCAGCCCTCGATGACGAACTCCTCGCGCTCACGCAGTTCGGCATCGGTCAGCTGTTTGTAGTAGTCCCGCAGCGCCATCCGCCCGAAGGCCACGTGCCGCGCCTCGTCCTGCATCACATAGGCCAGGATCTGCTTGGGCAGCGGCTTGGTCGTCGTGTCGCGGATCATCCCGAACGCGGCCAGCGCGAGCCCCTCGATCAGCACCTGCATCCCGAGGTACGGCATGTCCCACCGGCTGTCGCGCAGCGTGTCGCCGAGCAGCGACTGGAGGTTGTCGTTGATCGGGTAGAGCATCCCGATCTTCTCGTGCAGGAAGCGCCCGTAGATCTCGGCGTGCCGCGCCTCGTCCATCGTCTGCGTCGCCGAGTAGAACTTGGCGTCCATGTCGGGCACCGACTCCACGATCCGCGCCGCACAGATCATCGCGCCCTGCTCGCCGTGCAGGAACTGGCTGAACTGCCAGGAGGCGTAGTGCTGCCGCAGCTCACCGCGCTCGCGCTCGTTCATCTTCGTCCAGTACGGCGTCCCGTGGAGCGCCATGGCCTCTTCCGGCGTACCGAGCGCGTCGTACGGATCGACCTCCAGCTCCCAGTCGATCCGGCGCTGCCCGTCCCACTGCTTGTCCTTGCCCTTCTGGTACAGGGCCAGCAGCCGCTCGCGCCCGTTGTCGTACTCCCAGCCGAAACGGGCCGAGCCGGCGGCCGGCACCTGCCAGAGGGGTTCTCCCGGATCGTTCGCGTACAGGTCGTATGTCGGCATGTTCGGCAGGCTCACACGTGGTAGACGCGGGGTCAACAAGTCCTGCGCAAGGGATTGACGCCCTTGCTGACAAGCAGTCTCATAAGAGTCGGACGACGTACCCCCGGTAACAGAGGTGAGGGACCGATGACGACCCTGACGGAAGCCGACGCGCTGGACGGCCTGCGCGACGCGCTCGGGCTGCTCAAGGACCGCGAACAGGTGGCGGAACGCCTCCTTGCCTCCTCCGCCAAGCACTCCTTCGACCCCGACAAGGAGCTGGACTGGGAGGCGCCCTTCGAGGAGGGCAAGTGGTTCTGGCCCCCGGAGCTCGTCTCGCTCTACGACACCCCGATGTGGAAGCGGATGAGCGAGGAGCAGCGCATCCTCCTCTCCCAGCACGAGGCGGCCGCGCTGGCCTCGCTGGGCATCTGGTTCGAGATCATCCTGATGCAGCTCCTGGTCCGCCACATCTACGACAAGTCGGCGACGAGCGCCCACGTCCGCTACGCACTCACCGAGATCGAGGACGAGTGCCGCCACTCCAAGATGTTCGCCCGCCTGATCTCCCACGGCGGCACCCCCTGGTACCCCGTGAGCCGGGCCCACCAGCACCTGGGCCGCCTGTTCAAGACGATCTCCACCACCCCGGGTTCCTTCACGGCGACCCTCCTCGGCGAGGAGGTCCTCGACTGGATGCAGCGCCTGACCTTCCCGGACGAGCGCGTCCAGACCCTCATCCGCGGCGTCACCCGCATCCACGTGGTCGAGGAGGCCCGCCACGTCCGCTACGCCCGCGAGGAACTGCGCCGCCAGATGCTGACGGCCCCGAAGTGGTCCCAGGAGTTCACCCGCGTCACCTCGGGCGAGTTCGCCCGCGTCTTCTCGGTCGCCTTCGTCAACCCCGAGGTCTACACGAACCTCGGCCTCGACAAGCGGGAGGCCCTGGCCCAGGTGAAGGCCAGCGGCCACCGCCGAGAGGTCATGCAGACAGGCGCCAAGCGCCTCACCGACTTCCTGGACGACATAGGCGTACTGCGCGGAGTGGGCCGCCGCCTGTGGAAGTCGTCGGGCCTGCTGGCATAGAGGCACGCGACCGGCAGCCGCATACGGCGGCAACGGGACGTGCCGGGGGGTGTCCGCCCGCAGCGGCGGGCGTCAAGGCACAGCACCCTTCTGATAGCGAGCAACCGCCCGAACGAGGACGGACACCCCCGGCACGTCCCCGCCCCCCAACCCACCGCCACGCGCCACCCGCACCCCCACTCTCCGCCACAGGCCGCCGCAGGCACCCCCGGCCCACCCGCCGGAAGCTACGCTGCTGGTCATGACGCCCTCGGCCCCCACCCCCGCCTACCGTCGCCTCAGCGTCGAGGAACGCCGCAGCCAACTCCTCGACGCCGCCCTCGGCCTCTTCGCCCACCGCACCCCCGAGGACGTCTCCCTGGACGACGTGGCAGAAGCGGCCGGCGTCTCACGCCCCCTCGTCTACCGCTACTTCCCCGGCGGCAAGCAGCAGCTCTACGAGGCCGCCCTCCGCTCGGCCGCCGAAGAACTCCAGAACTGCTTCGACGAGCCCCGCGACGGCCCTCTCCTCGCCCGTCTCGCCCGTGCGCTGGACCGCTACCTCACCTTCGTCGACCAGCACGACACCGGATTCAGCGCCCTGCTCCAGGGCGGCAGCGTCGTGGAGACCTCCCGCACCACGGCCATCGTCGACGGCGTACGCCGCGCCGCCGCCGAGCACATCCTCAGCCACCTGGACGTCGCCGACCCCGGCCTCCACCTGCGCATGACCGTGCGGGTGTGGATCACCACGGTCGAGGCGGCCTCCCTGATCTGGCTCGACGAGGGCAAGCAGCCCCCGATGCCGGACCTGCGCGACTGGCTGGTCGACCAGTTCGCGGCGGCACTCGCCGTGACGGCGGCCCGGGACCCCCGGACGGCCGCACTGGCACAGAAGCTCGCCGACGACCGATAGCCGACACTGTTCCGGTGAAGACCGAAGACACCCCCTTCGAGGGCGGCCCGATGGACGGCCGCGTACTCCCCGTCCTGCTGGGCATCACCAGCCACCCGCCCAAGACGTACCGCATCCCGGTCCCCGACCCGCACGGCGGCCCGCCCACGGTCCTCGTCTACCGCCGCGTCCCGCGCACGCAGGGCGCCCGCCCGGGCCTCAGCCGCCGCTGGAAGTACGAGTACGACCCCGAGGGCAGGCGGAGCAGCCGCCTGAAGTGGCCGTGGTCCAAGCCAGACACCACGCCGCCCGGCAAGCCACACGACCCGGACGAGTGACCTCGCTGCGCCGAACCGCGCACATCCGCCGCGCGAACCCGGTGTGATCGTCCGATGCTCACGATGTGGAGCGGAGAGCCCGCCCGCATCGGAGGTGATGTCGTGTCAGGAAGGCTTCTGCGTCTGGCGTGTACGGCGGCGGCCGCGGCAGCCGCCGTACTCCTCGCCCCCACCCCCACGCTGGCCACTCCCCAGGAGCGCTCCACCGCAGAGCTCCTGACGGACCTTCAGCAGCTGTACCGAGAGACCGAACAGGCCACCGAGACCTACAACGCCACCGCGGAGAAGCTTCGGAAACAGCGCGCCGAGGTGGCCCGCCTGGACACCGCCCTGGCCCGAGCCCGTCTGTCCCTGCACGACAGCAGGGGCGCGGCCGGCCGGCTGGCCCGGCAGCAGTACCAGAACACCACCGACATCTCCCCGTACGTCCGGCTGCTGCTGGCCGCCGACCCGCAGCACGCCCTCGACCAGGGCCATGTCATCGGCCGCCTGGCCCGAGAACGCGCCGAGACGGTCGGCCGTCTGACCGGCGGCGAACGCGAGGCCGCCGACCTGGCCCGCAAGGCCCGCGAGGCACTCGACGGTCAACTCGTCCTCGCCGAACGGCAGAAGAAGGACCGCGACGGCGTCCTGAAACAGCTGCGCAAGGTGGAGGAACTCCTGTCGTCCCTCACTCCCGCGCAGCTCGCCGCGCTGGCACAGCTGGAGAACGAGGACACGGCCGAGGCGCAGCAGGCCTTCCTCGCCTCGGGCGCCCTCGCACAGGACGACCACAAGCCGTCCTCCGAGGGCGCCCGGGCGATCCGCTACGCGAAGCGGCAGCTCGGCAAGCCGTACAAGTGGGGCGCGGAGGGCCCGAAGTCGTACGACTGCTCGGGCCTGACGTCCAAGGCGTGGGCCCACGCCGGAACGCGCATCCCGCGCACCAGCCAGGAGCAGTGGGCGCGGCTGGACCGCGTCCCGCTGACCGAGCTGCGCCCCGGCGACCTGGTCGTCTACTTCCCGGACGCCACGCACGTCGCCCTGTACGTGGGCAAGGGCAAGGTGGTCCAGGCGCCGCGCACCGGGGAGAAGGTCAAGATCTCCCCGATCGCGTCGAACCCGGTCCTGGGCGCCGTACGCCCACAGGTCAAGCCCCAGCGACCTCACCGAGATAGGCCGCGGTCTTCTCCGGCTCATAAAAGTAGTGCTCGAAGTCAGCCGGGTCGTTGAACCCGTTGGCGAACCGGTCGGCGACCGGCTGGAGCTGACCGGCGGCGCCGATGAGGTTGAGGATGTGCTCCGGCGGCGGTGCCAGCATGGCGTTGGTCCACTTGGTGACGTGCTGCGCGGTGTCCCAGTAGCGGTCGAACGTGGCGCGCATCCAGGTCTCGTCGAACTCCTCGTCCCCGTGCTCCAGGATCGAGGCGAGGTAGGCGGCGGCGCACTTGGACGCGGAGTTGGACCCCTGGCCGGTGATGGGGTCGTTGGCCACGACGACGTCCGCGACGCCCAGCACGAGCCCGCCGCCGGGGAGCCGCCCGACCGGGTTGCGCACGGTCGGCGCGTACCGCCCGCTCAGCGTGCCGCCGGCGTCCGTGAGCTCGACCTTGGTGGCCCGGGCGTACTCCCAGGGCACGTACCGCTCCATGAGTCCCAGGGTCAGGGAGAGGTGCTCGGCCGGGTCCTTCACGCCGTCGAAGACGTCGAGCGGGCCGCCGGGTATGCCCTCCCAGAACAGGATGTCCGCGCGTCCGGAGGTCGTCAGACACGGCATGACGAACAGCTCGCCGACACCGGGGACGAGGTTGCAGCGCACGCCCTCGGTGTCCGGGTGCTCCGGACGCGGACCGAGGCCATGGACGTACGACACGGCCAGCGCGCGCTGCGGCTCGCTGTAAGGGGAGCGCTCCGCGTCCCGCCCGAACATCTGGACGAGCTCGCCCTTGCCCGCCGACACCAGCACCAGGTCGTACGTACGGGAGAAGTAGTCGAGGTCGCCGACCGCCGCACCGTGGATGACCAGCTGGCCCCCGCGCTGGGCGAACGTCTCCATCCAGCCGGCCATCTTCACGCGCTGGTCGACGGACTGCGCGAACGCGTCGAAGCGCCCGAGCCAGTCGATCGCGCGGGCCGCGGGACCCTCGCTCCAGGAGCCGGGGGCCGCGACCGAGACGCCGAGCCCTTCGATCTTCGGGGCCTGGGACTCCCAGAAGTTCAGCTGGAGGTCGCGCTCGTGCTGCAGCGCGGTGTGGAACATGCACTGCGTGGACATGACCCGGCCGGAGCGGATCTCGTCCGCCGTCCGGTTGGACATCAGGGTGACCTCGTACCCGTTCGACTGGAGTCCGAGGGCGATCTGGAGTCCGGCCTGGCCGGCTCCGACGACGAGTATCTTCCGCATGCGGGTGGTGTCTCCTACGGGGATCGGGGACGGCTCGGGCAGGACGGGGCTATTCGGGGGTCTCGTCCAGGGCATGGCCGACGAGGGCCAGCAGGGTCTCGATCACCGAGATCCGGCGCCGCGCATCCATGATCATTACAGGTATGTGCGCGGGGATCGTCAATGCCTCTCGCACGTCCGCCGGTTCGAACAGCTCGCTGCAGTCGAAGTGGTTGACCGCGACGACGTACGGCAGCCCGCAGCTCTCGAAGTAGTCCAGCGCCGGGAAGCAGTCCTTCAGCCGCCGGGTGTCGGCCAGCACGACCGCCCCGATCGCGCCACGCACCAGGTCGTCCCACATGAACCAGAACCGCTGCTGGCCCGGCGTGCCGAACAGGTAGAGCACCAGGTCGTCGTCGAGCGTGAGGCGGCCGAAGTCCATGGCCACGGTGGTGGTGAGCTTGCCGGGCGTGGCGGTGAGGTCGTCGGTCTCCTCGCTCGCCTCGGTCATCAGCGCCTCGGTCTGCAGGGGCGTGATCTCCGAGACCGCGGTGACCAGTGTGGTCTTGCCGACACCGAAGCCACCGGCCACGACTATCTTCGTGGCGATGGGGGCCCGGTTGCGGTCCGTCTGCCAGGACTTCAGGTCCTCATCGGTGTCTTCAAAGACGACGGAGTCCACTCAGCACCCTTTCCAGCAGAGCGCGGTCCGGCCGGCCCGTGCCGTGGCCGGTTCCCGTGCCGTACACCCGGATCTTTCCCTGGTCCGCGAGGTCGCTGAGCAGCACGCGGACCACGCCGAGCGGCATCTTCAGCAGCGCGGCGATCTCGGCCACCGTGCGCATACGGCGGCACAGTTCAACAATGGCCCGCAGCTCCGGCATCACCTTGGTGCTGAGGGAACCAATCGTCAGTTCCTTGCGCTCCTCGGGAGCTTCGAGGGCGGCCACGAACGTCTCCACGAGGAGGACGTGGCCGAACCGGGTACGGCCGCCGGTGAGCGAGTAGGGCCGTACGCGCGCGGGTTTTCGGTCACCGCCGCGGACGGGGAGCTGGGGCCTGTTCTTCGGGGCGTTGCTCATCGGGTGCTCCCTGCCGAGGCGTCCTCCAGCGACTTCCTTAGCTCGCTGCGCAGTTCGGGGGTGAGGACATGGCCGGCCCGGCCGACGAAGAGCGCCATGTGGTACGCCACCACGCTCATGTCGCAGTCCGCGGAGCCGTGCACTCCGAGGAGCGAGCCGTCGCTGATGGACATCACGAACAGGCTGCCCTCGTCCATCGCGACCATCGTGTGCTTCACGCCGCCGAACTGGATCAGCTTGGCCGCGCCGATGGTGAGGCTGCCGATGCCGGAGACGACGGTGGCCAGGTCGGCCGACGATCCCCGGGGGCCCTTGGGCTGGGGGGTCTTGCTCCGGGCCGCGTCGGTGGGGGTCCCCCCGCGCGAGGTCGTTCGAGCGTGGGGGAGGTCCGGGTCGGAGGAGAGCAGGAGCAGGCCGTCGGAGGAGACCACCGCCACTGACTGGATGCCCGGCACCTCCTCGACCAGGTTCGTCAGCAGCCAGTGCAGGTTGCGGGCTTCACTGCTCAGTCCGAAGGTACTGGGCGCGGTCAACTGCTTGCCTCCTCGACAGTGCCCCCCGTGGCTTCCTCGGATACGGCCGATTCGGCGTCCGGCGCCTTGTTCTGGGCCGTCTGTTCGGCGATCTCCGCCGCTACGTCGCGGTAACCGGCCTGGGCGCCCTGGCGGAAGCCGCCGAGCCTCTTGCGGAGGGCTTCGGCGTCGACACCGCCGGTGGGCCGGCGCGGAGCCTGGGTGGGGGTGGTGATCTTCGGGGTGCGCTTGGGGAGGCCCTTGTCGGTGAGCTGCTCCTCGTCGGCCGTGCGGGTGTGTTCCGCCTCGGCCACGCCTTCGGCGTACTGGTTGCCGCTCGCAGTGCCCGTGCGGCTCTCGTGGCCGGGTGCGGGTGGCCCCTGGGGGGCGTCCTCGCCATCGGCGGCCGCGGGTCCCCCGGCCGGCCGCACCGGGAGGCCGGCCGCGGGCCGCACCGGGACCTCGGCCGTCGGCTGCACCGGGATCAGCAGTTCCATCGTGGTCTCGGCAGGGTGCTCGCGCTCCTGCTCGACCTCGATGGCCGCGTCGGTGTGCCCGGCCTGGGGTGCGGCCTCTTCGGCGCCCGGGCCCGACGCCCGTACCGCTTCCTGCGCGCTCGGCCCCGATTCGCGTACCGGCTCCTCGGCCTCCTCCGTCTCCCGCACCGCGCGTTCCGCCATGGCCACCAGCGGGTCGGCGCTCTGCTGGCGGCCGCGCAGGACGTTGGAGTTGGCCTCCGCGTCGGCGCCCGGGAGGGAGAAGCCGTGGCCGGTGGTGTGGTGCGGGGTGTCCGAGGGGACCGCGGCCGTGGGGGCGGGGGCCAGCAGACCCTTGGGCAGGACCGCGACCGCCGCGATTCCGCCCTGCTTCTGCTCACGGAGCTGGACGCGGACGCCGTGCCGGTGGGCGAGGCGCGCGACGACGTAGAGGCCGAGGCCCAGGCCCTCCTCGCCCTCCTGGTCGTAGGAGGCCTCGGGGTCGAACTCGGCGAGGCGGGAGTTGAGGCGGCCGAGACGCTCGGCGGTCATGCCGATGCCCTCGTCCTGGACGGAGAGCATGACCTCGCCGTTCTCCAGCAGCCAGCCGGAGACCTCGACGGGAAGGTCGGGCGGGGAGAACGACGTGGCGTTCTCCATCAGTTCGGCCAGCAGGTGCGAGAGGTCGTCGGCGGCGAACCCGGCGACGTGCGCGTGCGGCGGGAGCGCGGCGATACGGACGCGCTCGTACCGCTCGATCTCGCTGACCGCCGCGCGGACCACGTCGACCAGCGGGACCGGACCCGCGTGCTGCTGGACGTGCTCGGTGCCGGCCAGCACGAGGAGGTTCTCACTGTGCCGGCGCATGACCGTGGCGAAGTGGTCCAGCTTGAAGAGGGTGGCGAGCCGCTCGGGGTCCTGCTCGCGCTCCTCCAGCCCCTCGATGACGGCGAGCTGGCGCTCGACCAGGCCGAGGGTGCGCAGGGCCAGATTGACGAACGAGCCGCCGATGCTGTCCCGCAGCCGCTCCAGCTGGGCGGCGGACTCGCCGAGCTCGGCGCGCAGCCCCTCGCGGGCGTCGGCCATCTTCTGCCGCTGCCCGACCAGGTGCTTGCGGTCCGACTCCAGGGTGCCGATGCGCTCGTGCAGGGCGACGGCGTGCGCGTGCAGGGCGTTGACGGAGTTGACGACCTGCGCGAACTCGTCCTTGCGGCCGGTGAACTTGACGGGCTCCTCCGCCGCCGGGTCCTCGGCCCCCGCGAGCCGGGCCGAGCCGAGGCGCAGCACGGCGAGCGGCCGGGTGAGGCTGCGGGCCATGCCGGTGGCGACGCCGACGGCGAGCAGCATCAGCGCGCCGAGGATCGCGATCCGGATCTCCAGCGCGGTGACGTCGTCGTCGCGGAGCTCCTCCAGGGCCTTGGTGCGGCGGTCGTAGAGGGCGGACTCGGCGCCGCGCATCGAGTCGACGCGGGCGGAGAGGGCGGCCTCGGCCCGCTGGGTGTCGGTGGCGAGGTCCCGGCCGGAGAGCGTGGACTGGTCGGTGAGGGCGGAGAGATACCGCTCGGCGGTGTCGACCTCGGGGCCGGTGACCGTGGAGTCGTACGAGGTGCGCGCGCTCTTGGGAGCGGTGTCGCGGAAGTCGTCGAGGGCGGCGTCGGAGCGCAGCCGGGCCTGCTGGGCGGCGGCGCTGAGCGCGTCGCGCTGCTTGGCGTCGGCACCCGAGGAGGTCTCCCGGGTGGTGGCGATGCCGGTGAGCGGGTCGATGACGGTCTCGGTGGTGGTCGGCACGCTGAGCGCGGCCAGCAGCAGCCCGCGGGCGGCCGCGGCCTGCTGTACGGCGGAGTCCAGCTCGGCCAGCGCATGGGCGCCGGAGCCCGCGCGCGGCGGCATCTGCTCGGCCAGCCGCTCGGCGAGCCGGTGAAGTTCGGTGATGGCGGCCGAGTAGGCCTGGTGCGACTCCAGTGCGGTGCTCTTGCCGGTGAGCGAGGACCGGCGCAGGGCCGCGATGCCGTCGAGGTCCTCGCGCAGCGAGGCGGGGGTGTCGGTGTCGGCGCGCAGTTCCTCGACCTGCCGGTCGACACGGGCGCTGCGCTGCTCGCTGGGCGCCTTGGACTTGGGGCGGCCGGCGGCGATGTAGGCGGTGACCTCGTCACGCTCGTCGGCGAGGGAGTGCGCGAGCGTGAGCGCGTCCTCGGTCTGTTCGGCGAGGGTCACCAGTGCCTGGGAGTCGTGCAGTTGCCCCGAGGCGGCGACGATCGAGGGGACGCCGGCGCCGGCGATGGCGGCGGCGACGACCGCCACGGCGACGATCAGCCGGTTCCGTACGTGGGTCGGGCGCCCCTTGCCCGCGGGCGCGATGCCGGCGTCGGTGCCGGGAGCGGGCTGCGCGCCCCCCGCGGAGGCCGTCTGCTTGCCTGAGCGACGTGGCCGCATCTTCTGCACCGGTGCTCGCATTCCTGACTCGTGATACCCATGGGTCCGGATGACGCTCCGTCAATTTACGTCGACGGTACGTACACCCCTCCCCCAAGCTCTCGACTTGGCTCGAGCAGGGGATGTCCTCACCGGACCCCGACCCTCCCAGTGCCGGTGGGCGACGGCCGCGCATCACCTGCCCCGCCACTCGAAGGAGTGAACCCCGGAGGTGAGTTGGCGGGCAAGTTCCTCCGGCGCACTCACATGCCCTGTGCGGCAGGCCGGTTGGACGTCTGCGGCGGGCGATGGCAGGATTCGCCGCCACGCCTCCCCGCAGCACTGCATTCCACCGCAAATCAGGCGTCTGACCTGCGTCTGTGCACCCGTCCTGCGACTGCTGAGCCCCCTTCGCACACCTTGTGAAGGGCTCGTGCAGACTGACCGGATGCGAACTGAGCTTGTTTCGGAGCCCGGCGTTCCGGCCCGCCTCAACGAGGACTTCGCAAGTGTCGGCCTTCCCGCCTCGGGACAGGGCGGCGCACTGGTCGTCCTGGACGGAGTGACCCCGCCGCGGGGTGAGACGGGCTGTCTGCATTCCGTCCCCTGGTTCACCGCGCGGCTCGGCGGAGCCCTGACCGAACTGACCGTTTCACTCCCCGATGTTCCTCTCGCGGACGCCCTGGCCCGCGCCATCACGCGTACCGCCGAGGCACACTCGCAAACCTGTGACCTTTCTCACCCACGAACACCGCAGGCAACCGTGGTTCTGGCGCGCTGGTCGGCGGAGACGGTGGAGTACCTGGTCCTGTCGGACTCGGTCCTGCTGACGGAGTCCCCGGGCGGCGCGATCACGCCGTACCTGGACGACCGCCTGTCCCGCCTCCCGCGTGCCTCCCTCGCCACCGACGCCCTGATCGACGCTCATGTCCGCAACAAGGAGGGCGGCTTCTTCACGGCCGCGGCGGATCCGTCGGTCGCGGCGCGTGCGGTGACCGGGGTGCTGCCGCGGACCGACGTCCGCGCGCTGGCCGCACTCACGGACGGTGCGGCGAGGTGGGTGGAGAAGTTCCGGGAGGGGGACTGGGAGGACCTGTTCCGGTTCATCCGGAAGGAGGGGGCGCGGGCCCTGGTGGACCGGGTGCGGGCGCTGGAGGCGGCCGACGCGGAGGAGCGGACGTATCTGCGCCGGAGCAAGACGCACGACGACGCGACGGTCGTGTACGTCGAGTTCTGAGCCGCCCCTTGCTTCTCCCTTGCTTCTCCCCTGCCTCTCTCCGTCTCCTACTTCTCCGTCTCCTACTTCTCCATCCCCAGGTTGAGCTGGTTCAGCAGTCGGGCCAGCTCCGCCACTTCGCGGCGGTCCCAGTGCGAGAGCTGCTCGACGTAGCGGGCGCGCCGGGCGTCGCGGACCTTGGCGACCCGGCCGCGTCCCACCTCCGTGAGGTGCACCAGCCAGGCCCGCCCGTCGGCCGGGTCCGGCTCGCGGGCGACCAGGCCCAGGTCCTCCAGGGCGCGCAGCTGCCGGGACATGGTGGCCTTGCCGACGCCGATGTAGGCGGCGAGTTCGGTGGCCCGCTGGCGGCCGGCGTCGTCCAGACGGACCAACAGGCCGTACGCGGCGGACTCCAGATCGGGGTGCACCTCGCGGGCCATCTCGCCCTGCTTGGCCCGGGCGCGCCGGAACAGGACCGTCAACTCGCGTTCCAGGTCAAGGAATTCAGGCTGGTCCAGACCACCACCGGACATGCCGGAACCAACTCGCGGTCCGTCACCGTTTCCGTCTTCGTGCACGTCAGCCCCTGCCTCGATTTCCCGGTCCTGAAAGTTTCCGCCAACCGCCGTCATTGCCGCAGCTCCGTCAGTATTTCGCAGGCGTAGACCAACGGCAGCCTCCGGACCCCCTTCCACCTGCTCTTCTCGCTCCCTAGCTTCTCTGTCAGAAACGTGACTGGCATGCCCACGCCACACCCGTCCGGCGACGGTCGGTCACGGACTCGCGCGATTTCCCCACCGAGCGTCACCGAGCCTTCGGAGGCACGCTATGCACGTGCACAGACCCGAACCGCTCCGCCCCCGGCACACCCATGTCGCCGGGGCTCTGCTCGCAGCCGTCCTGACCCTGACCCTCCTCGTGCTGACCACCCGGCCCGCCTCCGCGTCGGCCGACGACACCCCGCCCCGCGGCTCCGCGCACATGGGCATGGGCGTCGCCGCCCACGACGGCGTGGACGGTGCCCTCGTCTCTGAGCTGGCCGCTCAGACCGAAGGCGTCGACGTCTCCAGCCATCAGGGCAACGTCGCCTGGTCGACCCTGTGGAACAGCGGGGTGAAGTGGGCCTACGTGAAGGCCACCGAGGGGACCTACTACACCAACCCCTATTTCGCCCAGCAGTACAACGGCTCCTACAACGTCGGAATGATCCGCGGCGCTTACCACTTCGCGACCCCGGACACCACCAATGGCGCAACCCAGGCCAACTATTTCGTCGACCACGGCGGTGGCTGGTCCCGCGACGGCAAGACCCTGCCGGGCGTCCTCGACATCGAGTGGAACCCGTACGGCGACGCCTGCTACGGCAAGACCACGTCCGCGATGGTCACGTGGATCCGCGACTTCCTGAACCGGTACAAGGCCCGCACCGGCCGCGACGCCGTCATCTACACGGCGACGAGCTGGTGGAAGCAGTGCACCGGCAACCACAGCGGCTTCGCCACCGCCAACCCGCTGTGGGTCGCCCGGTACGCCGCCGCGGTCGGGGAACTCCCGGCCGGCTGGAGCTACTACACGATGTGGCAGTACACGTCCTCCGGCCCGACCGTCGGCGACCACAACAGATTCAACGGAGCCCTCGACAGGGTCGTGGCGCTCGCCAACGGATAGGGCCTGGTGCGGAAGTGGCGTCGTCGCCCGGAGGGCGGTCGCACGGCGTTCGCTGCGTCCTCTCGATGTGCCGCCCGGAAGCCCTCGTACCGGGCGTAATCGGGCTTTCGGGCGGTGCGGCCGGAGGACGTGCCGGGCGTCGCGCGGCAGGCGCCACTTCCGCAACAGGCCCTACCCCCCCTGTCGCGGCGAAGGCCCGGGCCTCCCTCACGGGACCCGGGCCTTGCCTGTCCGGTCGCGTCCGTCACGCCGCGACCGGAACCTCAGGGGCGGCGCCGTCGGTGGCCGGCGCCAGGGCCAGCTCCAGGACCTGGCGGACGTCGGTCACGGCGTGGACGTCGAGCTTGTCCAGCACCTCGGCCGGGACGTCGTCCAGGTCGGGCTCGTTGCGCTTCGGGATCACGACCGTCGTGACACCCGCGCGGTGCGCCGCGAGCAGCTTCTGCTTCACACCGCCGATCGGGAGGACCCGGCCGGTCAGCGAGACCTCGCCCGTCATCGCCACGTCCGTACGGACCAGCCGGCCCGAGAGCAGCGACGCCAGTGCCGTCGTCATCGTGACGCCGGCGCTCGGACCGTCCTTCGGCACCGCGCCCGCCGGGAAGTGGATGTGCACGCCCCGGTCCTTGAGGTCGGCGACCGGCAGTTCGAGTTCGGCGCCGTGGGAGCGCAGGAAGGACAGGGCGATCTGTGCGCTCTCCTTCATCACGTCACCCAGCTGGCCGGTCAGGGTCAGTCCCGCCGCGCCCGTCTCCGGGTCGGCCAGCGACGCCTCCACGAACAGCACGTCACCGCCGGCGCCGGTGACCGCGAGACCGGTGGCCACGCCGGGCACCGCGGTGCGGCGCTCCGCCGGGTCCTGGGCGGACTCGGGCACGTGGTGCGGCCGGCCGATCAGCGCGCGCAGGTCGTCCTCGCCGATCGTGAACGGCAGCTTCCGGTCGCCCAGTTCGTGCTGGGCGGCCACCTTGCGCAGCAGTCGTGCGACGGAGCGCTCCAGGTTGCGGACGCCCGCCTCGCGCGTGTACTCGCCGGCGAGCCTGCGCAGGGCGTCGTCGCCGATGGCGACCTCGTCCTTGTCCAGGCCGGCCCGCTCCAGCTGGCGCGGGAGCAGGTGGTCACGGGCGATGACGATCTTCTCGTCCTCGGTGTAGCCGTCGAGACGGACCAGTTCCATCCGGTCCAGGAGCGCCTCGGGGATGGCCTCCATGACGTTCGCCGTCGCCAGGAACACCACGTCGCTCAGGTCGAGTTCGACCTCCAGGTAGTGGTCGCGGAAGGTGTGGTTCTGGGCCGGGTCCAGGACCTCCAGGAGAGCCGCCGCGGGATCGCCGCGGAAGTCGGAGCCCACCTTGTCGATCTCGTCGAGGAGGACCACCGGGTTCATCGAACCGGCCTCCTTGACGGCCCGGACGATCCGGCCGGGCAGCGCGCCGACGTACGTACGCCGGTGACCGCGGATCTCCGCCTCGTCCCGGACGCCGCCGAGGGCGACCCGGACGAACTTGCGCCCCATCGCGTGCGCGACGGACTCGCCGAGCGAGGTCTTGCCGACGCCGGGCGGGCCGACCAGCGCCAGCACGGCACCGCCGCGCCGGCCGCCGACGACACCCAGGCCGCGGTCGCTGCGGCGCTTGCGCACCGCGAGGTACTCGGTGATCCGCTCCTTCACGTCCTCCAGGCCGGCGTGCTCGGCGTCCAGTACGCCCTTGGCGCCCTGGATGTCGTAGGCGTCCTCGGTCCGTTCGTTCCACGGCAGCTCGAGGACGGTGTCCAGCCAGGTGCGGATCCAGGAGCCCTCGGGGGACTGGTCGCTGGACCGCTCCAGCTTGTCGACCTCCTTGAGCGCGGCCTCGCGGACGTTCTCCGGCAGGTCGGCGGCCTCCACGCGGGCGCGGTAGTCGTCGGACTCCTCGCCGTCCTGTTCGCCGTTCAGCTCGCGCAGTTCCTTGCGGACCGCTTCCAGCTGGCGGCGCAGCAGGAATTCGCGCTGCTGCTTGTCGACGCCTTCCTGGACGTCCTTGGCGATGGTCTCGGCGACGTCCTGCTCGGCGAGGTGGTCGCGCAGCTGCTGGGTGGCGAGCTTGAGGCGGGCGACCGGGTCGGTGGTCTCCAGCAGCTCGATCTTCTGCTCGGTGGTCAGGAACGGCGAGTAGCCGGAGTTGTCGGCGAGCTGGGAGACGTCGTCGATGGCCTGCACCCGGTCCACGACCTGCCAGGCGCCGCGCTTGCGCAGCCAGGCGGTGGCGAGGGCCTTGTACTCCTTCACCAGTTCGCCGACCTGTCCGGGCAGCCGCTCGGGCACGCTCTCGTCGATGCGCGTTCCCTCGACCCACAGGGCGGCACCCGGTCCGTTCGTCCCGGCGCCGATGCGCACCCTGCCGCGACCGCGGATCAGGGCGCCCGGGTCGCCGTCGGCCAGCCGGCCGACCTGTTCGACGGTTCCGAGCACACCGGTGCCCGGGTACGTCCCGTCGATGCGTGGCACCAGCAGCACCCGGGGCTTCCCGGGTGTGGAGCGGGCGGCGGCCTGGGCGGCCTCCACCGCGGCGCGTACATCGGCGTCGTTCAAGTCCAGAGGGACCACCATTCCGGGCAGCACCACCTCGTCGTCGAGCGGCAGCACGGGCAGGGTGAGCGAAGTGGACGTCGAAGCCATGATCTCCCCTTCGGCAGTCAAGTTGAGCTATGCCGACTCAATGCTTGGGGTGGCTCGAATGTTCCCCGGCCTCCGTTCGCTGTGAGCGATCAGCCGCACCACAGGCCGTGACCTCGGCTTTTGTACGTGAACGCCCGACGGGGCCCAGAGCTTTCCGGACCCCCGGACGGGTCAGCGCGCGTGCAGGATGCGGAAGGCTCAGCGCGCGGAGGCCACGTGCCGGCGCCGCACGAGCGGCCACAGCCCCACCCCGATGACCAGGGCGATCAGATGCCCCAAGAGGGTCAGCGGGTCGGCGAGGCCGAGCAGGTCGTGGACCGGCAGCGCGCCGAACAGCGCCATCACCGGCCACCGCAGCCACGGGCGGAGCAGCCATGGTGGAGGGCGTGGACCAGGGCGGGGTCGGCGTACGCGGTCAACCGCGAGGTCACCGTCAGGGCGACGGCGTAGGTGAAGGTGAGCAGGCGAAGGTGAAGGGTGTGCCGGTGGGGGTGGGGAGCAGGCGCCAGGGGCGGAGGGCGAGGGCTCGGGGCACGCGGAGCCACGACCGCACGTGCGCCCGCGCCGACCCCGGCCCCGACCAGGCCTGCGTCGGCCAGGACACGGCGGACGCACCCACGGGCATCCGCTGCCGCTCCGTCCCGTCCGGCAGCCCGGCCGCATCGGGAAGAACCGCGTCACCGGTACCGCCGACCACGTCGCGGGTACGGTCGGCCCCACCCGAAGGAGCCCGCCCCGGGGCCGGCCCCGTCGCATCCGCGGCCACGGCCCGTTCCACACTGAGGCGCTCCTTCCGTTTCCCCTCGGTCCACGCCTGAGGCGCTACCGCCGTTTCCCCTCGGCGTCGGCCCGCCTCGCCCCCATGTCTGTGACCCTCGCCACACGACAGCCGATTCTCGGCAACCTCTCAAGAAGCTCTCGCGTCGCTACAGGACGCGCACGCGCCAACGCACGCCCGGCGCCGCCGCAGCCGGCCTGCGTCAACCTGGAACACCCGCGGTACTCCCCGAGACAGAGCGGAGCCCCCTGTGCCGCCGCGGCCCGGGCTCGCCGTCCGCGGTATTCCCCTGGGGCGGCCCGAGTTGAGCTGCGAGGATGGCCGGATGCCCACTTCGTACGACATCCCGGAAGTCCTGGACCGCCGCGAGGGCCCGCACGGCGAGATCGTGCTGCGGCGGCACGGCGAGCTGCTCCAGATCATCGCGAACGGCTGCTTCCTGATGGACACCTCCGACGGACGTTCGGAGCGGCTCCTGGTCGACGCCGCGCTCATCGCGCTGGACGGACGGCCGGCGCCGCACCTGCTGATCGGCGGACTCGGCGTCGGCTTCTCGCTCGCACACGCCGCCGCTGATCCCCGCCCGGGACGGATCGCCGTCGTCGAGCGCGAGAGCGCGATTATCGGCTGGCATCTCGACGGACCCTTGGCGGACTTCTCCGCCGGTGCCGTCGCCGACCCGCGCACCGAGATTCTGGAAACGGATCTCGTGGGGTACGTACATGAGACTTCCGACACGTATGACGCACTGTGTCTCGACATCGACAACGGCCCCGCATGGACTGTCACCGAGGGCAACGAGAGTCTCTACTCACGGGACGGACTCGCCGCCTGCGCACGGGTGTTGAGGCCGGGAGGGGTACTCGCGGTATGGTCCGCACAGCCCTCTCCGGAATTCGAAGAAACCTTGCGTAATGCCGGATTCCAACAGGTGCGTACCGAAGAGATCCCCGTTGCCCGGGGCGTTCCGGACGTCGTGCACCTTGCCGTACGACCTGGATAGCCGAGGCGCGGTGACTCCCCGTACTCTGCTTCCCTGACGCGGATCATTCAAGCGTCAATCGCAAGCATGAGCAGGCATAGCCAGTCAGCGGGATCACCCCACGGATTCCGGAAAGCAACTTTGGGGCGGGCGATGGAGCAGACACACACCTCCCACAACGGCACGGCGGCGACCCCGGGCGCGCAGCGCCGGGTCCTCGTGGTCGAGGACGATCCGACCATCGTGGACGCCATCGCGGCCCGCCTGCGTGCCGAGGGATTCCTCGTGCAGACGGCCGGGGACGGTCCGGCGGCGGTCGACACGGCCGAGGCATGGCAGCCCGACCTGCTGATCCTCGACATCATGCTGCCCGGCTTCGACGGCCTGGAGGTCTGCCGTCGGGTACAGGCCCAGCGGCCGGTCCCGGTGATGATGCTGACCGCGCGCGACGACGAGACCGACATGCTGGTCGGGCTCGGCGTGGGCGCCGACGACTACATGACCAAGCCGTTCTCGATGCGGGAGCTGGCGGCACGCGTGCACGTGCTGCTGCGCCGCGTCGAGCGGGCCGCGCTGGCCGCCACCACCCCCCGGTCGGGCATCCTGCGGCTCGGCGAGCTGGAGATCGACCACGCGCAGCGGCGGGTGCGCGTGCGCAGTGAGGACGTCCACCTCACGCCGACCGAGTTCGACCTGCTGGTGTGCCTGGCGAACACGCCGCGCGCGGTCCTCTCGCGCGAGCAGCTGCTCGCCGAGGTCTGGGACTGGGCGGACGCCTCCGGCACCCGGACGGTGGACAGCCACATCAAGGCGCTGCGCCGGAAGATCGGCGCCGAGCGGATCCGCACGGTGCACGGCGTGGGCTACGCCCTGGAGACACCGACGCCATGAGCGACGGGCCGGCCGCGCGGAGAGGCCCCGGGGAGCCCTGGGGCGGCGTCAGTCCGTTCTCGATCAAGACCAAGCTGGGCACTCTGGTCGTCGTCTCGGTGCTGATCACCACCGGGCTGTCGATGATCGCGGTGCGCACGCAGACGGAGCTCCGCTTCATCACGGTCTTCTCGATGATCGCCACACTGCTCATTACGCAGTTCGTGGCCCATTCGCTCACCGCGCCGCTGGACGAGATGAACACGGTGGCACGGTCCATCTCGCAGGGCGACTACACCCGCAGGGTGAAGGAGAACCGCCGGGACGAGCTGGGCGACCTGGCCGAGACGATCAACCTGATGGCCGACGAGCTGGAGGCCCAGGACCAGCAGCGCAAGGAGCTGGTGGCGAACGTCTCGCACGAGCTGCGCACCCCCATCGCGGGCCTGCGGGCCGTCCTGGAGAACGTCGTCGACGGCATCGCCGAGGCCGACCCCGAGACCATGCGCACGGCCCTGAAGCAGACCGAGCGCCTCGGCCGGCTCGTGGAGACCCTGCTGGACCTGTCCCGCCTGGACAACGGCGTCGTACCGCTGCGCATGCGGCGCTTCGAGGTCTGGCCGTACCTCTCCGGCGTACTGAAGGAGGCCAACATGGTCGCCTCCGCGCGCGGCGGGATGGCCTCCGGCTCAGGCAGCCACACCCGTACGGACGTCCATCTGCACCTCGACGTCTCCCCGCCGGAGCTGACCGCGCACGCCGACCCCGAGCGCATCCACCAGGTCGTCGCCAACCTCATCGACAACGCGATCAAGCACAGCCCGCCGCACGGCCGCGTGACGGTGAAGGCGCGGCGCGGGCCGCTCCCGGAGTCGCTGGAGCTGGAGATCCTGGACGAGGGTCCGGGCATCCCGAAGTCGGAGTGGCACAAGGTCTTCGAGCGCTTCAACCGGGGCGCGGTGCGCCGGCCGCACGGGCCGGGCAGCGACGGCGGCACGGGGCTCGGGCTGGCCATCGCGCGCTGGGCCGTGGATCTGCACGGAGGCGGGATCGGCGTGGCCGAATCCGATCGGGGTTGCCGGATTCTTGTCACACTTCCAGGGCAGTCTTCCGTTCAAAGTTGACGTAAAGTTCGAAGCGGAGTCTCAAGATCCACGTCGTCCTGCCTGACGGACACGCGTGATCAGGTCCAGACCTGCGCTTTTGGTGCGCCGGGTCTCGATGCCCCCATCCCTTCTGAAGCGGAACCACGCTTGTTTCCCGCCATTTCCGGGCCCGAAACACGCATTCTGATGTGACTTACGCGACGATGACCTTGCTCGACCTGACCTTCCCGGCCATGGGGGCGTAGCCTTTATTCCCGCTGTCCATCACCTTGTGAAGCGGAAGAGGGCGGTTGCCGCCGTGTCGCCACAGTCCCCCAGTAACTCGAGCATCTCGACCGACACCGACCAAGCGGGCAAGAACCCCGCGGCCGCGTTCGGTCCGAACGAGTGGCTCGTCGACGAGATCTATCAGCAGTACCTCCAGGACCCGAATTCGGTAGACCGAGCCTGGTGGGACTTCTTCGCCGACTACAAGCCCGGCGTCGGCGCCGCGGCGCCGGCGGGCACTGCGGCCGCGGGGGCCGCAGAGACCACCACGGCCCCCAAGCCCGCCCCGGCCGCTCCGGCCGCTCCGTCGGTGCCCGCGCCGGCCCCCGCGGCCGCGCAGCCCGCGCCCGCCGCCCAGGCCCCGGCCGCCGCTCCGGCGAAGCCCGCCGCGCCCGCTCCGGCCGCGAAGCCCGCTCAGCGGAAGAAGGCCGAGCCCGCCACCGCCTCCGCCGAGGGCCCCGAGCTCGTCACGCTGCGCGGCCCGGCCGCCGCGGTCGCGAAGAACATGAACGCCTCGCTGGAGGTGCCCACGGCCACGTCCGTGCGCGCGGTCCCGGTGAAGCTGCTCTTCGACAACCGCATCGTCATCAACAACCACCTGAAGCGCGCCCGGGGCGGGAAGATCTCCTTCACGCACCTGATCGGGTACGCGATGGTGCAGGCCATCAAGGCCATGCCGTCGATGAACTACTCCTTCGCGGAGAAGGACGGCAAGCCGACCCTGGTCAAGCCGGAGCACATCAACTTCGGCCTCGCCATCGACCTGGTCAAGCCCAACGGCGACCGCCAGCTCGTGGTCGCGGGCATCAAGAAGGCCGAGACGCTGAACTTCTTCGAGTTCTGGCAGGCCTACGAGGACATCGTCCGCCGCGCCCGCGACGGCAAGCTCGGCATGGACGACTTCACCGGCGTCACGGTCTCCCTGACCAACCCCGGCGGCCTCGGCACCGTCCACTCGGTCCCGCGTCTGATGCCCGGCCAGTCGGTCATCATGGGCGTCGGCTCCATGGACTACCCGGCGGAGTTCCAGGGCACCTCCCAGGACACCCTGAACAAGCTCGGTATCTCGAAGGTCATGACGCTCACGTCGACCTACGACCACCGGGTCATCCAGGGCGCCGCGTCCGGCGAGTTCCTGCGGATCGTCGCGAACTTCCTGCTCGGCGAGGGCAACTTCTACGACGAGATCTTCGAGGCGCTGCGCATCCCCTACGAGCCGGTCCGCTGGCTCAAGGACATCGACGCCAGCCACGACGACGACGTCACGAAGGCCGCCCGCGTCTTCGAGCTGATCCACTCCTACCGGGTCCGCGGCCACGTCATGGCCGACACCGACCCGCTGGAGTACCGCCAGCGCAAGCACCCCGACCTCGACATCACCGAGCACGGCCTCACCCTGTGGGACCTGGAGCGCGAGTTCGCGGTCGGCGGCTTCTCCGGCAAGTCCCTGATGAAGCTGCGCGACATCCTCGGCGTGCTGCGCGACTCGTACTGCCGCACCACCGGCATCGAGTTCATGCACATCCAGGACCCGAAGCAGCGCAAGTGGATCCAGGACCGCATCGAGCGCCCGCACACCAAGCCGGAGCGCGAGGAGCAGCTGCGCATCCTGCGCCGGCTGAACGCCGCGGAGGCCTTCGAGACCTTCCTGCAGACGAAGTACGTCGGCCAGAAGCGCTTCTCCCTGGAGGGCGGCGAGTCCGTCATCCCGCTGCTCGACGCGGTGCTGGACTCGGCCGCCGAGTCCCGCCTGGACGAGGTCGTCATCGGCATGGCCCACCGCGGCCGCCTGAACGTCCTCGCCAACATCGTCGGCAAGTCGTACGCGCAGATCTTCCGCGAGTTCGAGGGCAACCTCGACCCGAAGTCGATGCACGGCTCCGGCGACGTGAAGTACCACCTGGGCGCCGAGGGCACCTTCACGGGCCTGGACGGCGAGCAGATCAACGTCTCGCTGGCCGCGAACCCCTCCCACCTGGAGACGGTCGACCCGGTCATCGAGGGCATCGCCCGCGCCAAGCAGGACATCATCAACAAGGGCGGCACGGACTTCACCGTCCTGCCCGTCGCCCTGCACGGCGACGCGGCCTTCGCGGGCCAGGGCGTGGTGGCCGAGACGCTGAACATGTCGCAGCTGCGCGGCTACCGCACCGGCGGCACGGTCCACATCGTCATCAACAACCAGGTCGGCTTCACGGCGGCGCCCGAGTCCTCGCGGTCCTCCATGTACGCCACCGACGTGGCCCGCATGATCGAGGCCCCGATCTTCCACGTGAACGGCGACGACCCGGAGGCCGTGGTGCGCGTCGCGCGCCTGGCCTTCGAGTTCCGTCAGGCGTTCAACAAGGACGTGGTGATCGACCTCATCTGCTACCGGCGCCGCGGTCACAACGAGTCGGACAACCCGGCCTTCACCCAGCCGCTGATGTACGACCTGATCGACAAGAAGCGCTCGGTGCGCAAGCTCTACACCGAGTCCCTCATCGGTCGCGGCGACATCACCCTGGAAGAGGCCGAGCAGGCGCTCCAGGACTACCAGGGCCAGCTGGAGAAGGTCTTCACCGAGGTCCGCGAGGCCGTCACGGCCCAGCCGGCCGCCGGTCCCGTCTCGGACCCGCAGGCGGAGTTCCCGGTCGCCGTGAGCACCGCGATCTCCTCGGAGACCGTCAAGCGGATCGCCGAGTCCCAGGTCAACATCCCCGACACCTTCCACGTCCACCCGCGTCTGCTGCCGCAGCTGCAGCGCCGGGCGACGATGGTCGAGGACGGGACGATCGACTGGGGCATGGGCGAGACGCTGGCCGTCGGCTCCCTCCTCCTGGAGGGCACCCCGGTCCGTCTCTCCGGCCAGGACTCCCAGCGCGGCACCTTCGGCCAGCGGCACGCGGTCCTCATCGACCGCGAGACGGGCGACGAGCACACCCCGCTCCAGTACCTCGCCGAGGACCAGGCCCGCTACAACGTCTACAACTCCCTGCTCTCCGAGTACGCGGTCATGGGCTTCGAGTACGGCTACTCGCTGGCCCGCCCCGACGCGCTCGTGATGTGGGAGGCGCAGTTCGGCGACTTCGTCAACGGCGCGCAGACGGTGGTCGACGAGTACATCTCGGCGGCGGAGCAGAAGTGGGGCCAGACGTCCGGCGTCACCCTACTGCTCCCCCACGGGTACGAGGGCCAGGGCCCGGACCACTCCTCGGCCCGCGTCGAGCGCTTCCTCCAGCTGTGCGCCCAGAACAACATGACGGTCGCGATGCCGACCCTGCCGTCGAACTACTTCCACCTCCTGCGGTGGCAGGTGCACAACCCGCACCACAAGCCGCTGGTGGTCTTCACCCCGAAGTCGATGCTGCGCCTCAAGGCCGCCGCGTCGAAGACGGAGGAGTTCACGTCGGGTCAGTTCCGCCCCGTCATCGGCGACGCGTCGGCGGACCCGGCCGCGGTCCGCAAGGTCGTCTTCGTCGCGGGCAAGCTGTACTACGACCTGGAGGCCGAGCGGGTCAAGCGCGGCATCACGGACACGGCGATCATCCGCATCGAGCGCCTGTACCCACTGCCGGGTGCCGAGCTCCAGGCCGAGATCGCCAAGTACCCGAACGCCGAGAAGTACCTGTGGGCCCAGGAGGAGCCGGCGAACCAGGGTGCCTGGCCGTTCATCGCGCTCAACCTGATCGACCACCTGGACCTGGCGGTCGGCGCCGACGTCCCGCACGGCGAGCGCCTGCGGCGCATCTCCCGCCCGCACGGCTCGTCCCCGGCGGTCGGCTCGGCCAAGCGCCACCAGGCGGAGCAGGAGCAGCTGGTGCGCGAGGTGTTCGAGGCGTAAGCCACTGAGACACCGGTCGATCGACGAGTCGGCCCCATCACCTCGGCTGAGGCGATGGGGCCGATTCCGTTGCTACGGCGCATGCGGATACTGAGCCGGCGGAAGCAGGTCAGGTGGGTCGAAGAGCAGCCTGACGTGCTGCGCCCACGGGGCATTACCCCGCCGCAACTGCCGCACTTCTTCGAGGAGTTGGATCGGCTCAACGCTGTTCGACAACAACTCGGCCGCACCTCGGTAGAAGTCGGCACAGCGAGCGTGATCCCCCTCGGACGTCCAGAGCGCGAGGGGATATCCGGAGGCCACGACGGCGTCGAACACCCTGTTCTTCGGTAAGTCGTGCAGGCAGAAGTAGGGCACAGTTGTCACCGGCGCGTCCATGATGCTGTCGTAGAACAGCTCCGTGCGGTAACTCACGCCCTCGGTCAGTGCCAGCCCGTCGATGGTGCCTCGGCGGACGCCCTGCCATCTCCTGCGCCACGCACGATCGAATATCTCGTCGCGGCTCCCACTACGAACCGCGATCCCCCGCTCCAGACCGACAGCCCCCCGCGAGTCGGCTGTTCCCAGGAGCCACCGCTCCACGGGAAGATCGATCAGGTCGCTGGGCAGTGAATACAGCAGTGGTACCCGTCGTTCAGGGCTGTCCACGCGCCTGAATGCCGCTGCCAGAGGCTCGGCCACGGCTCGCCCCAGGGCCTCGGCGGAGACACCATGGTCGTCCTCGGCGAGCGGGATTGCATCGTGCCCCTGCAGCACCTTCACAGCCCATGCGTAGCGATGGTTCCAGGCCCTGCGTTCGACCTCCAGCAACACATACAACCCGTCGGAGTGCCGGCCGGGGCCGTGTCTCTCCCTCAGGACCGAGAGAATCTCTTCCCTCATGTGCGTTGCAAGCGTCTCGGCCGCCCGCTCCACCCACGAGCGCACCTCTGCGGTCGCCCCGCGATCCCCGATCTCGACACAGACCCTCGCCGCATACAGGGCCACCGCCCTGAGACCGCCCCCCTCTTCCACCACCAGCCCCACACCGTCACGCCAACAGAACGGAAGGGCCTGCGAATCCCGCCCGCCGGTGGATCCGGCGAGGAAGCGCACCTGCTCGGGTCCGTCGGGCAGGGGCAACTCCGCCAGAAGTCCGTACAGTTCGACTCGCCATTCTGGGGTGAAGTCGCTGTACAGCCAGGATCCCCTGAGGAGTTGCTCCTGTACGACGGTCCAGGATCCTTCCGGCCTCTGGAACCGGCGCCAGTGGTAGCGGTCATGGTCCGTGACGAGTTCGAGCCATGCCGGCCCGACACGGAGCGACGAGATGGGCACGACTTTGACCGGACCGCCCCCGCTCGGCGCGCGGACCACCCCGACGACACACCCGCGCTGAGGATCGATCACCGGACCACCCAGGACGCTGGGCGGGATCTGCCTGCCGCCCACTGCCAGGGTGGCCCCCTCCAGAGCCAGTACCTCGCGGCTCATGCCCAGGTCCGGTGTTTCGGGGGCCCCGTAGACGAACACCTCACTCGCGGGGACGGTCGACTGGTCCCCCAGCCACATGCATTCCGCGTCCCGGATCTCATGCTCTACCCGCACGACTGCCAGTTCGCGTCCTGTGCGGATCCACAGCACTTGGTGCCGCTCTCCATCAGCGGTGGTGACGACGGCGGATGCCTGGCCCGGCGAGGACGATTTCACGGTCTCGGCCGACGTCACGATCAGCGTCGGCGTGACCAGGAATCCGCTGCCGGTCATGGCGCTGCCGTCCTGCCTCACATCGTCGAGATGTACAAGGCTGCGGCGGACCAGGTCCCCGGTGAGACCATCGACCTCCTCGCTGCCGAGAGCGTCGACCCTCATGGAGACGGCCAGTGAGCTCCAGGCCTCGTTCCTCGACGTGATCAGAATGTGGAGGGAGTCCCGGGGAGGCACGATGGCTGCACTGCCCTCGGTGTCGTCCCAGTTGTCGAAGACGATCAGCCACGGGAGACCAGGGTTCTTCTGGCGAAGCGCGTTGAGCACGTGTTCGACCTGGGCGGCGGACAAGGTGTCGCCTTCGATCCACCACACGCGTTCATACGCGTTGCGGTGTCGATGCGCGAACTCCGCGGCTACCTGGGTCTTGCCGATACCTCGCTCGCCGAGCAGCACGCAGACCATCGGACCGGTGTCGCCGTAGACGTCCCTCAGCCGGTCCAGTAGCTCCTCCCTCCCGGTCACCCGGGGGTTGCGCAGGGGCACACCGTCCAGGAGCGACCGGTCGGGGAAGGCCGGGAGACCGCCGGTGCCGTACCAACGGGGAGGAAGGTCGAAGCCCAGGCGGACGAGGAACCGGATACGGGTCTCTCGCTCGGTCATGCCGCTCAGGTCCGTGGCCCGAAACAGCGCGGCCACGGGTGGCAGTACCGCGTCGCCCACCTTGAACGAGATGACCCTGTCGCCCGCCATGCCGACGAAGCGCTCCAGTTGTTCCGGCGTTTCGTGGACCTGCGAGGTGGCGTGCTGAAAGAGCAGCCAGTCGCTGAGCAGCAGCACCACCCGCCGGTCCGTCTGCAACGCGTCGTCCAGCAGCGCCCGCAGCGAGCCACCCCGCCACGGCATGGCCGCCCCCCGAAATCCGCACTCCCTCAGCACATGCACCAGCCACGCCGCCCACGCCTGGTCGAATTCGGCGTACACGAAGACGAACGACTCTCCTGGGCCCGGCCCCCGGGAGGCCGTCCGTGAGCGGCGGTATCGCCGCACCACCGCATCCGAGACCTCCGCGAACGGCCGTAGTTCGTCAGCGACTTCACCTGCTTCCCGGCCCTCCACGAACCCGGTGAGCCGTTGCAGCGCAAGAGCGGGAAAGTTCTGGGCCCGGCGCCCGAAGTGCCGTTCCACGTAGGCTCCGCAATGCTTGAGGACAAGCGCGGCCTCACCCATGGGCAGGGCCCGCAACAACTCCTCGCGCACGCCGGGCCGGAACTCGTACCACTCCTCTCGCGTCCCCTGCCGCAGCAGGCCGCCGAGCAGTACCTCCGCGAGGACGGACGGGCCGCTCTCGGGCAGCACGACCCGCTGGACCAGGTGCATCACCTCCAGGTACAGGGGGACGGCGGACAGTGCGCGGACCAGGCTCTGGGCGGCGGGGGAGGCGGACGCGCGGAACTCCGCGACGAGTTCACCGGCATCGAAGGGGTCCGGGCTCAGTGCCGAGTGCGGGAGCGACGGGGCGGCTGCGACCCATGCGGCCGCCGCTGGGAGGGACAGCCCGGTCCGCCCGGACATCAGCCGGGCCCAGGTGACGAAGCCGGCGCGGGTCGGGCCGAGCACGGGGACCGGCAGCGCACCAGGCGGCCGTTCGCCGTCTGCCGGGGTGAATTCCAGTCGGGCGCCCAGGCCTTCGCCCCGACGCAGGGTGCCGGGCAGGGCCGGAAGGTCGGTCTCGTGCCACATGCGCTGCGGTAGCGGCTGGACCAGCGCGACGGGCGCGGCGTGCGCCCAATCGTGCAGCAGGCGTTGCATCCTCGTGTCCTGCCAGAGTGGTCCAGCGCAGTCGCTGAGCAAGAGTGTCACCTGCCGCCCGGTGGGGTCCCGCAGCTGTTCCACGGGGACGAGCGCGCGGGCGGCACGGCCGGGGCCGGCCAGCAGCGTGTCGCCGGGGCCGGGGTGGACGTAGTGCACGCCGACCTCACGGAAGGCGCCGAGGCTCGCGCACAGGTGGTGGAGCTCATCGAGCGTCCGGTCCCAGACGGGGGTGGAGCTGGAGACGTCCATGAGCAGCTGAAGCCTGGCTTCCCGCCGAACCTCCGGACGCAGTACGGGTAACAACAGTCCTGTCTCCGCCGCCTGTTCAGCGGTGGCCTGCTCGTCGAAGTGGTTGTCGGGGGTACGAATGGGCGGCCGGTAGTGGCGCAGGGGTCGTAGGGCGCGCAGCAACGGCAGGGAGCCCGGAAGAGTGGCAGCCGCCGGGGCTCTCACGCGCAGAGGCAAGGTGTCGGCGGCGGGCCGCTGCAGTTCAGGCGTGTCTGCGTACAGGTGGGCAGGGAGAGGGGACGGGCCTTCCGGGGGCGTCGCGGGATCCGGTGGGGGCGCCGGTCCGGACGGTGTGGTGGTGGGCGGGCCAGGAGCGCGCGGGGCCGGGGCGGGGCCGTCAGCCGGCTCCCGCGCGGGCATGGCCTCAGCGTCACGCTCCGCGGGCGTGAGGTACCGCGCCAGCCACAACGACTCGGCCACCTCGCGCGGGGCCGGTTCGGCACCGAGCAAGCGCAGTCGCCGCAGCAGCTCGGCCAGGGGATCCGCAGCCTCCGGGGAGGTCATCAGCGGGCTCCGTGCTCGCCTTGGTCGAGTGGGCGCATCAGCAGTTCGGAGAGGCGCTGCCGGTCGGGTTCGTTCTCCCGGACCGCGTGCTGGGTCAGATAGACGGCGTTGAGCAATTGGTCGGCGGCGCGCAGGGCGCCCGGATGTGACTGGAGGAACTGGCGGACCAGGGCATCGTTGCGGGCGCTGTCGGCGGTGCCGAAGTGGGCACGCACCATCGCGGTCAGGCGTTCGGTGCCCCAATCGTCGTCCTTGGGGGACGGCAGGTCGAGGTGGAGGCAGCGCCGCAGCAGCGGGGCAGGGAAGTCGCGTTCGCCGTTGCTGGTCATCACCACGACCGGAAAGGCCCGGCAGCGGACCCGGCCGTAGGCGACGTGGGCACGCTGCCCGTCGTCGTTGAGCACCTCCACCTCGTCCTGGGAGCCGGCAAGGCGTTCCAGCTCGGAAATGCCGAACTCCCCCTCCTCCAGGACGTTCAGGAGGTCGTTCGGCAGGTCGATGTCGCTCTTGTCGAGTTCGTCGACAAGCAGGACGCGGGGGCGGTCGTAGGCCAGGAGCGCGGTGCCGAGCGGACCGAGCCGCAGGTAGCGGCCGATGTCTCCGGTGTGGTCCGGGCCACCCTGGCGGGCAAGTTGGGTGTCCTGGAGGCGGGCGATGGCATCGTAGGCGTAGAGGCCGTCACGCAGAGTCGTACGACTGACGATGGGCCAGTGCAGGACCCGACCGAGTCCGAGTTCGTGAGCAAGGGCGTGGGCAAGGGTGGATTTGCCGGAACCCGGGTCACCGGTGAC
This sequence comes from Streptomyces sp. bgisy027, assembly GCF_057710365.1. Classification (NCBI taxonomy): domain Bacteria; kingdom Bacillati; phylum Actinomycetota; class Actinomycetes; order Kitasatosporales; family Streptomycetaceae; genus Streptomyces; species Streptomyces sp. bgisy027. The sequence continues at coordinate 177,822 of NZ_JBYIVZ010000003.1, forward strand.
CAGGAGGGGGCGACGCAGGTAGAGCGCGGCATTGATCAGTTCCAGTTCGTGCGGCCTCCAGACGGTGGCGGCGGCCTTGCCGAGCCTGCGCGCCGACTCGGTGCCCAGGTTCGGCGGGGCGGGCGCGAGACGGCCGCCGTCGAAGTCACGCCAGGGCGGGGGCGGCGGGAGGCGGTCGATCCCGTCATGGGGCTCGCCGGTTCCGCGATAGACGAACCAGTCGGTCGTGGTGGTCACTGTGGCCTCCGGGCGAGCGATCAGGGGGAGCGGAGTCGGCGGGTACGTTCGGGCAGCGGGCGGCGCGGGTCGTCATACATCAGGGCGAGTGGGTCCGCCCAGTTGGCCTCGCTCTCCTCCTCGCTGATGCGCTCACGCAGGAGCCGCAGTTCTTCGGGCAGGGCGGTGGCGCGGCCTGTGTCGCGCAGCAGCCGCTCGGCGTGCCGGTGCAGGTCGTGGCAGTACGGTGTGCAGCCGTAGGTGTGGTGGGCCTCGCGGCTCCACAGGGCAAGTCCATAGCCTTGGGTGATCACTTCGCGCAGGAAGGCGGCGCTGTCGGCGGCCGTGCGGCACAGGACGGGTACCACGCCGGAAGGCGCGTCGCGCAGGGCAGCCCGTTCTGGTCCGGTCCCGCTCAGCGGCAGGGCTTTGAGACTCTGCGCACCGTCCCCGTGCCAGCGACGCTGCCAGGCTTCCGCGTGCGGACCGCGCCGTGCACAGCGCAGCACGACCTGGCGGTGCACGCCGAAGAGCCGCTCGCCGGGCTGTGGTCTGCTGCTGCGGGCGCGCAACTGACAGCGCCAGAGGTGGACGTCGAGATCGAAGTGCTCGACGGGCAGGACCACTTCGAGCCTTGCCCGGCGCACGTCGGTATCGAGGAACTCGAACGCCTCCCGAAGCGGTTCACTCAGTACGTACGGCAGCACCTGCAGCGCATCCCCGTCATCCGTGGCGCTCTGTGGGCCCGGAGCCGGGTGCTCTGCGTCGTCCTGCCAGGTCCACACCCGCCAGTGGAAGCGGTCGCGGGGGTGGTGCATGTCGGGGCGTAGCTCAAGGAGTACCACCGGTCCGGTGCCGCCCGCCTCATCCGCTCCGCCGGTGGGAGCAGGGAGCACCGTGGGCTTGGCCAGGTCCAGGAGCGCCCGGTGGCTGCCAGGCAGTCGCTCGGCCCGCTGTTTCACCCAGCCGAGCAGGGCCGCAGCGGATGCCGGGCGCCGGGATTTGCACAGCAGGCCGACGAGCAGCAGGTAGTGCAGGAACGCGAGGTCGTCGCCCTCAGCCGCCTCGTACAGCCAGCCATGCCCGTCGCGCCAGTCCCGCGGCGGCACTGTCCCGGGCCACAGCGGGTTGCGTTCACGGAGGACCTTGCCCACCTGTGCGACCAGTTCGTCCGTGGATGCGGGCGGCGGCAGCTCGGCGAGCAGCGCGGAGGCGGTCGCGCTGTCACGTGCCGACCACCGCTCGTTCGCGCCGCACAGCTGCTCCTGAGCAGCCACCCAGGAGGTGCTGGACGAGGCCGCATGTTCCTCGTGCCACTGGTCGTGAGCGCGAATCAACGCCCGGTACGGGTCGGCGCCCAAGCTGTCCTCGTCCCCGACCGGTGCCGCTGCCTCGAAACGGCGCAGTGCGGTCGTGGCGACCGCGAGCCCGCCTGGCCGGTTCGTCCAGCGCGCCTTGATCAGCCCCGACACGACCCCCCGGTCGCGGTCCAGGACGGGGCCACCGGAAGTGCCGGGCGGGATGACGGGACCTCCGAGGGCGAGCCCGAAGGAACCGTGCAGTGCTTCGACCTCGCAATGACCGCTCCACTCCTGCGGTGCCGCTCCAGCGCGCGGGACGTAATGGCCGTACGCCGTCAGACTGTTGAGCGTGTCGATACGGTCGGTGAGCCGGACGCAGTACGAGGGTCGTGGCCCGTCGAACAGGCGTAACAGCATCAGGTCGTCCTCGGGGTCGGCTCCGGCATCCACCTGGTAAGCGGCCCTGGCCCGTGCCTCGCCGTGGGTACCGACGACCCTGAGTGACCCCGCCTGCTCAGCCGTACCGTGCGCGAGCAGGACGTGCGCGCAGGTCAGCACCCATTCAGGGGTGATGAAGAAGCCGCTGCCCCACTGAGCGCCGGAGTCGTCGTCGGGGCCTATCCAGACGGTGGCACGGGTGGCCAGGGTGTCCAGCTTCGACGTGCTCATGGAGTGGCTGGGTCTCCGCCCAGGTTCCATGTCAGAGTGATCTCGATCGCCGCCTTGGCCTCGCCGTCGGCCAGGATCGCCAGCGCCTTACCGGGCTTCACGGCCAGCTCGATCCCGAAGGTGGCACTCACCTCGTCCGGGGCGACGGCTTTCGCCGCGCCCAGGACCGCGGTACCGACACCGCGGACGAGTTCGTTCAGCTGCTCCACCCGGGTCGCGAGTCGGTCGAGGGCACCGACGTTCTTGTGCGGGAAGGGATCGTCGTCCGGCGGGAGCTCCTCCAGCTCCAGCACACTGACCCTGGCGAGCACCGTCTGACCGTCGGCAAGCTCGATCTTCTGAACGCCACGTTCCATGTCGTCTCTCCACCCCTACGGGCAACTCCCCCGTGCCCCCGGCAGGATGGCATTCTTGAGGTGCCCGGAAACATTCTGCTCCCCCGAACGCTTCTGGAGTGGGAAAACGGAGTGCTACGGCAGCCGACCCCAGCCGCATAACCTGGAGGTCCACGACCCGACGTCCCAGGACCTCTCCAGGAGAACACCCGTGTACTTCACCGACCGAGGCATCGAAGAACTCGAGAAGCGGCGCGGCGAGGAGGAGATCACCTTCGAGTGGCTCGCCGAGCAGCTGCGCACGTTCGTCGACCTGAACCCGGACTTCGAGGTGCCGGTGGAGCGGCTGGCGACGTGGCTGGCGCGGCTGGACGACGAGGACGACGACGTGTAGCGACGCGGTTCTCCGCTCGGGCGCCCCGATTCGGGGCGTCCTTTTGTTGTCGTGCGGTCCCTCAGTCCAGCGGCCGCACCAAGCTGTACGCCAGCCCCAGCGCGCCGTCGACCAGCAGTACCGCGCCCGCCGCGGCCCAGCCGGCGCTGCGGTGCCGTAGTGCCCAGACCGTCAGGGGCAGGCCCACCACGACCTGGGACAGGGCCAGGGGGCGGGATTTGGGACCGCCTGCCCAGGGGAGCCAGGGGCCGAGACGGCTGCCTTCCACGGCGTCGAGTTCCGCGCGCAAGGCGTCGCGCCAGCCCGACCACTCGATCAGGCGGATGTGCGGCTGCTCGCGGGCGGCGGCCTGGAGGGCGTCGGTGCCCTCGCCGGGGACGAGGCCGTCGGGCAGGGTGACGCCCGCGTGCGTGAGGACGCCGATCAGGCCACGCATGCGTGCCCGTGCGTCGGCCGCGGAGTCGGGGCGGGTCAGCCCGTCGAGGGACTGCACGTCCAGGACCGGGTCGAGACCGAGGCGGGCGGCGAAGGTGTGCATGGCCTCGTCCTCGCCTGCCGGGGTGCCGTTGGCGAGCCAGATGTAGCCGACGGGGCGGCGGAAGCCCGAGGCGAGGGTGTAGCCGGCGCGGTCGGCGTCCCACCACAGGGCGAGGACGGGCCAGGGCGCGCCGACGGCGAGGGCGGTGGCCCAGCCGGTGAGGACGCGGTCGACGGGCTCGTCGCCGTCCAGCCAGGGCCCGCCCTCGGGCACGAGCACGCTCCATTCGTCGCCTGCCGGGGTGAGCAGCATGTCCTCGCGCAGCAGCCGGGCGACCGGGGCGACGGACTCGGGCCCGGCGCGGCAGATCAGCAGGGCGCCGGGGGTGGGGCGGGCCTGGCCGGTGGACCGGGGCTGTTCCGTCGACATGACAACACGCTAGGCCGCTTTGTCCACCTCGCGTGATTTGTGATCACCAGAACGAGTGTCTTGACTTTCGACGTCCGCGATATATCGTGTTTCTTGGAAGACGCGATATGGCGCGTGTCGTGAATCGTTGTGTGGCGTAGATCGTCGTGTGGCGTGAACCGTCGTGTGCCGTGGTTCGCCGTCTCCGTCTTGTCTTCGTGTCAGATCCGGCCCGTGCGGCCGTGTCCGGTCGCCCAGGAGGTCCGCACCATGTCCGAGTGGTCCGTAGCAGAGCCCAGGAAGCTCACCTTCGACGAGCCGGTGAGCGAGCTCCACGTACGCATCGTCAACGGAACGGTGAACGTCGTGGGGACGGACGAAGGTTCCGCCCGTCTGGAGGTCTCCGAGATCGAGGGGCCGCCCCTGGTGGTGACCCAGCGGGACGGTGCCCTGACGGTGGCCTACGAGGACCTGCCCTGGAAGGGTTTCCTCAAGTGGCTCGACCGCAAGGGCTGGCGCCGCAGCGCGGTGGTCTCCCTGGCGGTGCCGGCCGACACCCGCGTCGAGGTGGGCGTGGTGGGCGCCGGAGCCGTGGTCTCCGGGATCCGCGGCCCGTCGGTCGTCAAGGGCGTCACCGGTGACACGACCCTCGTCGGCCTGTCCGGCCAGGTCCGCGCGGACACCGTCTCGGGGAACCTGGAGGCGCAGGCGGTCACCGGCGACCTCCGCTTCAACTCCGTCTCCGGCGACCTCACGGTCGTCGAGGGGTCCGGATCCGCCGTGAAGGCCGACTCGGTGAGCGGCTCCATGATCATCGACCTGGACCCGGGCGGCCCGACCGACGTCCGGCTGACCAGCGTCTCCGGCGAGATCGCCATCCGTCTGCCGGCCCCGGCGGACGCCGACGTCGAGGCCAACACCGCCAGCGGCACGATCTCCAACGCCTTCGAGGGCCTGCGGGTGCACGGCCAGTGGGGCGCCCACAAGATCACCGGCCGCCTGGGCGACGGCAGCGGCAAGCTCCGGGCGACGACGGTCTCCGGCTCGATCGCCCTGCTGCGCCGCCCGCCGCGCGAGGAGGAGCCATGGGAGGCCGAGGCCCGGGAGGACCCGGAAACCGCCGCGGACACGACGGCCGGCCCGGTGAACGGCACGCAGCACGGCTCGGGGGACAATTCCGTCTCCGGCGGGGGCGACGAGGAAACCGGCGCCCCGGCCGACGGCACGACCGACAAGAAGGTGCTCTGACATGCCTCCCGTCTTCGCCCACGGCCGCCTCCGTCTCTATCTGCTGAAGCTGCTGGACGAGGCCCCGCGCCACGGCTACGAGGTGATCCGCCTCCTTGAGGAGCGCTTCCAGGGGCTGTACGCACCGTCGGCCGGCACGGTCTACCCCCGGCTGGCCAAGCTGGAGGCCGAGGGGCTCGTCACCCACACCACCGAGGGCGGCCGCAAGGTGTACGCCATCACGGACGCGGGCCGCGCCGAGCTGGCCGACCGCAGCGGCGAGTTGGCCGACCTGGAGCTGGAGATCAGGGAGTCGGTCGCCGAACTGGCCGCCGAGATCCAGGCCGATGTCCGGGGTGCGGCGGGCGACCTGCGGCGCGAGGTGCGGGCGGCGGCCTCCGAGGCCCGAAGGGGGAACGGCGCCAAGGCGGAGACGCCCTTCGGTGACTTCTCCGACTTCACGGACAAGGAGGCGTGGCGCGCCGCCAAGGAGGAGATGCGCCGGGCCAAGCAGGAGTGGAAGGAGCAGGCCCGCCGCGCCAAGGACGAGAGCCGGCGTGCCCGCGACGAGGCCCAGCGCGCCCGGCGCCAGGCCAAGGAGGCGCAGGACCGCGCCCGGGCCCAGGCCCAGGAGGAGGTCCAGCGCATCGCCCGCCGGGTCCAGGAGCACGTGCAGGACCACTTCGCACGGGGCGACTGGCCGACGGGCGTACGGGAGGGCCTGACGGAACTGGCCAAGGAGTTCGGCGACTTCGGCAAGGACTACGGCAGGGAGTTCGGCAAGGAGTTCGGCTTCGGCCGGCAGGGCGGCCCGCAGGGCGCCCCCAAGTCGGCACAGCAGCGCCCCGAGTACTCCGAGACCCCCGAGGACTTCCCCGCCGACTACGAGCCCGCCTGGGCCCATGAGCCGCCCGGCGACGACCCGGCCCGCGACCTGGACCGCCTGCTCGACCGCTTCCGTGACGACATCCGTGACGCGGCACGGGACCACGGCGTGACCGGAGACCAACTCCGAGACGCCCGCCGCCACTTGTCGACGGCGGCGGCCCACATCGGAGCGTTGCTGCGCACGCCCAAGCCGTGACACCGACGCCGGGCGGCGCGACTGCGGGAGCCGGTGCGGGTGCGTGGGCCGGTGCGGGTGCGTAGGGGCTGGTCGAGCAGTTCCCCGCGCCCCTAAAGGAGGGCCCGCTGCACGCCCTCAAGGGGCGCGGTGAACTGCGCGACCAGCCACCCACAACCCGCACCCGCCCGCAAACCGCACCGCCCGTCACTCACCCGGCCTTGGCCTCTCCCCCGCCATAAAGCACCCGCGTCACCGTCTCGTACGTCACCCCGTGATCGGCGAGCACCTCGGCCGGCACCCCGGGGCGGCTCGTGAGGGCCAGGAGGATGTGTTCGTCGCCGATGTGCCGGTCCCGGCGGGACGTGGCCACCCGCAGGGCGCGTACCAGAACGTCCTTCGCGTCCCGGCCGAACGGCCGATGCCTCGACCGCGCCCCCTTGCCCGCCCCGGCCCCGGCCCTCGCCCGGTCCCCGGACATCGCCCCGACCCCGTGCACTTCCTCCACCCGGGCCACGATCTCCCCGACATCGATCCCCAGCCCGGCGAGCGCCTCGGCCTCGGCCTGCGACAAGCCGCCCCGCCGCCGGGCCTCGCCCAGTGCGTCCCGTACGGATTCCAGCCACCGGCCACCCCCGAGCGCGGCGAGCGCGAACGAGGCGCGGCCTCCCTCCTTGTCGAGCAGCGCGAGCAGCATGTGCTCGGCGTCGACGGCCGGCGCCCCGCCCCGCTCGGCCTGCTCCACCGCACCCGTCACCACGGCACGGGCATCCTTCGTGAACCGCTCGAACATCAACGCCTCCCGTACTTCTTGTGCACGGCCTGCCTGCTGACCCCGAGTTCCGCGGCGATCTCCTGCCACGACCACCCCTGGTTGCGCGCACTGCGCACCTGGACCGCCTCCAACTGCTCCAGCAGCCGGCGCAGCGCCGCGACGGCCCGCAGCCCGATCCGTGGATCGCGATCTCCCGCCCGCTCGGCGAGATCCGTTGCTTCGGTCATGGTGTCAATTTAGGTTGACACACCGGTCGACGTCAACCCTAGTTGACATACGGAACGGCGGGCCCGGGGCAGAACCCCGGACCCGCCGCAAGCGCCTCGGCGAGAGCCGTCAGTTGGTGAGTACGACCTTCCCGAACAGCTCGCCCGACTCCATCCGCTCGAAGCCCTCCCGGGCCCGGTCCATGGGCAGCTCCTCGTCGATCACGGGCCGCACACCGGTGGCCGCGCAGAAGGACAGCAGGTCCTCCAGCTCGTCCTTGGTCCCCATGGTGGAGCCGACGACCTTCAGCTCCAGGAAGAAGATCCGCGTCAGCTCGGCGTGCGAGGGCCGGTCACCACTGGTGGCACCGGAGATCACCAGAGTGCCGCCCGGCTTCAGCGACTTGACGGAGTGCGACCAGGTGGCGGCACCGACGGTCTCGATCACGGCGTCGACCCGCTGCGGCAGCCGGGCCCCCGACTCCACGGCCTCCACGGCACCCAGCTCCAGGGCCCGCTTGCGCTTGGCCTCGTCACGGCTGGTGGCGAAGACCCGCAGCCCAGCGGCCTTGCCGAGCACGATGGCGGCGGTGGCCACCCCGCCGCCTGCGCCCTGCACCAGCACGGAGTCCCCGGGCCGTACACCCGCGTTGGTGAACAGCATCCGGTACGCCGTCAGCCAGGCGGTCGGCAGACAGGCGGCCTCCGCGAAGGAGAGCTCCCTGGGCTTGGGCAGGATGTTCCAGGTCGGCACGGCGACCTGCTCGGCGAAGGTGCCCTGGTAGCGCTCGGTGAGGATGGAGCGGGGTTCCCTGGGGCCGACCCCGTGACCGCTCTGACCGATCACGGAGTGCAGGACGACCTCGTTGCCGTCCTCGTCGACGCCGGCGGCGTCGCAGCCGAGGATCATCGGCAGCCGGTCCTCCGGGAGGCCGACGCCCCGGAGCGACCAGAGGTCATGGTGGTTGAGGGAAGCGGCCTTGACGTTGACGGTGCTCCAGCCGGGCCGGGCCTCGGGAGCGGGACGCTCCCCCAACTCGAGGCCGCTCAGCGGCTGGTCGCGGTCGATTCGGGCAGCGTAGACGGCGAACATGGCGTCGACGATAGGTGGCGTTTGCAGCCGACGGAACGGGAGGGGGCTGTGACACACGCCCTCTTGCCAAGGATCGCTCACCCGAACGGACGCCTCGGCGGCAAGAGAATCGGCCCCGCCCGAACGGGCGGGGCCGATCAGAGCCTGCCGGCCGGAGCGCCGGTCAGCGCCGGGCGACGCCCTCGGCCCGGGCCGCAGCCGCGACCGCGGCGGTCACGGCCGGAGCGACCCGCTCGTCGAACGGCGACGGGATCACGTAGTCCGCGGCGAGGTCGTCCCCGACGACACCCGCCAGCGCCTCCGCGGCCGCGATCTTCATGCCCTCGGTGATCCGGGACGCCCGCACCTGGAGCGCGCCGGCGAAGATGCCCGGGAACGCCAGCACGTTGTTGATCTGGTTCGGGAAGTCGGACCGCCCGGTCGCCACGACGGCCGCGTACTTGTGCGCGACGTCGGGGTGGACCTCGGGGTTCGGGTTGGCCATGGCGAAGACGAAGGCACCCTTCGCCATCGAGGCGACGGCCTCCTCGGCGACCGTACCGCCGGAGACGCCGATGAAGACGTCCGCACCCTCCAGAGCCGCCTCGAGCGACCCGGTGATGCCGGCCTTGTTGGTGAAGGAGGCGACCTCGCGCTTGACCGGGGTGAGGTCCTCACGGTCCGCCGAGACGACGCCCTTGCGGTCCGCGACGGCCACGTCGCCGATGCCGGCCTCGATCAGCATCTTGGCGATGGCGACACCGGCCGCGCCGGCGCCCGAGATGACGGCGCGCAGGTCACCGATGGCCCGCCCGCTCAGCCGCGCGGCGTTGCGCAGCGCGGCCAGCGTCACGACGGCCGTGCCGTGCTGGTCGTCGTGGAAGACCGGGATGTCGACGCGCTCCTGGAGCTTGCGCTCGATCTCGAAGCACCGGGGTGCGGAGATGTCCTCCAGGTTGACGCCGCCGAAGGACGGGGCGAGGCGCGCCACCGTCTCGACGATCTCGTCGACGTCCGTGCAGTCGAGCGCGATCGGGACCGCGTCCACGCCGCCGAACTGCTTGAACAGAATCGCCTTGCCCTCCATCACGGGGAGGGAGGCTTCCGGACCGATGTCGCCCAGCCCGAGCACCGCGGTGCCGTCGGTGACCACGGCCACGACGGACGACTTCCACGTGTAGTCGTGGACGAGCTCCGGCTGCTCGGCGATGGCGGTGCACACCCGCGCGACGCCGGGCGTGTACGCCAGGGACAGGTCGTCCTTGTCGCGGACCGGCACGGTGGCCTGCACGGCCATCTTGCCGCCACGGTGCAGCGCGAACGCCGGATCGAAGGAATCGAGGGGCTCGACCCCGCCGTCCTGATCGGTATTGCTCCCGCTGCGAGGATTGACAATCTCCGCTGCCACTTTGTCTGACCCCTTAAGTGTTCATGGTTTGAGGGTGGGACCACTCCTGGTGAGAAGTGGGCGGGACCGCGCAAGGCCCTGCTCGTTGATACGTACGACGTACGACGTACGGACCAGTGCGCGACGGGCGCGCCGCACACGCGCCCTGAGCCCCGGATGAGGGGTGTAAAGAACCTTCTTACCGGACGGACGGCGCTGACGACGAGTCCAATACGTGCAAGATCACACGGCGGGAAGGGAAACACCCGCACCGACGGATACGAATCGGACAAGACCCGAGGACGACACCGGTGTGATTCGTGGCCAAATAAGCGGACAATCGACCTCAGAAACCATGAAAAGTGACCGTCGACCATGAAACCCACGCTCGACCGGTCCGCATCCCGAGATGCACCGAAGATCTTCCGGCCGGAAGGACAGATTCCCGCAGAAGGTGCGGTCAGGATGTACCGACCTGCGGCGGTTCGGGGGTAACCCGTTATCCGATTTTGACATGACGAGCGCCCTGAATGCCTCAGTCCGAATGGCAAGATGCCGTAATCACACGAGGTCGCGGCACTCGAAGGTGTGTGCTCTCGTCGACCTAGGAAACCAAGGCTCCTGCCGGTCCCAAGGCAGGCGCCGGCCCCATCGGCAACTCCACCCATCCGCCGGAGGAACCCACCATGACCGCAAGCACCACCCGTCGTACCACCGCAGCACGCTCCCGGCTCGCAGCGGTCGGCTCGATCGCGGTCGCAGGCGCACTGATTCTCACCGGTTGCGGTGACCAGACGAACGACAGCGGCTCCGAGAGCAACGACACCGGGGCGGCGAGCACCGCGCCGCTGGCCGACAAGCTGCCCCAGGCGATCCGCGACAAGGGCGTCATCAAGGTCGGCTCCGACATCGCCTACGCGCCGGTCGAGTTCAAGGACGACTCCGGCAAGACGGTCGGCATCGACCCCGACCTCGCCGCCGCCATGGGCAAGCAGCTCGGTGTGAAGTTCGAGTTCGAGAACGGCACCTTCGACAGCCTCATCACCGGTCTGCGCTCCAAGCGCTACGACATCGCCATGTCCGCGATGACCGACACCAAGGACCGCCAGGAGGGCATCGACTCGGACACCGGCAAGAAGGTCGGTGAGGGCGTCGACTTCGTCGACTACTTCACCGCCGGTGTCTCGATCTACACCCAGAAGGGCAAGAACACCGACATCAAGACCTGGTCGGACCTGTGCGGCAAGAAGATCGTCGTGCAGCGCGGCACGGTCTCCGAGGACCTGGCCAAGGCCGAGGCCAAGAAGTGCACCGGCGGCAAGACGATCGCCATCGAGCCCTTCGACAACGACCAGCAGGCCCAGACCCGCCTGCGCGCGGGCGGCGCGGACGCCGGCTCCTCCGACTTCCCGGTCGCGGCCTACGCCGTCAAGACCTCCGGCGGAGGCAACGACTTCCAGCTCGTGGGCGAGCAGGTCGAGGCGGCGCCGTACGGCATCGCGGTCGCCAAGAACAACACCCAGCTGCGGGACGCCCTGAAGGCCGCCCTCGACGCCGTCATCGCGAACGGCGAGTACGAGAAGGTCATCAAGAAGTGGGGCGTCGAGGACGGCTCCGTCACGGAAGCCACCATCAACGGCGGCAAGTGACCGCACCTGACAGCGGGCACTGAAAGGCAACACCTGTGACTGACATCGACAAGAAGGACGGGCCGGCGGACACCCCGCCGGCCGGTCCGGAGGCGATCAAGGCGATCCCGGTCCGGCACTACGGGCGGTACATCTCGGCCGTGGTGGCGCTCGCCCTGCTGGGCGGCGTCGTGTACGCGTTCTCCCAGGGCAAGATCAACTGGGGTGCGATCCCGGACTACTTCTTCGACGACCGTGTCCTGAACGGCGTGGGCAGGACGCTCCTGCTGACCGTCCTCGCCATGGCGATCGGCGTCGTCGGCGGCATCCTGCTCGCCGTGATGCGCCTGTCGAAGAACCCGGTGACGTCGTCGATCGCCTGGTTCTACATCTGGTTCTTCCGCGGCACCCCGGTCCTGGTCCAGCTCATCGTCTGGTTCAACCTGGGCCTGGTCTTCGAGTACATCAACCTCGGCCCGTTCTACAAGAACGAGTGGTCGGACTTCATGACCCCGTTCCTGACGGCGCTGCTGGGCCTCGGCCTCAACGAGGCCGCGTACATGGCGGAGATCTGCCGTGCCGGTCTGCTCGCGGTCGACGAGGGCCAGACCGAGGCCTCCCACGCGCTGGGCATGAGCCATGTGAAGACGCTGCGCCGGATCGTGATCCCGCAGGCGATGCGCGTGATCGTGCCGCCCACGGGCAACGAGGTCATCAACATGCTGAAGACGACCTCGCTGGTCTCGGTCGTCCAGTACCCCGAGCTGTTCCGCGCGGCCCAGGACATCGGCCAGACCTCCGGCGCCCCCGCCGAGATGCTGTTCCTGGCGGCGGCCTGGTACCTGCTGCTGACCTCGGTCTTCAGCGTCGGCCAGTACTACCTGGAGCGCTACTACGCCCGGGGGTCCAGCCGCTCGCTGCCGGCGACCCCGTTCCAGAAGATCAGGGCGAACCTGCTGTCCCTGTCCAACCGCTCGAAGCCGACAGGAGGCACCGCATGACCGCCATGGTCAAGGCCGAGGGCGTCCACAAGTCCTTCGGTCCCCTAGAGGTCCTCAAGGGCATCGACCTGGAGGTGAAGCAGGGCGAGGTGTTCTGCCTCATCGGCCCCTCCGGCTCCGGCAAGTCCACCTTCCTTCGGTGCATCAACCACCTGGAGAAGATCAACGCCGGGCGGCTGTACGTCGACGGCGAGCTGGTCGGCTACCGCCAGAAGGGCGACAAGCTGTACGAGCTCAAGGACAGCGAGGTCGCGGTGAAGCGCCGGGACATCGGCATGGTGTTCCAGCGGTTCAACCTGTTCCCGCACATGACGGCGCTGGAGAACGTCATCGAGGCGCCGATCCAGGTCAAGGGCGTGAACAAGGGCAAGGCCAGGGAGCGGGCGCGGGAGCTGCTGGACCGCGTCGGCCTCGCCGACAAGGCCGGGAGCTACCCCTCCCAGCTGTCCGGCGGCCAGCAGCAGCGGGTGGCGATCGCCCGTGCGCTGGCGATGGACCCGAAGCTGATGCTCTTCGACGAGCCGACCTCGGCTCTCGACCCGGAGCTGGTCGGCGACGTCCTCGACGTCATGCGCGACCTCGCCGAGTCCGGCATGACGATGGTCGTCGTCACCCACGAGATGGGCTTCGCCCGCGAGGTCGGCGACAGCCTGGTCTTCATGGACGGCGGCGTGGTCGTGGAGTCCGGCGACCCGCGCCAGGTCCTGACCAACCCGCAGCACGAGCGGACGCAGGCGTTCCTGTCCAAGGTGCTCTGACGGTAGGGCGGTGAAGGGGCGGTACGGATATCCGTACCGCCCCTTCACCTTGGCACTTCCGGCGGGCCGCTCAGCGGCGCAGGGCTTCGACGGGTGAGATCCGGGAGGCTCTCCAGGCCGGGTACAGGCCTGCCAGCAGGCCTGCGGCCAGGCCGAGCGCGGGGGCCAGGGCCAGGGTGGCGGGATCGACGACCGGCGTCCATTGCCTCGCCGCCGCGACCGAGACCACGACCACGGTGCCGATCGAGGTGCCCACCAGGCCACCGACGAGGCCGAGTGCCGTGGACTCGGTGAGGAACTGCAGGGTGATGTGGACCGAGCGGGCGCCCAGGGCGCGGCGCAGACCGATCTCTCCGGTCCGTTCCATCACGGCGACCAGGGTGGTGTTGGCGATCCCGACCGCTCCGACGATGAGACAGACCCCGGCGAGCAGAAGGAACAACTGGCTCAGGTCCGCACTGACCGCGCCACGAAGCGACCGAGGGTCCGCGGGGGGCGCCACCTTGAAGAATTCGGGGTGCTCCGGGCGCAGCGCGACCGCCGTCCCCTGGGCGATCTGACCGGCCGCGCCGAGTTGTGTGGCGATGAGCATCCGCGCTCCCTGGACATCGGGTGCGCCCCAGGTCCGTTCGGCGACCGAGCGCGGCACAGTGATGGACAGCAGCAGCTCCGGCTTCCGCTCGACGTCCTCAAGAATGCCGATCACGGTGAACGGCCTCCCTCCGATGAAGACGGCGGGGTGAGTGCGCAGCGTGGTGATGCCGAGGCGCCTCGCGGTCGCCTCGCCGAGCACGGCGACGGCCTGGTGATGACTTTCGTGAAAGCCGTCGAAGGCCCGCCCCTGGACGAATCGGGCGTCCGTCGCCGACCAGATGCCAGGGGAGGCGGCGATCACCTGGGTGCGGGCGTCGACGCCGTTGGCCGTGCCCACCGGGGCGGCTCGCACCGTCTCTTCGGGGCGGAGCCGGACGTCCCAGTAGACGCCCGCCGCGCGCACCCCGTTGAGCCGGGTGATCCTCGCCTCCGCGTCCTTCGGGAAGGCGACCTCGGGCACGGCGGGGTTGCGGGGGCTGATGTCGGTGACATTGACCTCGGTCGCGGTGAGAAGGTTGAACCGCGAGTCGATCTGGGACGCGGCCGTACCGGTGATGCCCAGGACCGAGATGAACGCTCCGACGCCGAGGACGGTGCCCAGGGCAGTGAGCACGGACCGGGCCGGTCGCTGGACGATTCCGGCCACGGCTTCGGAGAGCAGGTCGCGAACCGCCATTCGGGATCGGGCCGGAGCGGAGCGACGGGGCTTCGTCACGCGGCCCTCCGGTGGGACGCGGGGTCCGACAGGACACCGTCACGGATGGTGATGGTGCGCTGCCCGCGCTCGGCGACCTGAGCGTCATGAGTGATCACCACGATGGTCATTCCGTCGCGGTGCAGCGTATCCATCAGGTCGAGCAGGGACGCCGCGGTGGCGGTGTCGAGATTGCCGGTGGGTTCGTCGCAGAGGAGGAGCGAGGGCTCGGCCACCAGGGCGCGGGCCACCGCGACTCGCTGGCGTTCGCCGCCGGACATCTGGGTCGGCAAGGCTGCCGCCCGGTGTGCGAGCCCCACCCGTTCCAGCACGGCCGCGGCGCGCAGCCGCCGCTGCCGCCGAGGGACGTACTGGTAGAGCATGGCGAGTTCGACGTTCTCCTGCGCGCTGCGGTGGGCAAGGAGGTGGAAGGCCTGGAAGACGAACCCGATCTGCTCACCGCGCAGAGCGGCCAGGCGGGAGGCGCTCATGTCCTGCGTGTCGATGCCGTTCAACAGGTATCGGCCCGCGGTGGGCGTGTCCAGCAGCCCCGCGATGTTCAGCAGGGTGGACTTGCCCGATCCGGACGGCCCCACCACGGTGATGAACTCCCCGCTGTCGATGCGCAGATCGCAGGGGTGCAGGGCATGCACGGCCGGCGGCCCGGGGTAGGCCAGTCCGACGTCCCGGAACTCGATGACGGGAACGCTGTCGCCGGAACCGGTCACGGCCCGCCCACCGCTGTTCCCGGCTGTACTCCTACGACCACCTGGGCGCCGATCCCGAGCCGTCGCCCCTTCTGCGGAGTCACCTGGACGAAGCCGTCCCCGGACACGCCGACGGTGACGGGAATCCGATACTCCGCTCGCCCCCTGCGCTCTGTGACGCTCGTCAGGCCGTCGGCGCCGGTGGACAGAGCCGACGAGGGGACGGTGAGGACCTTGCCCTTCGACGAGGCCGCGACGACGGTCAACTGCACGTTCTCGCCGTTCAGTTCCGTCGGCAGGGGCTTCGTCGGCGCGACCTCGACCGTGTACTTCTCCGTCTCCGTATCCTGGCTGCCGTCCTGTGCGGGACTCCTGTCCTTGCCGACGGAAGTGACCTTCCCGGTGAACTGGCGCCCCATCGCCTCAGAGTAGATGCGCACTTCCTGGCCCGGACGGATCATTCCCTTCTCCTGCGGAGTCACGGACCCTTCGACGGTCAGCGCGCCGGCCGAGAGGGACAGCAGACTCGCTCCGGCCTCGTCACCGACCTTGGCACGCACCTCGTCGATGTAGGCGGGGAAGGACCGGACGAACACCACCTCCGAGAGGGGGAGAACGGGAACGGAGGAAGGTGGCTCGGCCTCTTTCAGTACCGGAGAAGAGGCTGTTCCGATCGGCTTGGATTCCTTGGTCTCGGGCGCGGCGACTTCGATCGTCGGCGCTTCGTACCCGATGGAGCGATAGAAGGAGATCACGGCGTTCCGGGTTCCGGGTCCGAAGACCCCCGCGGCGTCACCCCCGGTGGGGTGGCCGGACTCGCGCAACGCGGTCTGCAGCTGAGCCACGTCGTCCCCGCGCTTTCCCGGGGCGAGATCACGGTATGCGGGAACAGCGCCCTTGAGGACGAACAGCGGACGTCCGGATATCTCCAGCAGTACCTGCCCGGCGGCGATTTCGTGGCCCGCAGCCGCGTTGACCTTCGTCACCACTGATCGGCCGACGTCCTTGTCGGCTTGCGGACCGGCCGAGACGTCGGCGTGCTGAGACGCGGTGACGTGCCCGCGGGTGATCAGGGACTGGGAGATCACCCGATGCTCGACCGTTGCCGTGAGGATGTCCTGCGCCGGTGGCGCCGTGTCAGCGGCAACCTGCGCGGGGGACTTGACGACCAGGGCGGCTCCCGCGCCGGCTCCGGTGCACACCAGACAGGCGAGCACGAGAACGCCGAGGCCCCTTCGCCGCCGTGTGAGGCCGCGAGGGGCTCGGGAATCCGCCGACGGGACGGTCGCCTCGGCGTCCGCCGCTCGACGAGGCCGCCCCATCAGGATCTCGCCACCACATCAGCGGCCTTCTTCACAGCTTCGTCCAGGGATTCGCGTTCCTTGTTCAACTGCTCGGCCTGTGACTCGATCTTCTCGTGCTGGAGGGTGACCTCGGCATCGAACCAGATCCTTGCGACGTCGCTCTTGTCCCGGCAGGAGATGTCGGCGGTCGCCGTCCTGATTTCGAGCGGTGTGACGTCCCGCGAGCCGAACCGGGGGTCGTCGCTCGCGTCCAGCGGCCGCTCGTAGTCGAAGCCGCTCTTCTTCATGCAGGCCGACCATGCCTCGAAAGCTTCCAGGACGTCGGGGCTCTGCTGGGACCGGGCGAAGGTCTCGTTGCTGATCGTCTGGGCGACCGTGGTGTTCATGGCTCCGGCGGAGACCTTCCGGTCCGCCTCCCCGAGGCAACCGCCCTCGGGGACCGGCTTGCCGCCCACCTTCTTGGCACCGCCCTCCAGAACCCGGGTGTCCGGTCCGGTGCCCGATGTGTCGTCCACGGCACCGGCTTGGACGGCCTGGTCGTACGCGTCCTGCTCGTCGGCCGCCGGCTTGTAACCCCGCTCCTCGGCGAGCGCCATGTCGTGAATGCCGTAGCGCCAGTCGACCAGGGTCTTGGGGCCCAGACGCGGCAGGTCGGGTGCGGGCTGCCAGGAGAGGCCGAACCTCTTCATGCAGTCGCCGGCCAGGGTCTCCCGGGCCTGCGCGATCTGCTTTCTCTCGTTGTCCGAGGGCAGATAGCCCTCGATGGGAAGGACCCAGGTCGCGGGGTCGGCGGCGTCGAAGGGAAGGGTCGCGCTCGGGGTGGCGACCGTAGGATTCCCCGCCGTGTCGCCGGCCGCGCAACCGGTGGCTGACATGGCCGCCGCTGCGACCACGAGTGAGCCGAGGCCGATTCGCTTGATTCTTTTCAGCATTCCGTGTTCCTGCTGTCGGCAAGGGGGACGGCTGCCGCCGCTCCTCGCGGAGCGGCGGCAGTCACAGGGGCAGCAGCTCAGAGGGTCTGCCAGGCGAAGGAGGCGTTTTCGTTCTTCGTCACCGAGAGGTTGTTCTGTCCACGCGGGCTGGTCCAGTCCGCGGAACCCTTGTATCCGCTGTTGTAGTACGTCACCGCGTAGTAGGTCGTGTGCTTGTTCTTCACCGACGCGGCGTTGTTCTTGATGCCCTGGAGATTGCCGTTGCCGCCATGGCAGAACTTGAGCGGCTGGGTGCCGCCCTGAGGGGCGCCCCCGATGCGCTCATCGGCGAAATCCCAGACGCTGTAGCCGACGTTCCGGTAGGCACCGCCGTAGTTCGAGTTGTAGTAGATGGCGTACTTGAACGTCGATGCCGCCTGGGACTTGCCGCAGGCCTCGGGGCTCATCTGGTTCTCGTAGCCCGTGTTGCCCGAGTCGGCGTGCGCCGGGGCCGCCATGCCGATTCCCAGCGCAACGACTGCTGCCGCGAGGGCGGTGACTTTGCTTCTCATTCTGTTTCCCTTTCAGGAGTTGGTGTTCAGGACTGCTGTCGGGCCAGTTGCTCGGCTGCCTCGCGACGCTTTCGCCGGAACGGGTCGACGTCGGACCCGGCTCCCCTGCCGGGAGTCGCCGCCCACAGGCGGATCTTGTTCGCGACGCGGACCAGCCGCTCGTCACCGGGTGGGACGTCTACGTAGAACAGGGCCTCGTCCGGCTTCCTGTCGTCTCCTCCCCATCTGACGACGCCTTCGCAGTCGGCGAGAATGTCCCGGACGATGACGAGTTGATTCGGGAAGAACCCGCCCTGCAGGCCGGACGGATAGAAGCCGGGCCGGATGTGAACCGCGGTCCCCGATGCGAGGTTCGACTCCGCGAGTCCCTTGCGCACCGTGCCCGGATGGCGCCAGCCTTCGACGTCACCACGTCGGAGCTGGTCTATCTCGTAGTGGAAGCGCTGGACCACATGCACGAGGACGGTTTCCACCTCGCCCATGCGGACCTGAACGTCGTCGAGGGGGGTACCGAGGACCGGGCGGGTCCAGATCTCTCCTCCGTCGTCGGCGGAGTTCTCCATCTCCCAGCCGTTCAGGGACGGTCTGCCCGTCGAGACCGAGGCCGGGACCTCGTCCTTCGTGCCGGTCGGGGTGGTGGCGGCGTGGGCCGCGGGGGCTGACAGGGTGGTTCCGAGGAACGAGGCCAAGGCGGTACCGCCGACCACGGCGGAGGTGCGTGCGAGCAGAGCTCGGCGCGATATGTCAGCACTCACGTGCGTAACTCCAGTTGGCTACAGGGCCGCGGAGACGGCCTGGAAGAGGACGTACGGGACGAGAACGAGCACTGTGGCCTTCAGCCATGGGGCCGGCGCGCGGTCACGCTGCAGCGGCACGAGGACATCGGCCACGATCACCAGCAGCAGCACGAGCAACCCGGTCGCGGTGGCGGTCATCGTGGCCAGGCCGACCCGGTCGCAGTCGGCTCCGCAGACCGCGACGATCGTGCTGGACCGGCCGGCCACGGAGTCGTACCCGAACCAGGAGCGCTGTGCGAGCCACCACAGGCTGTACAGAGGCACCATGGCCGGGATCCCGATGAGCAGATTGATCGCCACCGGCGGCCAGGGAGACTGTCGGCCCTTCATCAAGCGTGCTCGCGCATCGGGGCGTAGTACTTCTCGAACACCCGGTACAGACCCATGCGCTTCTTCCCCTCCGTCACGGCGTCCTCCGTGGTGCCCTGATAGCGGATCAGAACCTTCTCGGTGTCCGCCTCGGAGGAGTCGATGCCGGGTCCGGCCACACCGATGAGAGACGCGTGGTACATGTGCACGAAGGGGACGGTCGCGGCCGTGAACGAGTTGTTCGTCCGCAGCTTGGTCCAGATCTGGAACAGGTCGGCGTCGTCACTCGCGTCACGGCGGGACGTCGCGGGCAGCAGCCCCTTGTCCACCGCCAGGTTCCTCGCGTTGATCGCGGTGGCACCGAAGATCTGCGCCAGACCGGTGGAGGAGTCCCGCATCGAGTCCGTGATCGCGTCCGGCCACCAGTCGGGCAGCTGGCCCGTGTGGTACTGGTACACGGCGGCATCGGAATACCGGTCGTCGACCTTGAGGATGTTGCTGACGTTGTAGTGGCGCATCTCCCACAGCACGGGGAGCTGGATCAGCGCCTTGCGCATCCTGTACCGGCGAGCCAGGTCGGTGAACACGTTGTCCCAGCTCAGGACGAAGTCGATGGCTTCGGTGGTGGTGAACTTGGTGTACCAGTTGGACTCGGGCACCCCGACCGACTCCAGGTACGCCCGGATGTCGGTGCGCAGTCCCTCCCAGAAGATGTTGTTGAACTCGACGTCGAGCCCGGAGCCCGTGGAGGGCGAGGGGTTGAAGGAGTTCTGGCCGGTGTCCCTGCCGGAGGCGATGTTGACGTCGATCTCGATCCTGCCGTCGCCGGAGCCGACCCACTTGGTGACGATCTGGTCGTAGGCCCAGTTGTTGGGCATGGAGTAGCCGAAGTTGCCTGAGAAGGCATAGGACATGTCGGAAACGAAGCTCGCGTCGGCGAGCTTGCGTTCCGACACGCGGGAGCACACGTTTCTCGGCCCGTAGATACCGACCTTGTAGTCGGCGCCCGAGGACTCGATACCGTCGTTGATGCCCTGGAAGTGCGGGATCACATGGCTGCTGACCTCGTCGTCGACGGCGTCGTAGTCGACGGCGAAGTAGATACGGCTGCCGGGCTTGAAGCCGTGCCGCTCCGCGTGCATGACGGCGTTGATGGCGTCGGCGGTTCCCTGTGCGGGACCGAACGAGTCCTTGCCACGCCCGTAGGTCTGGTAGATGGGGAAGCAGCTCAGTCCGTTGTCGGCGATCGTCTGCAGCTCACCGGGCTGGATCTCCTTCTCCTTCAGATCGCCGCTGGGAGTGGGGTCGGGGTTGTACAGGTAGCGGCCCACGTACTTGACACCCTCCGCCTTCAGGGCCGCCGCTCGCGCGGGGGTGATCTTGGTGACGCAGTCGCAGGCCTCGCCCTTGCGCGACTGGTCACCGTGCGAGACCAGCAGCGACGCCCAGGTGGAGAAGTCCCCGAGGCCGGTGACGGGAAGCTTCACGAAGGCCTGGAACTCGCGGACGGCACCGGAGAGACCCGCGGTGAAGGTCCCGGCGAAGGACACGCCGTACCGCTGGTTGAAGATCATGGCCGCGGTGAACAGCTGGACCCAGGTGCCGTTGGAGCCCACGGACAGCGTGTGGTTCTTCAGGCCGGCCTGGGTGCCGGGGCCGAAGTTGCCGTTGGCGGTGCCGTCCGCCATGCCGATCTCGTACTGGATGGCATAGACCATGGCCTTGGCGACGTCACGGGAGTGGTGGCCGTCGCAGGGGACGATGAAGAAGTCCTGGCGGTTGACGTACCGCCCGTTGAGCCACTGCTGGATCGACCGGACGGAGTCCAAGCCGTTCTGGACGGTGACGTAGGCGTCCATGTTCAGCAGGCCCTTGAAGACCTTCGGAGTGAGGTCGGCGCCGGGGTGGACCCCGTCGACACCCATGCGCTGCTTGAGCAGGGTGATGGACGACGCGACCCGATCGCTGAACTTGCCGTCGATTCCGCCGCCGTCGTAGCCCTTGCAGTACAGGGCCGCCTGCACGATGCGGATGAAGTCCGCGGACGGCGCGGTGGACGCGTTGATCTTCGGGTGCTTCGACTGAAGCGTCGACAGGGTGGTGGGGCCGAAGCTGTTCGATACGGGCGCGATGCCGAGCTCCCACTGGAGGGCTCGGGTGAGGGCGTACATGACCGGCCAGCCGGTCCTGCCGTTCTCCTCGACCGTCATGCCGATACGACTGCCGTACACCTTGTTGATGAACTTCTGCGCCTGCAGAACCATCTCGTCGGCCATGGAACGGCTTCTCCTTGAGTGCTCGCGAATCGACGGCGTCGGAATGCCGGTGGACAAAGCGCCTCGGTCACGCGAGACGCGCCTGACCCCAGGAGCGAGCAGAACGGCGGAGCGAAGCATGCGGGCACGTCGCGGCATGAGCGAGCAGCCGACATCGCGGCATGACGAATTCCCCTCCCCCGTAGCGACGCCGGCCCCCCGGTCGCTGGCTGATGTGCCCCCGTGGCGGATTGGTCACGATCCGCCGGACACGGCCGCAAACGTAGTCACAGGTCAGCGGCTGCTCAAGCGATTTCCACGGCTCCCGGGACGGTTGGCTCGAAACGCTCACTTGTTCGACAGCGAGACCAGGCGCGCAGAACGCGTGCTCAGTACGGGAGTTACCTGAGCGTTCCATGTGAAGCCGCGGGCCACGAAGAGGCGTATGACCACTGCGGATGGCTGGAAAACACCCATGGGGCAGGCGTTCTGACGGTACGACACCGAAAGGGCGGTCCTGCGCCCGGCCTACGGCAGCAGCTGCGGCGCCGTCACCAGCGCACGCAGCTGGTCCGCCGTCAGCGGCGGAGCGTCGAGCCGCGGGCCCAGCGCCCACCTGGCGTCGAACCCGTCAGCGGCCTTGATCATGACCGCGTAGCCCTTCGTGAACAGCCGCACGGCACGCCAGGGCCGGTCCCCGCGGCTCCCCCGCGCCGGCTCGGTGGACTCGCGCACGTCGCCGTTCGGCAGGGTCTCGGGGACGCAGGCCGCCGACGTCCCCGGGACGTCCGACGAGCACCCCTGCCCGACCGGCACCGGCCACTCCTCCCGCCGGCTCGACAGGACCTGGATGTTGAGATACCCGACGCCGCCGTCCCGGTGGACGGCGTAGAGCCCGTCGTAGGGACCCTCGCCCACGACGTCCCCGACCTCGCGGACCTCGCCGGTCCCGGGTGGCAGCAGCCTCGCCAGCCCCTCCGCCCTGGACGTGGGGGCGCCGAGCGCGGTCCCCGGCCCTTCCGGGCCGTCCCACGGCAGCACCCCGGTGCCGACCAGACTCACCAGGGCAACGGCCGCCGCGGTCCCGGCCACCGCCCTCCGCCGGCGCCACCGCACACGTGCGGCCCGCGCGAACACCGCGTCCGCACCGGGCCCCGACGGCATCGGAACGCCCTGGAGGGCCCGCCCCAGCAGCTCCGTCGCACGCGGTACGTCGCTCACGTCGTCGTGCCGGCTCATACGTGCTCCTCCCGTACCGCGGCCCGCAGCGCCGCGAGCCCCCTCGCCGTGTGGCTCTTGACCGTGCTCTCGCGCATGCCGAGCAGCTCGGCGGTGTCGGAGACGCTGAGGTCCTCCCAGTAGCGCAGTACCAGCACCGCCCGCTGCCTGGGCGCGAGCTGCGCGAGGGCGGCGCGGACCATGACGCCGGTGTCGCTGTCCACGGACCGCTCCGGGACGTCCGGCAGCTCGCCGTACGCCTGCTCGCGGCGCCAGAAGCGGCGGCGCCCGGCGATGAAGGTGTTCACCAGCGTCCGGCGTGCGTAGGCGTCGAGGTTGTCCAGGCGCGAGTGCCGGCGTGCGCCGAGGACGACCTTGACCAGCGTGGTCTGGACGAGGTCCTCCGCGTCGTCCGGGTTGCCGCACAGCAGATAGGCGCTGCGGAACAAGGCCGTCCGCCTGCCCTCGACGAAGGCATGCAGTGACGCTTCCGCGCCCCGCGTCATCGCGCCCCCTCTCCCGCCCCTCCGGCAGGGACCGTCTCACTCCTTCCAGTGCGGTGGGAGGCCTTTGAGGACGCAGTGGCGGCGGTACGAATTCCTCGTACCGCCTCCACCTCGCCGTACGGCCACGACGGCATGACCGACGGCGGTCTACTTCAGCGCGAGGACCAGCGCGTCCGAGGGCGAGCGCCACACCGCCCGGGCCTCCCCGAAGCCCTTCTCGCGCAGCACACGCGCATGCCATTCGGCGGACGGCGTGTCGCCCTCGGCGTGCTCGCCGTAGATCTCGAAGCGGCGGGCCGTGGGCTCGGCCAGCAGCGGGTCCCGCGCGGCGAGCTGCCACCACTCGGCCCAGTCGAGGACGCCCCGCGCCTTGGCCTGATCCATGCGGGCGTGGCGCTGGGCGCGCTCGGCGGCGTTGATCCGGGGCGTCGTGTCGTCGATCATGTGGTCCGCGTTCATGAAGACACCGCCGTCGCGGACCAGCCCCGCGACCCGAGCGTAGAGGGCCGCGAGGGGTTCACGGTGCAGCCAGTGCAGGGCCGTGGCGGTCAGGACGGCGTCGTAGGAGTCGTACGGCAGCCTCGCCGTCCAGTGCGGGTCCTTGAGGTCGGCGGTGACGAACGAGACCCGCTCGTCGCCGGCGAAGGTGCCCTCGGCGATGGCGAGCAGTGCCGGGTCGAGGTCGACGCCGGTGCTGGTGGCCTCGGGGAACCGCGCGAGCAGCCGGGCCGTGATGCTTCCCGTGCCGCAGGCGAGATCGAGCACGCGCGGGGCGGGTCCGACGAGGGCCTCGATCAGGTCGAGCATGATCCGGAAGCGTTCCTCGCGGTCGGGCATGTACCACTCCTGCTGGCGGTCCCAGCTCTCCTGCCAGGCGGACCAGTCGGCGGCCTGGGTGGTGGTGTCCGTGTCCGTCATCGAGCCCCTCCGTCGCGCACATCACGTAATACCCTGGACGCACGATCAGCTGTTACCCGACCGTACCCCGACGATAGAACGCCTCCGTAAGGACTACAAGTGGAACTGGCCTATTACTCGGACTACGCCGTACGACTCGTCAACAGCGAGGACCCGGCCCGGGGCAAGGACTCACTGACCTCGGTCGAGGCCGTCCGCGACCTGTTCGGCGTCAGCCAGGAGGCGGCCCGCCGGGCCACCGACGCCGACGTCACCCGCTTCCGCTCGGTCCGCGCCCGGCTGCGGTCGGTCTTCGAGGCCGCGGACCAGGGCGACGAGGCACTGGCGGTGAACCTGCTGAACTCGCTGCTGCTGGAGTTCCCGGTGAGCCCGCAGATCTCCGGGCACGACTTCCGCGACGACGACGGCCGTCCGCTGTGGCACATGCACCTGGCGGACCACCCGTCGAACGCGACCGCGGGCTACGCGGCCATCGCCGCGATGGGCCTGGCCTTCCACCTGACGGAGTACGGCGTGGACCGCCTCGGCCTGTGCGAGGCCGCGCCCTGCCGCAACGCCTACCTCGACACCTCCACCAACCGCTCCCGGCGGTACTGCTCGGACCGCTGTGCGACCCGCGCCAACGTGGCCGCCTACCGCGCCCGCAAACGCCTGGCGGCGGACCGGTCGGCGAACAGCGGCCGCACGGCCGACAGCGCCCAGCGGGCCAGCGCGAACGGGGAGCGCTGATCCGGCTTGCGCGGCCGGTAGCGCAGGCGGACCTTGCCCAGGATCAGCTCGTCGGGCACCACGCCGTAGTCGGTGCTGTCGCCCCCGGCGTACGTGTTGTCCCCGAGCACCCACCAGCCGCCCTCACGGCGCTCCGCGGCCCGCTTGACGACGAGCAGGTCCTGCTGGAACGGGTGCCGCAGCACGATGACGTCCCCCGGCCGGATCCGCCCCCGGTGCCACACCACGAGCAGGTCGCCGTGATACAGCGTGGGCACCATCGACGGCCCGGTCACCTCGGCCCACCCGAAGGGCCGGTCCGCCCGCCCGCGCTCGGTCTCCTGCGACAACTCCGGCATCCCCGGCACCTCCCCGGTAGAGTCCTCCACCAGTCTCAGTCTCACCCCGGACTTTTGTCCTAAGCCCATGGGGGCACTCGCGAAAACCCGCCTTGCAGGGAGTAATGTCCAACCTGAGAAGACGATCACGAGGAAGGAATGCTCCATGCTTTCCCGCCTGTTTGCCCCCAAGGTCAAGGTCAGCGCGCACTGCGACCTGCCCTGCGGCGTGTACGACCCGGCCCAGGCCCGCATCGAGGCGGAGTCGGTGAAGGCCGTGCAGGAAAAGATGGCCGCCAACGACGACCCGCACTTCCAGGCGCGTGCCACCGTCATCAAGGAGCAGCGCGCCGAGCTCGCCAAGCACCACGTCTCGGTGCTGTGGAGCGACTACTTCAAGCCCCCGCACTTCGAGAAGTACCCCGAGCTGCACCAGCTCGTCAACGACGCCCTGAAGGCGCTCTCCGCCGCCAAGGGGTCCACCGACCCGGCGACCGGCCAGAAGGCGCTGGACTACATCGCCCAGATCGACAAGATCTTCTGGGAGACCAAGAAGGCCTGACCCAGGGCTTCCTGGCCTCCCCAAGGGGCCCGACCGGCACGCCGGTCGGGCCCCTGCCTCGTGCGCGGACGCGGGCGGCGAGGGCGGGGTGGCGCGGAGGCTCGACGAACCGCCCGAGCAGCCGGCCCACCCGGCGGAAACTCGGTGTTCTGCTCGCGCTCGCCATCGGCGCGGACGTCCTGTCGCGCGGGACCCCGGCCCGGCTCGGGGACCGGTTCGCGCCGCGCACGGTCGTGCTGTGCTGCTTCGCGGGGTCGGCGCTGGGCATCGCGCCGCTCGGCGTCGGTCTCGGTGTGCGCGAGCCGCTGCTCATGCCGATGATCCGCTCCCTGGTGCAGACGTCTTCGGTGGCCGGTGCCGTCCGCGTCGCAGCACGGCGATGTCGTTCTCCTCGTACGCCTCGTTCGCCGGGCCGATCGCGGCGGGTGGCCTGATCGGACCGCTCGGCCATGCGGCGGTGCTGGGCACGGCATGCGCCGTCGTGGCCGTGCCCGCGCTCATGGTCGTCCTCCTGCCCGCGCCGGCCGACGAGCACCGGACGGGGCGGCAGCCGCAGCGCGGCCTCGGCGCGCGGGCGTCCGGGAGCCTGGACGCTCCCGCTCCATCCGCCGCGTCCCGCCGGAGTGGCGGCCGGCGATGCTGACCACGGTCGTCGGCCTTCGCCGTGGGCCTGTTCGTGGGCAGCGCCGCTCTGGTCGGGCTCAGCGACCGGCCGTTCGGCCGCCGCCGCACGGCACTGGCCGGCTTCGCGGTCCTCGGCGCGGGCTTCGTGGGGGACGGGGCTGGTGGCGACGGGGGTGGGCCTGTCCGCGGAAGTTCCCGCACGCCTTCGGCGGCGAACCGCACCAGACGGCTACAGCCAGAACCTGACCCAAGAACCGTCGATTCATCAGCGAAACGGACCTTTACGACGGCCGGCCGCGCTCAAGGTTCCTTGCGTCGGCGGTGATTGTCTTCACGTGCCGAGCGGTGGCCGGAGATCGCCGCGGTCCCGTAGGTTCTGGCATGTCCACCCCTGGTACCGACCTGTGACCGGGTGGCGTACGGGGGAAGCTGAGCAGCACTCGGATCCCGTCCCGGCCTGCGGCCGTGGCGGTTTTCGGCGTGCTCCGCGAGAGCGGGCGAGTGGGATCACCTCACCCGGCGGCCGGCCCCCGCCGGACTGCACGTCGATCCCTTGGAGAGAACGCCCGCTTGAACTCGGCCTCGATACGCGCGAATTCCCGCCTGCTCGGCAAGGCTCCCCTCCGGCTGGTCCCGTTCCTGTGGACCCTCGCCCTCGGTCTGTGGGGCCTGTCGCGGCAGCACAGCGTGTGGCGTGACGAGGCCGCCACCTGGCAGGTCGCGCGGCGGTCCACCGGGGACATCTGGCAGATGCTCGCGCAGGTCGACGTGGTGCACGGCCTGTACTACCTGCTGATGCACGCCGTCTTCGAGTGCTTCGGCCCCGGCACCACCGCGCTGCGGCTGCCCTCCGTCCTGGCCATGGCCCTCGCGGCGGTCTGCGTGGCCGAGATCGGCCGCCGGCTGGCCGGGATCCGGGCGGGCCTCGCGGCCGGGCTGACGCTCGGACTGCTGCCCGCCGTGCAGTTCCATCTCCAGGAAGGACGCCCGTACGCGCTGGTCGCGGCGGGCGCCGGGATCTCGACGCTGCTGCTGGTGACCGTCCTCCAGGGACGCGGCCGGGCCGTGCACTGGATCGCGTACGCCGGGACGGTCGCGGTGTGCGGGCTGCTGAACTGGCTGTCGCTGCTGATCCTGCCCGCGCACCTGGCGACGCTGGTGTGGACGCGGGCCCGGCGGCGGACGTGGACGGGCTGGGCGGTCGCGTCGGTCCTGGCCGTCGGCGCGGTGCTGCCGCTGATCCTGTTCAGCCGGCGCCAGTCCGAACAGGTCTCCTGGATCCCCCCGTTGACCTGGCACATGCTGATCGGCCCGGCGGTCCTGCTGGCGATCGGCGGTCTCGGGGCCCTGCTGGACCGGCCGCACACCGGGCGGCTGTCGGTCGCGGCCGTCGGGCTGCCGCTGCTGGCGGTGCCGCAGCTCGGCCTGCTCGGGCTCTCCCTGGTCCGGCCGCTGTTCCTGGACCGCTACATCCTGTTCAGCATGCTGGGCCTGGCCCTGCTGATCGGCACCGCACTGGGCACCGCGACCCGGGCGGCCGGACCCCGCCATCCGCGCGCGTCCGCATGGCTCGTCCCGGTCGTGGTCGCCGTCGCGTTCGTGGCGCTGCTGCCGCAGTCGCTGGCCAAGCGCTCCCCGGACAGCCGGGTGGACGACGTCCTGGCCGTCGCGACGGAGGTACGGCGGCTGAAGGAGACCGGGGACGCGGTGGTCTTCGTGCCGGCGGCCCGGCGCGACACCGCCCTGGTCTCCCCCGACGCCTTCGCCGGCCTGCGGGACGTGGCGCTCGTGCGCGGCCCGGTGGCGTCGGGAACGCTGAAGGGCGAGGAGGCGGATCCCGCGCGCATCCGGGCCGCGATGCCGGCCCAGCGGCGGATCCTCCTGGTCACCGACGTGCCCGAGGTGGCACGGGCGGTGACGGGCGAGCGCGACAAGGCGAAGACCGCCGTACTGAAGAGGCACTTCACAGTCGTCGCGGACGTGCAGGTCCGGGGCCGGCGGGTGACGGTGTACGAGCGGATCGGGCCGCCGGAGAACACCGGGGCCGCCGGTTCTACGATCGCCCCATGAGCATCCGCTGGACCTACGCGTTCATCGACCGCCCCGCCGCGGCCCTCGGCCGGGCCCAGGCGTTCTGGACCGCGGTGACGGACACCGAGCTGTCCGAGCTCCGTGGCGATCAGGGCGAGTTCGCGACCCTGCTGCCCGGCGGCGGGGCGGACCCCTGTCTGAAGGTGCAGGGCGTCGACTCGCAGCCGGGCGGCGCGCATCTCGACCTGGCCGTGGACGACGTACCGGGTTTCGTGAAGTCGGCGCTCGCACAGGGCGCCGGCCTCGTCGCCGACCACGGGGACTGGGCCGTACTGCGGTCCCCCGGCGGGCAGTTGTGCTGCGCGGTGCCCTGGTACGGGGAGTCGGTACGGCCGCCCGTGGTGCAGGGCACCCGGCTCGACCAGCTCTGTCTGGACGTGCCACCGTCCGCCTACGGAACCGAAGTCACCTTCTGGAGCGGCCTGTTGCCCGACTGGGCGTCGACACCCGGCTCCCGACCCGAGTTCCACGTGCTGCGGCCACCGACCGGACTTCCGGTCCGTATCCTGCTCCAGCGCCTCGACGAGGACCGCACGGCATCCGCCCACCTGGACCTGGCCTGCACGGACATCCCGACGACCCGTATCCGGCACGAGGAACTGGGCGCGACCTCCGTCACCGAGGGGCCGCACTGGACGGTGATGCGCGACCCGACGGGCGGCACGTACTGCCTGACGGGCCGGGACCCGGAGACGGGCGGGCTGCCCCGCGCCGGCGTGTCCTGACGGGGCCGAGCGGCTGCCCGCTCCGTCACTTCCAGGCTTCCACGTCCACCACCGCCGCGACCGGAATCGGCCCGTACACGTGCGGGAACTCCTCGCCGCCGGGCTTCGGCGCCTCGTATCGCAGCGGTGCGTCCAGCCGGGCGGGGTCCACGACCAGCACCACCAGCTCGTCGGGGCCGTCGTAGGAGCCGTACAGGAAGGCGGCGACGGAGGGGAGTTGGGTGCGGGTGGAGCAGTGGATGAAGCCCTCGTCCTGGAGCGTGCGACCGCGGGTCGACATCTCGTACGTGCCGCGCTCGCGGGCCGCCTCCCACAGGGAGCGTTCGGTGATGTGGAGGATGTGGGTGTCTTCGGGCATGGCGTGAGGCTACGGCCTCAGCCGTGCCGCCCGCGCGTGCAGATAGCGCTGTTCGGGCAGGCTCAGCGTCTTGGCGGCCGCGGCCTCGTAGGCGACGCGTGCCTCCTCATGGGCGCCGGCCCGCTCCAGCAGATGCCCGCGGACCGCGTCCAGGCGGTGCCCGGCACCCAGTTCGTCCTCCAGCGAGGCCAGTTCGGCCAGCCCGGCACGCGGTCCACGGGCCATGGCGACGGCGACCGCGCGGTTGAGGCGCTCGACGGGCCCGGGGACGATGCGCACCAGGACGTCGTAGAGACCGAGGATCTCCTCCCAGTCGGTCTCCTGCGCGGACGGGGCTTCGTCGTGCACGGCGGCGATGGCGGCTCGCAGCTGGTACGGCCCGGCGGGCCCCCGCGTCAGGGCCCGGGTGACCAGGGCGACGCCCTCGTCGACGGCGGCCTTGTCCCAGCGGTCGCGGTCCTGTTCGTCGAGGGGGACGAGTTCGCCGCACCGGCCGGTGCGCGCCTCGCGGCGGGCGTCGGTGAGCAGCATCAGGGCGAGCAGACCGGCCACCTCGCCGTGGCCGGGGAGGAGCCGGTGGACCTCGCGCGTCAGCCGGATCGCCTCGCCGGCGAGTTCACGCCGCGTCAGGCTCGTGCCCGAGGTGGCCGTATAGCCCTCGTTGAAGATCAGGTACAGGGTCTGGAGGACCGCGGGCAGCCGGTTCTCCCAGTTGTCGGGGCGCCCGAAGCGCACCCCGCGGACCTTCTGCTTGGCCCGGCTGATGCGCTGGGCCATCGTCGCCTCGGGGACCAGATACGCGCGGGCGATCTCGGCCGTGGTCAGACCGCCGACCGCGCGGAGGGTGAGGGCGATCTGCGCGGGCGGGGTCAGGTCCGGATGGCAGCTGAGGAAGAGCAGGGTCAGGGTGTCGTCCTCGCGGGGCGCGCGGTCCGCTCCGGGCGGCGGGGCCGTGAAGGCGTCCCGCGGGGAGAGCGCCGCGGCCTTCTCCTCCCGGGCCCGGCGCGCCTCCTCGGCACGCAGGGCGTCGGTCAGCCGACGGGAGCCGACCCTGATCAGCCAGCCGCGCGGGTTGTCCGGGACACCGGTGCTCGGCCACTGCTCGGCCGCCGCGAGCAGCGCTTCCTGTACGGCGTCCTCGGCGAAGTCGAAGTGGCCGTAGCGGCGCACCAGCGCGCCGAGGACCTGCGGCGCGTGCCGGCGCAGCAGGTCCTCGGTCTCGGGTGTGGCGCTCATGCCCTCGGGTGGGTGGCGCGGCTCAGCCGACGTCCCCGGAGCCTTCGCCGATGGGCCGGATCACCACGGGGTACAGCGGTGCTCCGGCGGGCTGAGGGCACTGGAGAACTCGCTCGGCGATCTCCGTGACCCGTTCCAGGCTCGCGCAGTCGAGCACCCAGTAGCCGGCCAGCAGTTCCTTGGTCTCGCTGTACGGCCCGTCGGTGATCACGGCCTTGCCGTCGTCGCCCAGGGCGACGTGGCGGGTCTTCGCGGGCTCGGTCAGCCCCTGTGCGTCGATCATCTCGCCGGACTCGGCGAGCTCGTCGTTGAGGGCCCCCATGAAGGAGAACATCGCCTGGACGTCCTCCTGGGTCCAGGCGACGGAACCCGCGGACCCCTTGCCCTGCATCGCCTCGTAGTCCGCCTGCGTGCCCTGCACCATGACCAGGTACTTCATCGGTCCGCTCCTTCGCTTGCGTCGGCTCGGGCCACCCTCGGGGGCGGCTCTCACAGGGGACGTCGGAGCCGGGCCGGGATTCTCGACATGCGGTTCAGGAATTTTTCGCGGCGGCTGTCCCGGGCTGCTCGGGCTTCTCTTCGGGCCCGTGCCGCCCCTCGTGCTCGGCGGCGCCTTCCTCGGCATAGGTGGCGCAATCGGGATTCCGGCACGGGCCCGCCACCCAGGTGGGGACCCAGGCGCCCAGCGTCTTGTGGCGCTTGACGACCGTGTCGACGGGCTGTCCGCAGTCGGGACAGACGTGCTCTTGGCTGCCCATGTCCTCAGAGTAGGGCGGGAGAGGGCTCAGCGCTTCCTGCTGTACGTACGAACCACGGCGCCGTTCCCGAACGCGCGCACCTCCTCGTGGACGAACTCCGTGACGGCGAAGTCCGAGCCGAACATCGGCATGCCGCTGCCGTACACGACGGGGTAGGTCTTGATGACGAGTTCGTCGATCTCGTCGAACAGCACGCCGGCGAGCTGCGAGCCGCCGCACAGGTAGATGCCCGACTCGCCGTCCTCCGCCTTCAGCTCGCGGACCTTGCCGACCACGTCGTCCGCGACGATCTCGACCTGCGGGTCCGGCGACTCGGTCAGGGTGCGCGAGGCGACGTACTGGCGCAGATGCGCGTAGGGGCTGGTGACGCCCTCCTTGAGGGCCAGGTCATAGCTGCCGCGGCCCTGGATGACGGTGTCGAACCGCCGGTTGGGCAGGTCGTCGAAGCCGAGGGCGCGCCGGCCGGGGGTCGACACGGTCTCCGGGTGGTCCGCCTTGAGGAACTCCAGGAACTCCTCGTCGACGAAGCGGTACATCGATGTCGCGTCGCCGCTCGGGTCGCCGATGAAGCCGTCGATCGAGCAGGCGATGAAGTAGGTGAGCTTTCGCAAGCCGGTCTCTTTTCGTAGGGTGACACACAACCACTTCGGTTGTAGTGCTTCAGTTGTAGTACTTCGTTTGTAGTGGTTGCAAGGGCATTTCTTGAAACGGCTGGAAGTGGGAGAGGGGATTGCGAATGGCGGGCAATCCGGAACGCCGGGCCGCCCTCGTCGACGCGGGCGTCGAGGTGCTCGCTCGTCAGGGCGCGCGCGGGCTGACGTTCCGCGCGGTGGACGCCGAGGCGGGGGTGCCGGTCGGCACCGCCTCCAACTACTTCACCGGGCGCGACGAACTGCTCCGGCAGATCGACGCCCGGCTGCATGTGCGGCTCGCGCCCGACCCGGAGGTGATCGCCGGGCTGCTGGCCCGGCCGAAGGACCGCTCCCTGGTCACCACCTTCATGCACGACCTGATGGCCCGCGCGACCCGCGACCGCACGGGATATCTGGCCATGCTGGAGATGCGCCTGGAGGCCTCCCGCCACCCCGAGCTGCGCTCCGCCTTCACCAAGTCCGTGCGCGGCGACCTCGACGAGGCCATCGAGTTCCATCGCGGCGCCGGGCTGCCCGGCGGCGACGAGGTCGTCACCGTCCTGTACCTCGCGATGCTCGGACTGCTCCTTGAGCATCTGACCCTGCCGGACGTGCTGGAGGGCGTACTGCCCGGAGTGGGCGTGCCGGACGGGCTGGTGGAGCGGATCGCGGAGACGATCGTGCCCGAGAAGTAGCCGCGGCGGGCGCGGCGGGGACGCCGGTGGTGGCCGGTCAGCCCCACGGGCTCACCGGTGGTGGCCGCTCAGCCCCACAGGCTCACCGGTGGTGGCCGGTCAGCCCCACGGGCTCACCGGTGGTGGCCGCTCAGCCCCACGGCCTCACCGGTGGTGGCGGCTCAGCCGCGCGGCTCGCGCCACATCGGCCACATCTGCGGGCCGTCCGGGAGATCGAGGGGGCTGCCCTTGAGCGCGAAGCCGAGCCGCTCGTACAGGTGCCGGCTGCGCGCGCTGCTCGCCTCCAGGTAGGCGGCCACGCCCTCCTGGTCGCAGCGGTCGAGGACGGACGTGATGAGCGCGGTGCCGAGCCCCTCACCCTGCCGCTCGGGCGCGGTGCCGATCATCCACAGGTACTCGTGGGCCTCGCCCTCCGGGTGGATGGCGGCCGTCAGCCGGCCTATCTGCTCGACGCGCTCGTTGGCCGGGTCGACGGCCTCGCGCAGCCGGACCGGCCCTTCGTCGTCCTGCCCGTGCGCCTCGGCCGGCACGGACATCCACAGCGCGCACGCCGTGCCGTCCTCGGTGACGTCTATCCGGCCGTGGGCGAGCACGATGTCGGTGAAGGCCGCCATCAGTCTCGGGTGCGTGGTGCGGCGGTGCTCGTCGCCCGGGAACACCCAGCCGCTGACCGGGTCGTCCTGGAAGGCCGCGTCCAGCAGCCGCACGACCAGCTCCCGGTCCTCCTCGCCCGCCGACCGGATCGCGACGCCCATGATGTGTACCCGCCCCTTCGTCTCAACCGGCCTTGATCGTAGGGCGAACCGTCGGAACACGGCGTCCGGCGCCGCATTTTGACGAGATCCGGCCGTCCCGGCGAGATCCGGCCGCGCGCACCGGATCCCTCCGGAACGCAAGAACGGGCCCCGCACACCGTGGGGATGTGCGGGACCCGCCGGTCCGGAGCCGCCGGACGGCCGTACGGGGTCAGGAACCGTACGGCCCCGGGGCTCCGGAGTCGCTGCGACCGCCGGCTTCCGCGCCCTTGACGGGCACGGTCGTCCGACCGCCGCGGTGTCACGGGACGGCCGCCGCCCACCGTCTCGCACGATACGGCCGGGCGGCCGCCGCGGTCCTCAGTTGCTGCGTCGTGTCACGAACTCGGCGAGGGCCAGCAGCCCTCCCGCGTCCTCCGGGTCCGGCACCGCGCGGGCCAGCTCCTGCATGGCCCGGGCCATCCGGTCGGCGGCCTGGGCCTGCGCCCAGTCGCGGCCACCGGCCCGCTCCACGGCGAGCGCCGTGCGATGCAGGTCCTCCTTGTCGTACGGCAGCTCGTACAGCTCGGCGAGCTCCGCCGCGGCCGGACCGCCGGAGGTCAGCGCGGCGACCACCGGCAGGGATTTCTTGCGGGCGGCGAGATCCGCACCGGCCGGCTTGCCGGTGTGGCTCGGGTCGCCCCATATACCGATCACGTCGTCGATGAGCTGGAAGGCGAGCCCGGCCTCCCGGCCGAACGCGTCCAGCGCCGCCACGTCCTCCGGTGCCGCGCCCGCGTACAGCCCGCCGACGGCACAGGCGCACCCCAGCAGCGCACCGGTCTTGGCCTCGGCCATGGCGAGCACCTCCTCGAGGCCCACGTCGGCCGGCCCGCGCCGCTCCAGCGCCGTGTCCGCGTGCTGTCCGGCGCACAGCTCGACGACACAGTCCGCGAGCCGGGCCGCCGCGGCGGCGGACGCCGGGTGCGGGTCCTCGGCGAGCAGCCGCAGGGCCAGCGCCTGGAGGGCGTCCCCGGCGAGGATCGCGTCGGCCTGGCCGAACACGGCCCAGGCGGTGGGCCGGTGCCTGCGGGTGGCGTCCTGGTCCATCACGTCGTCGTGCAGCAGCGTGAAGTTGTGCACCAGCTCCACCGCGACCGCCACCGGTACGGCCGCCGCCCGCGCCCCCGGTCCGCCGAGCGTGGCGGCCGCCGTGAGGACGAGGGCGGGACGGATCGCCTTTCCCGCGTTGCCCGCCGCGGGGGTGCCGTCCGGGTGCATCCAGCCGAAGTGGTAGAGCGCGATCCGGCGCATGGACGGTGGCAACGACTCGATGGCTGAGCGCAGTTCGGGGTCGACCGCACCCCGCGCACGCTCCAGGATCACCGCCGCCTCGGGCCCGTCGAGCGGCCCCGGTGTGCCGTCCCCCTCGGTCGCGATGGGCCCCCGCCTTTCGAGCGTATCGGTGGACGGCCGCGCCCCGGCGGGGCGTTGCTGCGTCTCCGTCATGAACTCACCCATGGCATCGCCTCGGAGAGTCGGCGGACAGTGGCACTTCCGCTACGGCTGGGCGCCTACCCCGAGGGTCTACCCACGCGGGGGACAGGGGACACGGCGCCGCTCCGACGAGTGTTCGGGCGGGGCGGCGCCGGGCGGGAATCGTCACCGCCAGCGCCCGATCTCGACGTTCTCCAGCACCCCGAGGGCATCCGGCACCAGGACCGCGGCCGAGTAGTACGCCGTGACCAGGTACTTGATGATGGCCTGTTCGTTGATGCCCATGAAGCGGCACGACAGGCTCGGCTCGATCTCGTCCGGGATGCCGGACTGCTGGAGGCCGATGACGCCCTGCTCCGACTCGCCCGTACGCATGGCGATGATCGAGGTCGTACGGGCGTCGGTGACCGGGATCTTGTTGCACGGGAAGATCGGCACACCGCGCCAGGTGGGAATGCGGTTGCCGGCCATCTCGATGGTCTCGGGCACCAGTCCGCGCTTGTTGAGCTCACGCCCGAAAGCGGAGATCGCGCGCGGGTGGGCGAGGAACAGCTTGGTGCCGCGGCGCCGGCACAGCAGCTCGTCCATGTCGTCGGGGCTGGGCACACCGTCGTGCGGCTGGAGCCGCTGGTCGTACTCGCAGTTGTTGAGCAGGCCGAACTCGCGGTTGTTGACGAGCTCGTGCTCCTGGCGCTCCTTCAGTGCCTCCACGGTCAGCCGGAGCTGCTGCTCGGTCTGGTTCATCGGCTGGTTGTAGAGGTCGGCCACCCGCGAGTGGATGCGCAGCACGGTCTGGGCGACGCTCAGTTCGTACTCACGGGGCCTGGCCTCGTAGTCGACGAAGGTGTGCGGGATGTCGGGCTCGCCGCTGTGGCCGGCCGCGAGGTCGATCTCCCGCTCGCCGTACTTGTTGGTGCGCTGCTCCGGGATCGCCCGGAGCTGTTCGAGGTGCTCGCGCAGCGATTCGGCGCGCTCCGCGACCCGTTCGACGTCCTGACGGGGCAGCACCAGCACCGTGCAGGCGGTGACCGCGCGGACGGTGTACTCCCAGATGGCGTCGGCGTCGAGCAGGGCCTGATCGCCGAGGTAGGCGCCGTCGGCGAGGACTCCGAGGGACTCGTCCTCCCCGTAGGGGCCGGTGCCGAGCTTCTCCACCCTGCCGTGCGCGAGCAGGAGCACCTCGTCGGCCTGGCTGCCGAACGAGGCGATCACGGAACCCGCCGTGAACTCCCGCTGCTGGCAGCGCTGGGCGAGCTCGGAGAGCACCTCCTCGTCCTCGTACGACCGCAGCGCCGGCAGCTCGCACAGCTCGGCCGGGATGACATCGACGCGATCACCGGTCTTGACGAAAGTGACGCGGCCGTCACCGACGGCGTAGGTCAGACGCCGGTTCACCCGGTACGTACCGCCCTGGACGTTCACCCAGGGCAGCATGCGCAGCAGCCAGCGGGAACTGATCTCCTGCATCTGCGGCGCGGACTTGGTGGTGGTGGCCAGGTTCCGCGCGGCCGCCGTGCCGAGACTCTGCTGCGGCTTGCCCTGCTCAGTGCGGACCTCTTCGCCTACCGACATAAGGAATTGCCCTCCCGGTCATGCGCCGACGCCGATCTGACGCCACGCATCGCCATGTGCGGCACCGAGCCTTTCATCACGGAGCGTGCCGGTGCTATTACCCGAAAGAGCGGGAATGGATCACCGGCCACTGGGCAAACAGAGGGACCTTGTCCACTGATGGTCCCTTCTGCAACTGTCCAGAACCGCTCGTACACCGTGCGATACGAGGAGTCCCGTCTGCCCGTTCTCGGTACAGCACGGGTACGAGGCGGCCGCGCTCGGCGGCCGGCGCACGGCACGAAGGGAGCGGCCATGGCCACACCCATGTCCGCGAGCAGGTTCCTGGAGAGACTTCGTACAGAGGGCGCGACCGTCGTCGAGGTCGGCGACTGGGAGCACCACAACCGCAATCACGTGGGCCCGTGGGGTCCCGTCCACGGCGTGATGATCCACCACACGGTGACCAGGGGCAGCGCACAGACGGTCGAGCTCTGCCGCAACGGCTACGAGGGGCTGCCCGGCCCCCTCTGCCACGGCGTCGTCACCAAGGACGGCAGGGTCCACCTGGTCGGCTACGGCCGCGCCAACCACGCCGGCCTCGGCGACGACGACGTGCTGCGCGCGGTCATCGCGGAGACGGCCCTGCCGCCCGACAACGAGGCCGACACCGACGGCAACCGCCACTTCTACGGCTTCGAGTGCGAGACCCTGGGCGACGGGAACGATCCCTGGCCGGCGGTCCAGCTGGAGGCGATCGAACGCGTCTCGGCGGCCGTCTGCCGCCATCACGGCTGGACGGAGCGGTCGGTGATCGGCCATCTGGAATGGCAGCCCGGGAAGGTGGATCCGCGAGGGTTCACGATGGCCTCGATGCGCACGCGGATCGGCGAGCGCCTGAGGTAGGGCACCGTCGGCGTGCGAAGGGAGCGGGGCGATCACGCCGTGTACCCGCAGCAGGGCACGGGCGGCGTGCGCGCGACAATGAGCAGGTGCCCGGCCCCGACACCACGCCCGACCTCACCACCCTCCGCCCCCGGCTCCCCTCTCCCTTGCAGGAGTCGCAGGACGAGCGCTTCACCCGCCGCGGTCTGCGTCTGCTGCTCAAGCGGGACGACCTGATCCACCCGGAGCTGATCGGCAACAAGTGGCGCAAGCTCGCGCCGAACCTCGAAGCCGCCGCCGGTCGCACCGTCCTCACCTTCGGCGGCGCCTACTCCAACCACCTGCGCGCCACCGCCGCCGCGGGCCGCCTCCTCGGTCTGCCCACGGTCGGGGTGGTGCGCGGCCAGGAGCTGGCCGACCGCCCCCTCAACCCGTCACTGGCCCGGTGCGCGGCCGATGGCATGCGGCTGCACTTCGTCGACAGATCGACCTACCGCCACAAGTCCGAGCCGAGCACGCTGGCCGCCGTCCTGCACGCGGCCGGCGCCCAGGACGCGTACGTCGTCCCGGAGGGCGGCAGCAACACCCTCGCCGTACGAGGGTGCCGGGCGCTCGGCGAGGAGCTGCGCGGGCAGGCCGACGTGGTCGCGGTCGCCTGCGGCACCGGCGGGACACTCGCCGGCCTGGCCGCGGGCCTCGACCCCGGTCAGCGTGCCCTGGGCGTGCCCGTCCTCAAGGGCGGCTTCCTGGCGGACGACGTACGGCGCTTGCAGGCCGAGGCGTTCGGCGGGCCCCGGGGTGACTGGCGGCTGGACGACCGCTTCCACTTCGGTGGGTACGCACGTACGGCTCCCGAGCTGGACGCCTTCGCACAGGACTTCGAACAGCGGCATTCGGTACCCGTCGAGGGTCTCTATGTCGCCAAGTTGCTGTATGGACTTGTCGCGCTCGCCGAGGAGGGCGCCTACCCGCGCGGGACGGCGATCGCGGCGGTCGTCACCGGATCACCGTTCCCCGCGTGAGCGGCCCTCACTCCGCCTCCCGGTAGGCCGCCGCCTCCTCCAGGTCCAGCCTGCGCAGCAGCGTGCGCAGCATCTCGTCGTCGATGTAGCGGCCGTCGCGCAGCTTCACGAAGACCGCGCGTTCGGCGCCGATCACGTCGCGGGACAGTCTGCGGTAGGTGTCGTCGACGGACTCGCCGGTGATGGGGTTGGCCTGGCCGAGGCGTTCCCATACGGAGTTGCGGCGGCGTTCCAGGACGGCTCGCAGCCGGTCGGCCAGAGGCTCGGGCAGGGCGTTTCGCTCGTCGGAGAGGAGTTCCTCCAGACGCTGTTCGGCGATACGGGACGCCTGGGCCTGGGCGTTCGCCTCGGCGAGGGTCTCGGCCTGCGCGTCGCGCCCGGGCAGCTTCAGCACGCGGATCAGCGGCGGCAGCGTCATGCCCTGGACGACCAGGGTGCCGATGACGGTCGTGAAGGTCAGGAACAGGATGAGGTTGCGCTCGGGGAACTCCTCGCCGCCGTGCACGGTGAGCGGGATCGAGAAGGCGATCGCCAGCGAGACGACCCCTCGCATGCCGGCCCAGGAGATGATGAACGCGCCCTTCCACGTCGGGTTCTGCTCGCGCTCCCGGATCCGCCCCGACAGCATGCGCGGCAGGAAGGTCGCCGGATACACCCACAGGAACCGCGAGGCGACGACCGCCAGGAAGACGGCGATGGCGTACCAGGCGGCGCGGCTGCCCTCGTACTCGCCGAGGTCCTTGAGGACCACCGGCAGCTGCAGTCCGATCAACGCGAACACCGCCGACTCCAGCACGAAGGCGACCATCTTCCACACCGCGTCCTCCTGGAGCCGCGTGGCGAAGTCGACCTCCCACGCGCGGTGCCCCAGATAGAGCGCGACGACCACTACGGCCAGGACCCCGGAGGCGTGCACCTGCTCGGCCGCGGCGTACGCGACGAACGGGATCAGCAGCGAGAGCGTGTTCTGCAGCAGCGCCTCCTTCACATGGGTGCGCAGCCAGTGGATCGGCACCATCAGCACGAGCCCCACACCGATGCCGCCGAACGCCGCGAGCAGGAACTCCCCGATGCCGCCGGCCCAGGTGGCGCCCTCTCCGACGGCCGCCGCGAGGGCCACCCGGTAGGCGGTGATCGCGGTGGCGTCGTTCACCAGGGACTCGCCCTGGAGGATCGTCGTGATCCGGGACGGCAGCCCCACCCGGCGGGCGACGGCCGTCGCGGCGACCGCGTCCGGCGGCGCCACCACCGCGCCCAGCACCAGCGCGGCGGTCAGCGGCAGCTCCGGGACGACGAGATAGACGACCCAGCCGACGGCGAAGGTCGCGAAGAGCACGTATCCGACCGACAGCAGCATCACGGGCCGCAGCTGCGCCCGCAGATCGAGATACGAGCTGTCCGTCGCCGCGCTGTGCAGCAGCGGCGGCAGCACCAGCGGCAGCACGATGTGCGGGTCGAGGGTGTACTCGGGCACCCCCGGTACGTACGACACGGCGAGCCCGGCTGCGACCAGCAGCAGCGGCGCCGGCACCGGCGAGCGCCGGGCGGCCGCGGCCACGGCGGCGCTCCCCGCCACCAGCAACAGCAGCGGCATCACATCCATACGACTCGCCCACCCTCACCCGCACCGTCGGCGGCGCCGCCGCGCCGCCGCCCACCACTCGACACGGCACGACACCCGCGTCCGCGCGCGGCCCTGCCGACGCGCCCGTCCATGGTCCCTGCCCGCCCTCGCTCGTCGTCGCCGCCCGCCCGCCCGCCCGCCCTCGATTTTCCGCGCGGGTGTGTGCGTGGCCGTCGTAACCTGGCAATCATGAAACAGTGCACGCACGCCGACGCGCTGCCGCACCCGGAACCAGGTCCGCTCGGCGAGACCTGTCCCGAGTGCCTGGCGGAGGGCCGGCACCCGGTGCAGCTGCGGCTGTGCCTCACCTGCGGTCACGTCGGCTGCTGCGACTCCTCGCCGGGCAGGCACGCCACGGAGCACCACAAGGAGTCCGGGCACCCGATCATGCGGACGTTCGAGCCCGGCGAGGAATGGCGCTGGTGCTTTGTCGACCACGTACTGGTGTGACACCGACGTACGCTGGACGACTGGGGATCCGGACGGTTCGACCCTGTGACGTCTGGGTACGTCAAACCGGCGCGCGCTCTTCCCAATTGGGCCCGCAGACCCCCTAGCCACGGAGCGTGTCCGTGTGTTTACTATGAGTGACAGCAAGGGGTTGGGGTCCTGGGGACAGGAAAGTTCAGAGCGCGATAGCGTCACCGCTGAACCACACATCGCGTTACCCCGGGGGGCGACCCTCGGCCCCGAAAAGCTTGTACCACCTTGGAGGTGAGGGTGTCCCAGATCGCAGGCGAGCCCGCGACCCAGGACTTCGTGGAAGTCCGGCTGCCGGCCGCGGGTGCCTACCTGTCGGTGCTGCGTACGGCGACCGCCGGCCTCGCCGCCCGTTTGGACTTCACCCTCGACGAGATCGAGGACCTGCGCATCGCGGTGGACGAGGCCTGCGCGATCCTGCTCCAGCAGGCCGTGCCCGGCTCCGTGCTCAGCTGTGTCTTCCGGCTCGTCGACGACTCACTCGAAGTCACCGTCTCGGCCCCGACCACGGACGGCCACGCCCCCTCCAGGGACACCTTCGCCTGGACCGTGCTGTCGGCCCTCGCGGGCAAGGTCTCCTCCGCCGTGGACAAGGACAAAACCGTTTCGATCAGCCTCTACAAACAGCGCGGCGCGGGACCCGGGCCGGCGTGAGGAACGGGGACGGGCCGGTGCGGGACGAAGAGCGCGGCACACGGGAGCTGCCGGACACTCCCCCCAGCTCGGGCGGGACCGGGAGTGCGGGAGCGGGCCCTGACGGCCCGAGCGTCTCCCGGCGCATGGCGGACGGCATCGACGGCATCCCCGAGCAGGCCCGGCCGCACCCGGAGGACGACTCCGTGGTGACCGGCCTCCAGGGCGGCCCGGGGGACGACGGTGCTGTGCAGGGCGCGCCTCTGGGCGGGCGAATCGGGGTCTCCCCAGCCCCCGGGGGTCCTCCCGCTCGACCGAAGTCGAGAGTGAGGACGGAGGCGAGGGCTCGGGAGAGGGCGACGGGCGGGACGATGAGCGAGCACGAGCGAGACGCCGACCACGAGGCGACGGCCGCGCACAGCGCGCAGGCCACGCAGCACGACCCACAGGACCGCAGCGGGGCTCGCGCCCTGTTCGTCGAGCTGCGCAAGCTGCAGGACGGCAGCCCGGAGTACGCGGAGCTGCGCAACCGGCTGGTCCGTATGCACCTGCCGCTGGTCGAGCATCTCGCACGCCGCTTCCGCAACCGCGGTGAGCCGCTGGACGACCTGACCCAGGTCGCCACCATCGGTCTGATCAAGTCGGTCGACCGCTTCGACCCGGACCGCGGCGTCGAGTTCTCCACCTACGCGACCCCGACGGTCGTCGGTGAGATCAAGCGCCACTTCCGTGACAAGGGCTGGGCGGTGCGCGTCCCGCGGCGCCTGCAGGAGCTGCGGCTCGCGCTCACCACGGCCACCGCCGAGCTGTCCCAGCAGCACGGCCGCTCCCCGACCGTGCACGAGCTCGCCGAGAAGCTGGCGATCTCGGAGGAGGAGGTCCTGGAGGGCCTGGAGTCCGCGAACGCGTACTCCACGCTGTCCCTGGACGTCCCCGACACCGACGACGAGTCCCCGGCGGTCGCGGACACCCTGGGCGCGGAGGACGAGGCGCTGGAAGGCGTCGAGTACCGCGAGTCCCTCAAGCCGCTGCTGGAAGACCTGCCGCCGCGCGAGAAGCGGATCCTGCTGCTGCGCTTCTTCGGCAACATGACCCAGTCGCAGATCGCGCAGGAGGTCGGCATCTCCCAGATGCACGTCTCCCGCCTGCTGGCCCGCACCCTGGCCCAGCTGCGGGAGAAGCTGCTGGTGGAGGAGTAAGCGGCCGCCGAGGAGCGGCGGCCGTCGGCTACTTCTGATCCGGCGCGTTGCCGGGCCCGCGGATCCCGAGGGCCTCGGTCGTCGCCGGATTGACCAGGAACACGAGCGTGGCGATCGCGATCGCGGCGATCGCGATGCCCGCCGGGATGGCGATGCTGTCGGCCTGCAACAGGCTGTAGGCCACCGGCAGCGCCAGGATCTGCGTG
Source organism: Streptomyces sp. bgisy027 (assembly GCF_057710365.1). Lineage (NCBI taxonomy): Bacteria > Bacillati > Actinomycetota > Actinomycetes > Kitasatosporales > Streptomycetaceae > Streptomyces > Streptomyces sp. bgisy027. The sequence continues at coordinate 220,083 of NZ_JBYIVZ010000003.1, forward strand.
ATGATGGACGGCCCCCGGCTCCAGCTGCGCAGGGCGAACAGCCCCCGCGCGGCGAGCAGCGGCAGCAGCGCCAGCGCGACCAGGGTCACGCCGAGGGTGACCGCCTGCTGCCGGTCGTCCGGATCACCGGTCAGCCCCAGCACGAGTACCCAGACTCCCCCGACGGTGAGGCCCACGCCTTCCAGCGCGGTCAGCACGGCCGCGTACGTCAGCCGCCGCGGACGCGGGCCGGCGGTTTCGGGGGTGGTGGGGTTCTGCTCCTTGGTCACCCCTGAAGGGTAGCCGTCCCTGTTACGGCCGCCTCGGCCAAGGCTCCCCCACGCCCGGGCCGTCGCGATCACCCGTGTCGAGGCTCACGCTCCGTCTCTTACTTGATCCCTACCTCGGCCTGTGCCCGGTACCCCCCAGTAGGTACGCTGCAACCCATGCGTGCACTTCTCGTGGTCAATCCGGCAGCAACCACCACAAGCGCACGTACGCGCGATGTCCTGATCCATGCGCTCGCCAGCGAGATGAAGCTGGAGGCGGTCACCACCGAGTACCGCGGCCACGCCCGCGACCTCGGCCGGCAGGCGGCGGAGAGCGGCGAGATCGACCTGGTGGTCGCCCTCGGCGGCGACGGCACCGTGAACGAGGTCGTGAACGGACTGCTGCACAACGGCCCCGACCCGGAGGGCCTCCCCGGCCTCGCCGTGGTCCCCGGCGGCTCCACCAACGTCTTCGCCCGCGCACTCGGCCTGCCCAACGACGCCGTGGAGGCGACCGGGGCCCTGCTCGACGCGCTGCGCGAGGGCAGCGAACGTACGGTCGGCATGGGTATCGCGGCGGGCACCCCGGGCACCGAGGACGAGGGCGTCCCGGCCAGATGGTTCACCTTCTGCGCGGGGCTCGGCTTCGACGCGGGCGTGGTCGGCCGGGTCGAGCAGCAGCGCGAGCGCGGAAAGAAGTCCACGCACGCCCTTTATCTGCGCCAGGTGGTACGGCAGTTCCTTCAGGAACCCAACCGCCGGCACGGCACGATCACACTGGAGCGGCCGGGCGAGGACCCGGTGACCGATTTGGTGCTGTCCATAGTCTGCAACACCGCTCCGTGGACGTATCTGGGCAATCGTCCGGTGTACGCGGCACCTAAGGCTTCGTTCGATACGGGCCTCGACGTACTCGGTCTCAGCCGGATGTCCACGGTCGCGGTTGCCCGGTATGCAACCCAGTTGCTCACTTCGTCCCCCGAGCGGGGAGCCCATGGGAAGCATGCGGTCACGCTTCACGACCTGGACCAGTTCACCTTGCATTCGAAGGTGCCATTGCCCCTCCAGATGGACGGCGACCACCTCGGGCTGCGTACGAGCGTGACGTTCACAGGCGTACGCCGTGCACTGCGTGTGATTGTGTGAGCGGAACGGGCTAAAGTCCTTTCACTCGAACGTTTAGGCCAGGATCCACCCCATGGAAGTACGGCTGTGACCTAGTCGACACCGAGGAATCAAAAAAAACTTTCCGGAAGGGGTTGTATCCGTCGCTGAGGTTTGCGAGTCTCTACGTGGCGATCGGGACGGCCCGCAAGACCGGCCTCCACTGATCACCGGAACCCCTCTTCACATCACAGGACCTCGCCAGGGAACCTGGCGGTCGGCCCTTCACTTGTTGAGGGATTCGTGAAAGCGTTCACATTCACAAGCAATCAGCACGTAATACCAAGGAGAGGTAGCAGCCATGGACTGGCGTCACAACGCCGTTTGCCGCGAGGAAGACCCCGAGCTCTTCTTCCCCATCGGCAACACCGGTCCTGCGCTGCTGCAGATCGAGGAAGCCAAGGCCGTCTGCCGCCGCTGCCCCGTTATGGATCAGTGTCTGCAGTGGGCGCTCGAGTCCGGTCAGGACTCCGGCGTCTGGGGTGGTCTCAGCGAGGACGAGCGCCGCGCCATGAAGCGCCGCGCCGCCCGCAACCGGGCCCGTCAGGCCTCCGCCTGACACACCCGCCCCGCTAAAACAGCCTGAGCTTGGCGGCGCGTACAGCGAGTACGCATCTCCCGCCCCCGAGCCGCAGCGCGCAGTACCCCCGATGCGCAGCGAATGCTGGCAACGAGCATGTTGAGCCCCAGCCCCCGAACGGGCTGGGGCTCTTTGCTGTGCGCACACTCCGGGCCCGGCCCTACTTCTGCGCCCGCACCGGGATGTCGAGGATCACCCTGGTCCCCCGCTCCGGCGCCGGGACCATGTCGAACGTGCCGCCCAACTCGCCCTCGACCAGGGTCCGTACGATCTGCAGGCCGAGGTTGCCCGCGGTGTGCGGATCGAACCCCTCGGGCAGGCCCACGCCGTCGTCCTGGACCGTGACCAGGAGGCGGACCTGCTTCGTCGTACCGCCGCGGACCGCCGCGACCTCGACCGTGCCGGTCTCGCCCTCACGGAAGCCGTGCTCCAGGGCGTTCTGCAGGACCTCGGTCAGGACCATCGACAGCGGGGTGGCGACCTCGGCGTCCAGGATGCCGAACCGGCCGGTGCGCCGGCCGTTGACCTTGCCGGGCGAGATCTCGGCGACCATCGCCAGCACCCGGTCGGCGATCTCGTCGAACTCCACGCGCTCGTCGAGGTTCTGGGAGAGCGTCTCGTGCACGATCGCGATCGAACCGACGCGCCGGACCGCCTCCTCCAGCGCCTCGCGGCCGCGTTCGGACTCGATGCGCCGGGCCTGGAGGCGGAGCAGGGCTGCCACCGTCTGGAGGTTGTTCTTCACCCGGTGGTGGATCTCCCGGATGGTCGCGTCCTTGGTGATCAACTCCTGCTCGCGGCGGCGCAGTTCGGTGACGTCCCGGAGCAGGACCAGGGAACCGATGCGGGTGCCCTTGGGCTTGAGCGGGATCGCCCGGAACTGGATGACTCCGTCGTTGGCCTCGATCTCGAACTCGCGGGGCGCCCATCCGCTGGCGACCTTGGCGAGCGCCTCGTCCACCGGTCCATGGGTCGGGGCGAGTTCGGCGGTGGTCATGCCCAGGTGCTGGCCGACGAGGTCGGAGGCCAGGCCGAGGCGGTGGTAGGCGGACAGCGCGTTCGGCGAGGCGTACTGGACGAGGCCGTCGGCGTCGAGGCGGATCAGGCCGTCGCCGACGCGCGGCGAGGCGTCCATGTCGACCTGCTGATTGGCGAACGGGAACGATCCGGCCGCGATCATCTGCGCGAGGTCCGAGGCGCTCTGGAGGTAGGTGAGCTCAAGCCGGCTCGGGGTGCGCACGGTCAGCAGGTTGGTGTTGCGTGCGATGACCCCCAGGACGCGCCCGTCCCGTCGTACCGGGATCGACTCGACGCGGACCGGCACCTCCTCGCGCCACTCCGGGTCGCCCTCCCGCACGATCCGGCCCTCGTCGAGCGCGGCGTCCAGCATCGGGCGCCGGCCGCGCGGGACGAGGTGGCCGACCATGTCGTCCTGGTACGAGGTCGGGCCGGTGTTGGGCCGCATCTGCGCCACGGAGACATAGCGGGTGCCGTCACTGGTGGGAACCCACAGCACGAGGTCGGCGAAGGAGAGGTCGGAGAGCAACTGCCACTCCGAGACCAGCAGGTGGAGCCACTCGAGGTCGGAGTCGTCGAGGGCCGTGTGCTGGCGTACGAGTTCGTTCATGGAGGGCACGGGGCCGAGCGTACCTGGCGGTACGGACATCGCCGGAAACCAGCCGGCGGGGAGAGGATCAGGCCCTGAGAACACCCGCGGGCCGCGGCGCCTGAGAGGGACCCTCAACCCTCCCGGCACCGCAGCCCGGAGCAATATCGGCCGTGGGGTGTGCGGTCCCGGTCGGCCGAGGATGAGGACCCGGGGCAGTCAGGGCAGAGAGCTCCGGTTCCTCGGTCCGCCTTCCTGTGCGGGGAAGACGGAAGTCGGTGCGTTCTCGTAGCCACGCACTCCTTCGCATTGTGGACTAGACCACTCTGGTGTGTCCATGCGTTGGAGCGTGTTTGCTGTTGGCGTCTTCCTCGCGGGTTCCTGACCAGTTGGAGAACTAGTAGGACGCCCTCGCATACATCACGCAGCCTAACCCGTGTGGGTTCATGTGCGGGGCCAGATGGCCATGGCAATTTCCACGAGTGCCTCCAGTTCCTCCCGGCTCGCCCCGTCGCGCGCCTGTTGTGACATGCCCTGGACCATCGCGCCGGTGCGCCGGGCCAGTGCGCCGGCGTCGGTGCCTGCGGGGAGGGCTCCTGCGGCGATGTCCTCTGCGATACGGCCCTCGAAGGCGGCGATGGTGGCGTTGCGGCGGTCGCGCAGGAGACGGACGAGGATGAGTGTCACGGCAGCCACGGACGCCGCCGTCGCGCCGATCGCCGCCACCCGCACGGCCGGGGCACGGTCACGCCCCTGACCCGCTCACTCGCGGCCGAGCCGGCGCCGCGCGGCATCACGGCCGACTCCGTCGGGCCCGGCTTCATCGATACGGACCTGACGAGCGGGGCGCTCGCCGACCCCGGGATACGCGCGCACGCCGTCCGACGTCGCGGACGTGGTGGTGTTCCCGGCGTGACCCGACTCCCGCTGGGTCACGGGGCAGCACGTCGACGCGACGGGGGGCGCTGCCGAGTCCGCACCAGGGGTGGAGACGGCCGGGCCCTCCCGCCTGTACCGCCGAGAGGCGGGGCGGGACGCGCCGCCGTCAGCGCGTCTCCGTCACCTTCGCAAGGGCCCGCGGGGCGTCCGGGTCCTGGCCCCGGGCGATGGTGACCTCGTGGGCCAGGAGCTGGAGCGGGAGGATCTCCAGGATCGGCTGGAGCTCCTCGGCGATGTCCTCGGTGGGCAGGACGAAGCCGGCCGAGGCCTGTTCGACCTGCTGACGGGGGCCGATGACGACCAGGTCGGCGCCGCGGCCGCGGAGCCGGTCGAGGACGGGCCGGAGGGCCTCGCCGCCCTTGCCGTCGGGGACGACCGCGATGACCGGGGAGACGTTGTCGACCATGGCGAGCGGACCGTGCAGGAGGTCGGCGCCGGAGTAGGACAGCGCCGGGATGTAGCTGGTCTCCATCAGCTTGAGGGCGGCTTCCTTGGCCGTGGGGTAGCCGTAGCCTCGGGAGGTGATCACCATGCGCTCGGCGAAGCGGTAGCGGGCGGCGAGGGTGCGGACCTCGTCCTGACGGGCGAGCAGCTGCTCGGCGATGTCCGGGAGTGCCTCGGCGGCGGTGCCGTCGCCGTCGCGCAGACCCTCGACGAGGAGATAGAGGGCGAGGAGGGAGGCCGTATAGGTCTTGGTCGCGGGGAGGGCCCGTTCCGGTCCGGCCATGATGTCGAGGTGGTACTCGGAGACGCCGGCGAGCGGGGAGTCGGGGTTGTTGGTCACCGCGAGGGTGATCGCGCCGGCCTGGCGGGCGGCCCGCGTCGAGGCGACCAGGTCCGGGGAGCCGCCGGACTGGCTGACCGTGACGACGAGGACGTCGGTGAGATCGGGGCGGGCGCCGTAGGCCGTGATCGTCGACATCGAGGCCAGACCGCAGGGCAGGCCGAGGCGGATCTCCAGGAGGTACTTGGCGTAGAGCGCGGCGTTGTCGGAGGTGCCGCGGGCGGTGAGCAGGACGAAGCGCGGCGAGCGGGCGGCGATCTCGCGCGCGACCTGATGGATGGCGGGGGCGCCCTGGGACAGGATCCGGCGCAGCACGGCGGGCTGTTCGGCCATCTCGCGGGCCATGATCCGGCCGGGGAGCTCGTTGTGCGGGGCCTGGGGGTCGGGCGGGTACGGGGTCGTGGTGGTCATGGGCCCTTCCTGCTCTCGCGCTCGTCGGGCCGGCTTGTCGCCTGTCGCCTGTCGGCCGTGGCCGGTGCCCAGTGTGGCGGCGACCGGGGGCTCGGGCTGTGCCGCGGCCTGCCGCTCGGACGGACAGGCCGGTGGGACTGTTCGGACGGACACTCTCCATTCCACTCCCCCACAGGGCATGACGCCTGCCCGACGGGCTCACGAAATGTCCGCATCGAAATGTCCGCGGGGCTTGCGTTCACCTGGGCCTCGCGGGGTCCGCTCTGTTAGATTGGTCTAAACCACATGCCCTTCGGGGTGCCCATCGAGACCCTCTTCAGATCGGCAGGCCCAGCGTGGAAGTTGTCATCGTTCCGGACGCCAAGGCGGGTGGCGAGCTGATAGCCGAGGCCATGGCGCAGCTCCTCGGGCGCAAGCCCGACGCCGTGCTCGGCGTGGCCACCGGGTCGACGCCGCTGCCCATCTACACGGCGCTGGCGGCCAAGGTGCACTCCGGTGCCGTGGATGTATCGCGGGCGCGGATCGCGCAGCTCGACGAATACGTAGGGCTGCCCGCCGAGCACCCCGAGTCCTACCGGTCGGTGCTGCGGCGCGAGGTGCTGGAGCCGCTCGGGATCGGGATGGACGCGTTCATGGGGCCGGACGGTACGGCCGAGGACGTGCAGGGCGCGTGCGAGGCGTACGACGCGGCGCTGGCCGCAGCCGGGGGCGTGGACCTCCAGCTGCTGGGGATCGGGACCGACGGGCACATCGGGTTCAACGAGCCCTGTTCGTCGCTGGCTTCGCGGACGCGGATCAAGACGCTGACCGAGCAGACGCGGATCGACAACGCGCGGTTCTTCGACGGGGACATCGAGCAGGTGCCGCATCACGTCATCACCCAGGGCATCGGCACGATCCTGGAGGCGCGGCACCTGGTGCTGCTGGCGACCGGCGAGGGCAAGGCGGACGCCGTGGCGGCGACCGTCGAGGGGCCGGTCGCGGCCGTATGCCCGGCCTCGGCGCTGCAACTGCACCCGCACGCCACCGTCGTGGTCGACGAGGCCGCCGCGTCGAAGCTGAAGCTGGCCGACTACTTCCGGCACACCTACGTCAACAAGCCGGATTGGCAGGGGATCTGAGAGGGCCTCGGCTCGGCGGCTGAGGCACGCGAGCCGAGGCGGTCCGGATGCGCCGACGGGCGCCCTCGGCGGCGATCCCGCCCAGGGCGCCCATTCCGTATGGGCCCGCTCTGCGTGAGTCCGCTCTGCGTGAGCCCGCTCTGCGTGAGCCCGCTCTGCGTGAGCCCGCTCTGCGTGAGCCCACTCCGTATGGGCCCGCTCTGCGTGAGTCCACTCCGTATGGGCCCGCTCTGCGTGAGCCCGCACGGGCCCGCTCCGCACGGGCCCGCCCTGTGTGAGCCCACCCTGTGTGCATCCGCACAGGGCCGCCCGCACCGAGCCGCCCGCCTGGGCCCGCTTCAGAGCGGTGCCCTGCGGACGGCCCGTCCCGGTCTCACTCCCCCGCGATGACCTCCGCCGCCGCGCGCCCGCACACCCTGGCCGCTCCGTAGGTGGCGATGTGCAGGGCGCCTCGCGCGGGTGCCTGGGGGACGCCCATCTCGACGATGACCGTGTCGGGGCGGGAGGCGAGGAGGGTGTCCAGGGCGGCCGCCATCCAGGGGTGGCGGTGTTCGTCGCGGACCACGGCCACGACCCGGCGGTCGCCGGCCGCTTCGAGGGCGGCCCGGGCCGCGTCCTCGCCCGTGTAGCTGCCCGTCTCCGTGCCGGGGAGGAGGCGGGCCAGTTCGGCCGCCACTCCCCACGGGGTCTCGTCGCCGACCGCGATGTTCGCGACGGGGGTGAACGCGGCGACGAAAGGCGCCCCGGTGAGCGGGGTGAAGGGCGACGCGGCCGTCAGCCGCAGGGCTCGGCGGGCCGCGACGAGGCCGACTTCCTCCCGCCCGGTGCCATCGGCCTCCGGTGCCACCCTCGCCGTCCAGCGGGCCAGCTCGCGGACGCGTTCCGCCGCCTCCGCCAGCCGGGTCTCGGGGAGTTCGCCGGCGCGGACCGCGGCGACGAGCGCGTCCCGCAGGCGCCGTACCGTCTCGTCGTCCGAGAGCCCGCCGCCCACGCAGATCGCGTCGGCGCCGGCCGCGATGGCGAGGACGCTGCCGCGTTCGATGCCGTAGGTGGCGGCGATGGCCTGCATCTCCATGCCGTCGGTGACGATCAGGCCGGTGTAGCCGAGTTCGCCGCGCAGGAGGTCGGTCAGGACCGTGCGGGACAGGGTCGCCGGGCGGTCCGGGTCCAGGGCGGGGACGAGGATGTGCGCGCTCATCACCGCCCGCGAGCCGGCGGCGATCGCCGCGCGGAACGGGGCGAGTTCGCGCTCGGCGAGCACCGAGGCGTCGGCGTCGATGCGGGGCATGGCGTGGTGCGAGTCGACCGCCGTGTCGCCGTGGCCCGGGAAGTGCTTGGTGCAGGCCGCGACGCCGGCCGACTGGAGGCCGGTGACGTAGGCGGCGGTGTGGCGGGCGACCAGGGCGGTGTCGGCGCCGAAGGAGCGCACGCCGATCACCGGGTTCGCCGGGTTGGAGTTCACGTCCGCGGACGGGGCCCAGTTGAGGTTCACCCCGCAGGCGGCGAGGCGGCGCCCGAGCTCGGCGGCCACCTCACGGGTCAGCTCCACGTCGTCCACCGCGCCGAGGGCGTGGTTGCCGGGGAAGCTGGAGCCGGTCCTGACCTCCAGTCGCGTCACGTCACCCCCTTCCTCGTCGATCGCGACCAGGACGTCGTCACGCTCGACCCGCAGCTGGGCGGTCAGCGCGGCCACTTGCTCGGGCGAGGCGATGTTGCGGCCGAACAGGCCGACGGAAGCGAGGCCCTCGCCGAGCCGGCGCAGCAGCCAGTCGGGGGCGGTGGTGCCGGTGAAGCCGGGCTGCAGGACGGTCAGGGCATCGCGCGTCAGAGTGTCGGTGCCGCTGGCGAATGTCGTCATCGGGTGGCGTTATCCCTTCACGGCGCCGGCCGTCAGGCCGCTGACAGCCCTGCGTTGCAGGAAGACGAAGAGAATCAGGATCGGGATGGCGAAGAGGGTCGAGGCGGCCATCGTGGCACCCCAGTCGTTGCCGAATACGGTCTGGAAGCTGGTCAGCCACAGCGGCAGCGTCTGGGCCTCGGCGTCCTTGTTCAGCACCAGGACCAGGGCGAACTCGTTCCAGGCGGTGATGAAGCCGAACATCGACGTGGCCATCAGGCCGGGCGCGAGCAGCGGCAGGATCACCCGGCGGAAGGCCTGCATGCGGGTGCAGCCGTCGACCATGGCCGACTCCTCCAGTTCCGCGGGCACGGCTGCGACGAAGCCGCGCAGCGTGAGGACCGTGAACGGCAGGATCATCATCGTGTAGAAGGCCGTCAGCGGCACGAGGCTGTTGAGCATCGACGCGTCCCGGACGATCATGTACATCGCGATGATCATGACTTCCCAGGGTGCCATCTGGGCGAGCATGAAGCCGATGATGAAGCCGCGGCGGCCCCGGAACCGCATCCGCGCCAGGGCGAAGGACCCGGCCAGCGCGATGATCAGCGAGAACACCACGGCCAGGACGGTGACGGTCAGCGAGTTGGTGACGAACGTCCAGAAGTGGTCGGCGCCGGTCGCCGTCCTGAAATGGTCGAGGGTGATGTCGGTCGGGAACCAGACCGGGTCCTCGGAGATGATGTCGCCGGTCGGCTTGAAGGCCGTGGCGATCATCCAGTACACGGGGAAGACGAAGCCGATGCACAGGACGACGGCCGTGGCGTTGGGCCAGACGCGGCCGAAGAGCGAACGCTTCACAGCCCGGCCTCCTCTTGTTCCTTTTCTTGCTTGAGCACGATGCGCAGGTAGTAGGCGGTGAGGCCGATCATGATCAGGATGGTCAGGAAGGCGATGGCGGCACCCATGCCGTAGTGCTGGTTGCCGACGCCCTCGACGTAGGCGTAGACGGGCAGGATCTCGGTCAGGCGGTCGGGGCCGCCCTGGTTGAAGGTGTAGACCTGCACGAACGCCTTGAAGATCCAGATGATCTCCAGGAACGTGGTCGCATAGAGGAAGGGCCGCAGGAACGGCAGGGTGACCGTCGTGAAGCTCTTCCAGGCGCCGGCGCCGTCGAGGGCGGCGGCCTCGTAGAGCTCGGCCGGGATGGTCGTCGTGGCGGCGTAGAGATTGATCGCGACGAACGGGATGGACATCCAGACGATGAGCACGGTGACGACGAAGAACGTCGACATCTGGTCGCTGGTCCAGCTGTAGTCGGCCATGGAGTGCCAGCCGAGCTTGTCCAGCACCCAGTTGACCACGCCGAAGCGCTGGGCGAAGAGCCACTGGTAGACGGTGGTGGCGGCGACCACGGGCATCGCCCAGGCCAGCACCAGGCCCATCATCAGGGTGAACCGCATGCGCTTGCCGAGCCGGGCGAGCAGCAGGCCGACGAGCCCGCCGAGGAACATGGTCAGGGCGACGTTGACCGCCGTGAACAGGATCGAGCGGAGGGTGACCCGCCAGAACTCCTCGCCGGTGAGGACCTCGGTGTAGTTGTCGATGCCGTTCCACTCGGTGACGTGCTGGATCAGCTGCCCCATGTTGAGGTTCTGGAACGACAGCAGCAGGTCCTTCAGCAGCGGCCAGCCGAGCAGCAGCACGGAGGCCGCGCAGGCGGGCAGGAGCAGAAGGTAGGGGGCGAGCGCTCCGATGCGGGACGCTCTCGGGTTCGGCCTTCCGGATCCCCCGCCGCCCGCCGACTTGTGGACATCCGCCGGGCCGGAGGGCGGCCGTTCGGTCTGCACGGTCATGCTCGCGTTCTCTTCCTCCTAGACCTGCCGATACGCGGGGGAGGAGGCCGCTGTGCGCGGCCCCCTCCCCCGGTGCGCCTACTGCTGCTGGGACAGACGCTTGTTGAACTCGTTCTCGACCTGCTTGGCCGCCTCGGCCGGCGACTTACCGTTCAGCACGGCGGTCATGTACGTCTTGACCGGGTTGGGCGCGTTCTCCACGGCCGCCCACTCCGGGATCAGCGGCGTGGTGCCGCCACCGGCGGCGGCCGGCGCGGCGGCCTCGGCGACGACGTTGCCCTTCAGGTTGGACTGGAGGGCCTCCTTGTTCGGGATGACGCCGTTGAGCTTGGCCAGCTCGCCCTCGTACTTGTCGGACAGGGCGATCTTCAGGAACTCCTTGGCGAGCTCCTGCTTCTTGCTGCCCGCGGCGACCGCGAGGTTGGAGCCACCGAGGAAGACGCCCTCGGGCTTGTCGGCCGTGGCACCCGGGATGGTGAAGTAGCCGATCTCCTTCTCGATCTTCGGGTTGGCCTCGACGGCGATGCCGGCTTCCCAGCCCATGCCGATGAAGGCACCGACGTTGCCCTTGCCGAAGACCTCGCCCTGCTGCGGGGTGGCCTCGTCCTTGTCCTTGGGCGCCTTGGACAGCGCCTGGAACTTCTTGTACGTCTCCATGGCGGCGGCGACCTTCGGGTCGTCGAGGTTGGAGACGTACTTGCCGTCCTGCTCCTTCACCAGCTGGACGCCCTCGCCGATGGTGAGGCCGACGAAGTGGTACCAGTTCTGGCCGGGCAGGTAGATGGGCTCGGCGTCGGTCTTCTCGCCGATCTGCTTGAGGTCGGCGTAGAACTCGTCGCGGGTCTTGGGTGTGTCCTTGATGCCCGCGTCGGCCCACACCTTCTTGTTGTAGAGGACGACACGGTTGGCGAAGTACCAGGGCGCCGCGTACTGCTTGCCGTCGAAGATGGAGGACTCGTTCAGGGACGCGGTCCAGTCGCCGCCGATCTCGTTCTTGAGGTCGGCGAGGTCGGCGAGGCCGCCGGTCTTGGCGTAGGCCGGGGTCTGAGTGTTACCGATCTCGAAGACATCCGGCGGGTTCTCCTCGGACAGGGCGGTGGTCAGCTTCTGCTGGATGCCGTTCCACTGCTGGACCTCGAACTTGACCTTCGCCTTGGTCTTCTTCTCGAAGGCCGTCTGGACGTCCTTCTGCCACTGGTCGGGGGAGGATCCGTCCATCACCCACACCGTGAGCGTCTCGCCCGCGTACCCGTCGGCGCCGGCCTTGTCGCCGCCGTCACCGCTGTCGCCCCCGCACGCCGCCAGGGAGATCATCATGCCCGCGACACCTATCGCGGAAATCAGCTTGCGCTTCACGCCACCCTCCTCAGGGATGCCACAAACCCCCCTGCCTCCCCGCACGAGCGTTGGGCCGGGACCTGGACCAATGGTGTAGACCAGTACGGGGAGCTTGGACCAGACCAGAAAGCGTGTCAAGGGGCACGGAAAGGGGCCTGACCAGCCGTTATGCGACCTACATATGAAGGAACCTTTAAGTAAGAAGGCAGCGAAAAGGCCGATGCCGGAGTACTCTCGTCCGCTAGACCACTTGGCACTGTGGACTAGACCAAAAGAGACGGCGACGGTATATAGAAGGGATCACGATGTGACCCGCATCCGGAGCCGGGAAGGCGAAGCATGAGCACCGACGTCAGCAGTGCGGAGAACGAGAACGGCGCCACCGTCCGTACCGCCCGCGTGCCCAAGTACTACCGCCTGAAGAAGCACCTCCTGGACATGACGGAGACCCAGGCGCCGGGTACTCCCGTCCCGCCCGAGCGCACCCTGGCCGCCGAGTTCGACACCTCGCGCACGACCGTCCGCCAGGCCCTCCAGGAGCTGGTCGTCGAGGGGCGCCTCGAGCGCATCCAGGGCAAGGGCACCTTCGTCGCCAAGCCGAAGGTCTCCCAGGCGCTCCAGCTCACCTCCTACACGGAGGACATGCGCGCCCAGGGCCTGGAGCCGACCTCCCAGCTGCTGGACATCGGCTACATCACCGCCGACGACCGGCTCGCCGACCTGCTCGACATCACGGCCGGCGGCCGGGTGCTGCGCATCGAGCGGCTGCGCATGGCCAACGGCGAGCCGATGGCCATCGAGACGACCCACCTCAGCGCCAAGCGCTTCCCGGCGCTGCGCCGCAGCCTGGTGAAGTACACCTCCCTCTACACCGCGCTCGCCGAGGTCTACGACGTCCACCTCGCCGAGGCCGAGGAGACCATCGAGACCTCGCTGGCCACCCCGCGCGAGGCCGGCCTGCTCGGCACGGACGTGGGCCTGCCGATGCTGATGCTCTCCCGCCACTCCCTGGACCGGGAGGGGCAGCCGGTGGAGTGGGTGCGCTCGGTGTACCGGGGTGACCGGTACAAGTTCGTGGCACGGCTCAAGCGGCCTCAGGACTGAGTCACTTGGGGTAGTGCACGCGGTGTAGCGCATCCCCCTTTCCTGTTCTAGGTTCCTCCCGTCGCCGCATGGACGGGAGGACCACCCGGTGCGTACCGCGAACCCCCGAACCGTCGTCATCTGGACCCTGGTCGCACTGATCGGTGCGTCGGGGTGGACCGTGCTCGCGCTGTCCCGGGGCGAGGAGGTCTCGGCGGCCTGGATGGTCGCGGCCGCCCTCGGCTCGTACGCCATCGCCTATCGCTTCTACGCCAAGTTCATCGCGTACAAGGTCCTGAAGGTCGACCGGACCAGGGCCACCCCGGCCGAACGCCTCAACAACGGCATCGACTTCCACCCCACCGACCGCCGGGTCCTGCTCGGCCACCACTTCGCGGCGATAGCGGGCGCGGGACCTCTGGTCGGGCCCGTGCTGGCCGCGCAGATGGGCTATCTGCCGGGCACGATCTGGATCATCGCGGGCGTCATCTTCGCGGGCGCGGTCCAGGACATGGTGGTGCTGTTCTTCTCCACCCGCCGCGACGGACGCTCGCTGGGGCAGATGGCGCGCGAGGAGATCGGCCCGTTCGGCGGCGCCGCCGCGCTGGTCGCCACGTTCGTCATCATGATCATCCTGCTCGGCGTGCTGGCCCTGGTCATCGTCAACGCCCTCGCGCAGTCCCCCTGGGGCACCTTCTCCATCGCGATGACGATCCCGATCGCCCTGCTGATGGGCTTCTACCTGCGGGTACTGCGCCCCGGCCGGGTCACCGAGGTCTCCGTCATCGGCGTCGCGCTGCTGCTGCTCGCCCTGGTCGCGGGCCGCTGGGTCGCCGAGTCGTCCTGGGCCGGCACCTTCACCCTCGCCCCCTCCACGCTGGTCGTCTGGATGGTGGCGTACGGCTTCGTCGCCTCGATCCTGCCGGTGTGGATGCTGCTCGCGCCGCGCGACTACCTGTCCACCTTCATGAAGATCGGCACGATCTTCCTGCTCGCCCTCGGGGTGATCGTCGCCCTGCCGACGCTGAAGATGGACCCGGTCACGGACTTCGCCTCCCGCGGCGACGGCCCGGTCTTCGCGGGTTCGCTGTTCCCGTTCGTCTTCATCACCATCGCCTGCGGCGCCCTGTCCGGCTTTCACGCGCTCATCTCCTCCGGCACGACGCCGAAGATGATCCAGAAGGAGACGCAGGTCAGGATGATCGGCTACGGCTCCATGCTGATGGAGTCGTCGGTCGCCGTGATGGCACTGGTCGCGGCGAGCATCATCGACCCGGGTCTGTACTTCGCGATGAACGCGCCCGCCGGGGTCATCGGCGACACCGTGCAGAACGCCTCGCAGGTCGTGGGCAGTTGGGGCTACCAGATCTCACCCGAGGCTCTCGCGCGGGCGGCGGAGAACGTCGAGGAGGCGTCCCTGCTCTCCCGGACCGGCGGCGCGCCCACCCTCGCCATCGGGGTCTCGGAGATCTTCTCGCAGGTCACCGGCGGCGGCCTGCGCGCCTTCTGGTACCACTTCGCGATCATGTTCGAGGCGCTGTTCATCCTGACCGCGCTGGACGCCGGCACCCGGGTGGGCCGGTTCATGCTCCAGGACATGCTGGGCAACGTCTACCGGCCCTTCAAGAACGTCAGCTGGAAGCCGGGACTGGCCATCACCAGCGCCGTCGTGTGCGCTCTGTGGGGCTACTTCCTGTGGGTGGGTGTCCACGAGCCCCTCGGCGGCATCAACCAGCTCTTCCCGATCTTCGGCATCTCCAACCAGCTGCTCGCGGCCGTCGCGCTCGCCGTCTGCACGACCTTGCTGGTGAAGTCCGGGCGCCTGAAGTGGGCCTGGATCACCGGGGTTCCACTGGCCTGGGACGCGACGGTGACGCTGACCGCCAGCTGGCAGAAGGTGTTCTCCAGCGACCCGAAGGTCGGCTTCTTCAAGCAGCGCCAGGTCTTCCAGGACGCGATCGACCGCGGCGAGGTACTGCCGCCCGCCAAGTCCATGGACGACATGCACACCGTGGTCACCAACTCCACCGTGGACGGCGTCCTCGCGGCGGCCCTCGCGATCCTGATCGTCGTCGTGATCGCCGACGCCACCCGCGTCTGCGTCCGGCACGTCCGCCGCCCGGCCCTGTCCACGCTCAGCGAGGCGCCGTACGTCGAGTCGAAGATCATCGCTCCGGCGGGGCTGTTCCCGACCAAGGAGGAGAAGGAGGAGGAGCGCGATGCGGTCGCTTCGGCGCGTACTCGGTAGCGTCCGCTGGTATCTGCGGGAGCTGACCGACGAGTCGGCGTACGAGCGTTATGTCGCCCATGTGCGGCAGGGGCATCCGGACGCCCGGGTGCCCTCCCGGCGCGACTTCGAGCGGATGCGGACGGACCGTCAGGAGACCGACCCGCGGCGAGGGTTCCGCTGCTGCTGAGCGCACCGCCGCGCGACGGTTGCCGTGCACACCAATTCTCCACATCCGATATCCGGACAAGGTCTTCCGCTGTCGTTGCACCGTCACCTACATTGCCCGGGCGTTTCTCAGGTGATCAGTGAGGGGACGGAGCCGTCAGATGTCAGATGCCCCAGAAGTGAACAGAGAGCCGGTGGTGACGCCTGTACGGGTGGTCATCGCGCTCTGTCTCGTCACGCCGTTCGTGGCGATGCTGTGGGTCGGTTCGTATGCGAAGACCGACCCCGCGTTCGCCGGCATCCCGTTCTTCTACTGGTACCAGATGCTGTGGGTGCTGCTCTCCGCGCTGCTGACGATGGTGGCGTACAAGCTGTGGCAGCGTGACCAGCGCGCCCGTGCCTCGCGGAAGGGCGGTGCGGCGGAATGAACGACGGCGTGAACGGCGTCGCACTCGGCGTCTTCATCTTCTTCTTCCTGGCCGTCACGGTCATGGGTTTCCTGGCCGCGCGCTGGCGCAAGGCCGAGAACGAGCACAGCCTCGACGAATGGGGCCTGGGCGGCCGGTCGTTCGGCACCTGGGTGACCTGGTTCCTGCTCGGCGGCGACCTGTACACGGCGTACACCTTCGTGGCGGTCCCGGCGGCGATCTACGCGGCCGGCGCGGCGGGCTTCTTCGCGGTGCCGTACACGATCCTCGTCTACCCGCTGATCTTCACCTTCCTGCCCCGGCTGTGGTCGGTGTCCCACAAGCACGGCTATGTGACGACCTCGGACTTCGTGCGCGGACGCTTCGGCTCCAAGGGGCTGTCGCTGGCGGTCGCGGTGACCGGCATCCTGGCGACGATGCCGTACATCGCGCTGCAGCTCGTCGGCATCCAGGCCGTCCTCGACGTGATGGGTGTCGGCGGCGGCGAGAACACGAACTGGTTCATCAAGGACCTGCCGCTGCTCATCGCCTTCGGTGTGCTGGCCGCGTACACCTACTCGTCCGGTCTGCGCGCCCCCGCGCTGATCGCCTTCGTGAAGGACACGCTGATCTACATCGTCATCGCGGTGGCGATCATCTACATCCCGATCAAGCTGGGCGGCTTCGACGAGATCTTCGCCAAGGCGAGCGAGGCCTACAGCCAGACCAACCCGGCCACGGGCGCGCCGCGCGGTGCGCTGGTCCCGGCCGAGGCCGGACAGTGGACGTACGCCACGCTGGCGCTGGGCTCCGCGCTCGCGCTGTTCATGTACCCGCACTCGATCACCGCGACGCTGTCCTCGCGCAGCCGTGAGGTGATCCGCCGCAACACCACGATCCTGCCGCTGTACTCCCTGATGCTGGGCCTGCTGGCGCTGCTGGGCTTCATGGCGATCGCGGCCGGCGTCAAGGTGCAGAACGGCCAGCTGGCGATCCCGCAGCTGTTCGAGAACATGTTCCCCGACTGGTTCGCGGGCGTGGCCTTCGCGGCGATCGGCATCGGCGCGCTGGTGCCGGCGGCGATCATGTCGATCGCGGCGGCGAACCTGTTCACCCGCAACATCTACAAGGACTTCCTCAAGCCGGACGCCACACCCGCACAGGAGACCAAGGTCTCCAAGATCGTGTCGCTCCTGGTGAAGGTGGGCGCCCTGGTCTTCGTGCTGACGATGGACAAGACGGTCGCCATCAACTTCCAGCTGCTGGGCGGCATCTGGATCCTGCAGACCTTCCCGGCCCTGGTCGGCGGCCTGTTCACGCGCTGGTTCCACCGCTGGGCCCTGCTGGCCGGCTGGGCGGTCGGCATGATCTACGGCACGTTCGCCGCGTACGGCGTCGCCTCCCCGACCCAGAAGCACTTCGGCGGCTCGGCGAAGGAGATCCCGGGCATCGGCGAGATCGGCTACATCGGTCTCACGGCGTTCGTGCTCAACGTGGTGGTCACGGTCGTGCTCACCTTCGCGCTGAGGGCGGCGAAGGCCCCGGACGGCGTCGACGAGACGAAGCCGGAGGACTACACGGCCGACGCCGGCGACCCCGGAGTCCAGGTCGAACTGCCCCCGGCGACGGCGGGCACCAGCCACTGACGCGGGACTCACCCGCACGACGGCCGGGCGTACCGCACTAGTTGCGGGTACGCCCGGCCATCTGCTGCCAGAAACCGTCGAGTTCGCGGACCCGCATGCTGACCCAGCCCGGTGTCTTCCGGCGCAGCAGTCTGGGCAGATGGCGGCGCATCCGCCCCGGCAGCAGGGCCTGCTGCTGACGGCAGAACGGCTCCCGGATCTCCCCGCGCGGCACACAGCCCCGGGGCGGGTAGGGGCAGAGCTGGAACTTGCAGTCCGGCAGGCAGGTCGCGCCGGGTGTGGGCGGGTCCGCCATGCCGGCCCGCAGGCCGGGGCGCAGCGGGCCGCGGTCGCCGCTGATGCACGGCGGGAGCGATGTCCCCGGCTGCTCCGCGCGGCTCATCCGCTCCTCGACCTCGTCCGGATGCCCGTCCCGTTCGATGAGGTTCAGCATCACCAGAACGTCGGCGACCAGGCGCTGGGCCCGCGCGTCCAGGGTGCTCCAGCCCACCGAGGGCGGGATCCAGAGGTTGTGCCTGCGGTACGACTCGGGATTGCCGGTGCGGGCGCCGATGTTGTCGGCGACGCCCTTCTCGTCGATCCAGAGGAACCGCTCGGGCTGCCCGGTCTCCAGCGCGAGGGCCACCAGGTCGCCCGCCTCGGCGACGAACGGATGCAGGGACTGCCGGGGCGGGGCGCCGTTCGCCCCGGGATGCCCGGGTGGCCGGTTCACGGTGCCGGCCATCGACAGCCAGCGCTCCACGGTCTGCACGGCGGTCGCCCCGCCCAGCGTCCGGGGCGGCTCGCGTCCGCCGTCGTACCCGTCCCTGCCCGGCGTCGGGTGCGCCTGCTGCTCATGGACGCCCACGATGTCCGGGAGCTCCCACAGGCACAGCGCCTGGATGAGCATGACCTGCGCGTACCAGCACCGGGACTGCTGGAGCACGGTCTCCGCCTGCCGGATCAGGTCGTCGCGACCGCCCTGGTCGGCCTGTGGATGCCGGATCCTGCGGTTGGCCGCGTACTTGAAGCCCTGCGCCAGCGCGGCCTCCAGTGCGAGCGGCAGATCGGGGGTGCCGCCGGTGGCCTTGGGGTCCAGGTGGCCCAGCCACTTGGTGAGGCGCTCGCGGGCCTCGTCGCGGTGCGCCTCGTCGACGGAGCCCAGGAGCATGGGGATCATCCAGGCACGCATCACGAACTCCCGGAACAGAACGACCCGTTTCCTGCGGTACTCCAGGTTGAGCGTGCGCCGGTCCTGCTGGAGCCGGGCGATGCGCTCCGTCCTGGCCCGGGAGGGCACGCCCGCCGCACGTGCCCGGGCCATGCGCTCGGCCCACTGTTCGTACTCCCGCCGTTTCCAGGCCCGCAGCTTGCCGAGCCGGTCGTTGTACTCCTCCACCGGGTCGGTGCTGAGGCCGATCCGGCCGCGGATCACGGCGAACGCCGGGTTGCCGCCGGTGCCGAACTCCTGGGCGGCGGCCAGGCGTATCGAGTAGGCGGGCTCCTTCACGCCTGTCTGGACGAGCTGCTCGTACAGGGGTGTGGTGTCGATCCGGTCGGAGACGCTGCGCAGGGCGGCCCCGACCTGCCTGAGCAGCCTCAGCTTCGCGTCGTCGAGGCTGCGCCGGTCGCCCTTGAAACCGGCCCAGGTCCTGCGCACCTCCTCCAGGATGTGGCCGAGCAGCCTCGGTGCCTCCTCCACGCTCTCGATCTCCACGGCGGCCGCGTAGTGGTCGAGCGCCTTCGGGTCGTCCGTGCGGCGTTCCGCGGCCTTGCAGAGCCGGTGGGCCAGGGTGTGCCCGCGCATACGTGAGCGGCGGAGCCGTTCCCCGATCTCCTTCGTCACCTCGGCCCGGACGCCTTCCCGGCGGGCCTTGACCCCGGCCGCCCGGCGGCGCGACAACAGCACCAGGGCCATGAGCAGTTCACGGCTGGGTCCGGGCGGCTGGAGCACGTGCTCGACGAGCTCGCCGGCGCCCCGCTCGCCCAGCCGCCGCAGCACGCGGTAGCCGAAGTAGGCCTGGATGATGCTGTGCGGGAAACGGACCCTGCGCTCGAAGCCCTCCACCAGGCCGAGCTTGTCGGCGTTGCGTGCGATCCGGGCGAGGGCCGCGCGGCACTGGTCCATGTTGCCCCCGCGCAACCGCCTCCTCTCCTGCGGGCTGATCCGCCGGCACAGCACGTCCCAGATCTGCTGCCGGTGCCATTCGGAGAAGACGTTCCCGCGCCTGCCGTACCGGTCGAAGGCGCGTCCGCCGGCCCGCAGGTGCTCGGCACGGGCCTGCGCGCGCCGCATCGGACCGGGGTGGACGTCCGAGTCGAGCAGTTCCCCGAGGCCGACCTCCAGTTTGTCCTGGAGCAGTCCCACGCAGGCCAGGGCGGAGACCACCTCGACGGCGTCGCGGCGGTCGCGCTGGCTCAGGGCGACGTCCCGGCGCAGCCGACCCTGGCACAGCGCCTCGTCCCAGGTCTCCAGCAGCCACAGCCGCAGCGTGCCGCGGTCACGGCTGCGGGTGTTCATGTGCTGCGGGTCGTTGTCCGGCCGGTCGTGTTCCAGGGCGCCGTGACGGTGCAGTTCACGGGCGATCTGGAGGTAGACGGGCGACTCGGTCACCTCCGCCGTCTCCACGATCCAGTCGACGCGGCGCTCGTCCGTCTCCGGCACGCGCGCCTGGACGAACCGCAGGGCCTCCTCCTCGCTGAGCGGTTCCAGCTCCACGATCGCGGCCGGGGTGCTCTCCAGCGGGCTGTGCGGCCGGGAGGCGATGACGAGGGGCAGCTTCTCCTCGTAGGCACGTTCGATGGCCCGCCGGATGATGTTGTCCCGGTTCTGCTGGAGGCCGTCGCCGAGGAGCGCCTCCTCCAGCCCGTCGGCGATGACGACCGGCTTGTCGTCGGCGAGCAGTTGCTGCCAGACCCGCTCGGTCTTGGTGCGCGCGAGGATGCCCCGGGGTGCCTCGTCGATGAAGCGCTCCTTGGCCATGCGTTCGAAGTTCAGGTCACTGCCGCCGTTCGCGTCCCGCAGCCGGATCGGCACGGGTACGGCGTTCTGCTCCGCGAGCAGTTCGGTGAGCCGTACCAGGACGGCGGTCTTGCCCACACCGACGCCGCCGACCAGCAGATAGGGCCGGCGCGTGTCGCGCTCGCGCAGCCGCTCGGCGATGACCTGGGCGATCTCCTCCCGGCCCACGATCTCGGCGGTGTCCGGGCCGGCCGTGAGGACCAGTCGGTGGGGGTCGTCGCGTGCCTTGGCGAGATAGCGCCGCTTGGTCCACCGGTACCACCAGAACAGGAAGAGCGCGGCGGCGAGCGACGCGGCGAGCACCGGGCCCACGAAGCGCATGACCGTCTCGAAGCCGTCGTTGCCCTGCCGCCACTTCTCGAAGGGTGTCGTGCGGCCCCGGATCACGATGTACAGGCCCTCCACCACCCAGGCGACCACGGCGAGCACCGCCACCGTCCAGACGGCCCGGGTGGCGTTGGTGTAGGTGAACCACCGGCGCCACTTCTTGGGGCGGGTGCTTCCACCGCGGGCCTCCAGGCGCGTGGTCAGCCTGTGCCGGTGGCCCACGAACCCCTGCCTGACCCGGTTGGCCGCCCGCCTCGGAGCCAGCGTCGCCATCGGCGCGTTGCGCGGCCGCTTCTTGCCGGGCGGGCTGCCGACGACCCTCGTCATCGTTCGTCTCCTTCCGAGAACGGCTCTCGAAACGGAGCGACCGCGGGGCGCCGACACCTATCTCCATGGAAGCACTCCCGGAACTCCCCGCAACCCGGCGGCCCTCGGCACAAAACCCCGGGCCCGTCCGCCCGGCCGTCCGGCAGACTCGGGCCCATGGACATCGCGATCCGGCCGGCGGAACCCGGTGAGTTCGACGCGCTCGGCGAGATCACCGCCCGGGCCTATCTCCACGACGGGCTCCTCGACTTCGGCGAGAGTGACGCGTACCTCGGCGAACTCAGGGACGTGGCCAAGCGCGCGACCGCCGCCGAGGTACTCGTGGCCGTCGCGGACGGCCGGCTGCTGGGCGGGGTGACCTTCGTGCCGAGCGGCGGCCCCATGGCCGACATCGCGCTCCCCGGCGAGGCCGAGATCCGGATGCTCGCCGTCGACCGCGCGGGCCGTGGACGCGGCGCCGGCGAGGCCCTCGTCCGCGCCTGCGTCGACCGCGCCCGGGCCACGGAGGGCTGCGTACGGATCGTCCTGTCGACCCAGCGCACCATGCACGGCGCCCATCGCATCTACGAACGGCTGGGTTTTGTTCGCACACCCGAGCGGGACTGGAATCCGCTCCCGCAGCTCGACGACATCACTCTTCTCACCTATGAGTTGACGCTCTGAAACCAGCGCGACACAACATCTGGGGGTGGCGTGGCGGGCGAGCACAAGATGTATGCTCATGCTCGCTGTCGCCGCAGGGGAATCCGGTGCGAATCCGGAACTGTCCCGCAACGGTGTACTTGTGCACGTCTGTTCCCTCAGTCGTGCACAGGAGTCAGTCCGAGGACCTGCCGACAGCGCGCCCGGCCGACCGGCCGGTGCGCCCTGACGTCCGGGCCTCGTGGAATGGGCCGGTGGACGCGACGCCGTGTGCGCTCGTGTGCTGCCCCCTGCCCTCCGCAAGGCCCCCGTGCCGAGCGAGGGAGAGCCCCCACGTGACCATCGCGCCAGCAGACCCGGCCTCAGTCGTCCCATCGGTCCCGACCGACGCGGACGCCCCCGGAACCGCCCTGCCGTCTCCCGCCGCCGCCCTCGACGGAGACCCTGCGGGCCGGCCCTCCGATCTGCTGCGGCTCCTGACCGAGCTGACCGCCGACCTCCCCGACGCCGACCCCGGCCGGGTCGCCGCCGCCGCGCTGCGCGGCCGGTCCGCCCGGGCCGACGAGGCGGAGCTGCGCGAGCTGGCCACCGAGGCGGCGGCCGGGCTCATCTCCGAGGACCCCGCCTACAGCAGGCTCGCCGCCCGGCTGCTGACCATCTCCATCGCCGCCGAGGCCGCCTCGCAGGGTGTGACGTCCTTCACCGAGTCGGTCGCGGTCGGCCACCGCGAGGGCCTCATCGCCGACCGCACCGCCGAGTTCGCGCGCCTGCACGCGGCCCGCCTGGACGCTCTGGTGGACACGGCCGCCGACGACCGCTTCGGCTACTTCGGCCTGCGCACCCTGCACAGCAGGTACCTCCTGCGGCACCCCATCACCCGCAAGGTGATCGAGACGCCCCAGCACTTCATGCTGCGCGTCGCCGCCGGTCTCGCCGAGGACGACACCCCCCGCTCCGTCGACGAAGTCGCCGCGCTCTACGGCCTGATGAGCAGGCTCGACTATCTGCCGTCCTCCCCCACGCTCTTCAACTCCGGCACCCGCCACCCCCAGATGTCGTCCTGCTACCTCCTGGACTCCCCCAACGACGAGCTCGACTCCATCTACGACCGCTACCACCAGGTCGCCCGCCTCTCGAAGCACGCCGGCGGCATCGGCCTGTCGTACTCCCGCATCCGCTCCCGGGGTTCGCTGATCCGCGGCACCAACGGGCACTCCAACGGCATCGTCCCGTTCCTGAAGACGCTGGACGCCTCGGTCGCCGCCGTGAACCAGGGCGGCCGGCGCAAGGGCGCGGCCGCGGTCTACCTGGAGACCTGGCACTCCGACATCGAGGAGTTCCTGGAGCTGCGGGACAACACCGGTGAGGACGCCCGCCGTACGCACAACCTGAACCTCGCGCACTGGATCCCGGACGAGTTCATGCGCCGGGTCAACGCCGACGGCCAGTGGTCCCTGTTCTCCCCCGCCGACGTGCCCGAGCTCGTCGACCTGTGGGGCGAGGAGTTCGACGCGGCCTACCGCAAGGCCGAGGAGCAAGGGCTCGCGCGCAGGACCATCCCGGCCCGCGACCTTTACGGCCGCATGATGCGCACCCTCGCGCAGACCGGCAACGGCTGGATGACCTTCAAGGACGCCGCCAACCGCACCGCCAACCAGACCGCCCTGCCGGGCCATGTCGTGCACTCCTCCAACCTCTGCACGGAGATCCTGGAGGTCACCGACGACGGCGAGACGGCGGTCTGCAACCTGGGGTCGGTCAACCTCGGCGCCTTCGTGAGCGGCGGGGAGATCGACTGGGAGCGCCTGGACGAGACGGTCCGCACCGCCGTCACCTTCCTCGACCGCGTCGTCGACATCAACTTCTACCCGACCGAGCAGGCGGGGCGCTCGAACGCCAAGTGGCGGCCGGTGGGCCTGGGCGCGATGGGCCTCCAGGACGTCTTCTTCAAGCTGCGGCTGCCGTTCGACTCGGCCGAGGCGAGACAGCTCTCCACGCGCATCGCCGAGCGGATCATGCTCGCCGCGTACGAGGCGTCCGCCGACCTCGCCGAGCGCAGCGGCCCGCTGCCGGCCTGGGAGAAGACCCGTACCGCCCGGGGCGTGCTGCACCCCGACCACTACGGCGTCGAGCTCACCTGGCCGGAGCGCTGGGCGGCGCTGCGCGAGCGGATCACCACGACGGGCCTGCGCAACAGCCTGCTGCTCGCCATCGCGCCGACCGCCACCATCGCCTCCATCGCCGGTGTCTACGAGTGCATCGAGCCCCAGGTGTCCAACCTGTTCAAGCGCGAGACGCTCTCCGGTGAGTTCCTCCAGGTCAACTCCTACCTGGTCGACGAGCTGAAGGCGCTGGGTGTCTGGGACGCCCGCACCCGCGAGGCGCTGCGCGAGGCCAACGGCTCGGTGCAGGACTTCGCCTGGATCCCGGCGGACGTACGGGCGCTGTACCGCACGGCGTGGGAGATCCCGCAGCGCGGCCTGATCGACATGGCGGCGGCCCGCACCCCGTTCCTCGACCAGTCGCAGTCCCTGAACCTGTTCCTGGAGACGCCGACCATCGGCAAGCTCTCCTCGATGTACGCGTACGCCTGGAAGTCGGGCCTGAAGACGACGTACTACCTGCGCTCGCGCCCGGCGACCCGCATCGCCCGCGCCGCCCAGGGCCAGGCCGCCCAGTCCGAGAAGACCGTCCCCGTCCAGCAGGTCGCCGAGCCCGACGCCGTCGCCTGCTCCCTTGAGAACCCCGAGTCCTGCGAGGCCTGCCAGTAATGAGTACCCGTAACACCCATCTCCTCGACCCGGGCTTCGAACTGACCCTGCGTCCCATGCGCTACCCGGACTTCTACGAGCGCTACCGGGACGCCATCAAGAACACCTGGACCGTGGAGGAGGTCGACCTCCACTCGGACGTCGCCGACCTCGCCAAGCTGACGCCCGCCGAGCAGCACCTCATCGGCCGGCTGGTCGCCTTCTTCGCGACCGGCGACTCGATCGTGGCGAACAACCTGGTGCTGACGCTGTACAAGCACATCAACTCCCCGGAGGCGCGCCTGTACCTGTCGCGCCAGCTGTTCGAGGAGGCCGTGCACGTCCAGTTCTATCTGACGCTGCTCGACACCTATCTGCCCGACCCGCAGGACAGGGCGGCGGCCTTCGACGCCGTCGAGAACATCCCCTCGATCCGCGAGAAGGCCGGGTTCTGCTTCAAGTGGATCAACGAGGTCGAGAAGCTGGACCGCCTGGAGACCAAGGCCGACCGGCGCCGCTTCCTGCTGAACCTGATCTGCTTCGCCGCGTGCATCGAGGGCCTGTTCTTCTACGGCGCCTTCGCGTACGTCTACTGGTTCCGCAGCCGGGGTCTGCTGCACGGTCTGGCCACCGGCACCAACTGGGTGTTCCGTGACGAGACCATGCACATGTCCTTCGCGTTCGACGTGGTCGACACCGTCCGCAAGGAGGAGCCGGAGCTCTTCGACGACGAGCTCCAGCAGCAGGTCACCGACATGCTGAGGGAGGCCGTCGAGGCCGAGCTGCAGTTCGCGCGCGACCTGTGCGGTGACGGCCTCCCGGGCATGAACACCGACTCGATGCGGCAGTACCTGGAGTGTGTCGCCGATCAGCGTCTGACGCGGCTCGGCTTCGCTCCGGTGTACGGCTCCGAGAACCCCTTCTCCTTCATGGAGCTGCAGGGTGTTCAGGAGCTCACCAACTTCTTCGAGCGGCGTCCGTCGGCGTACCAGGTCGCGGTGGAGGGCACCGTCGACCTGGACGAGGACTTCTGAGCCTCGGCCCTGTCGCGCTCCTGGGCCTCCCTGATCTGACGGTCGATGCGCCGGTCGCGCGCCGCGCCGATCAGTGACGGGAGGGCCAGGAGGACGAACATCCCGAGGACGACGACCAGGGCGAGCAGTGTCTGTGCCTGTTCCGTATTCATGACACCACTGTCGTGCCGGACACTCCTTACGAACAGTGGCAGGACTGCCTCACACCATCGATTTACTGCCACCGGCGAGGCACAATGGCAGCATGCTGAAGAACGTCGCCGCCGTCCTCCTCGACGGTGTTCACCCCTTTGAACTGGGCGTCGTCTGCGAGGTGTTCGGCATCGACCGCAGCGACGAAGGGCTGCCCACGTACGACTTCGCCGTCGTCTCGGCGGAGGGGCCGACGCTGGGCACCCATGTCGGCGGACTCACCGTCTGCACGCCGTACGGTCTGGAGCGGCTGGAGGAGGCCGACCTGATCGCGCTGCCGGCCGGCCGCGACTACGTCGTGCGCGACTATCCGCCCGAGCTGCTGGACTGCCTGGTCAGGGCGGTCGAGCGGGGTGCGCGGGTGCTCAGCGTGTGCTCCGGCGTCTTCGTGCTGGGCGCGGCCGGGCTGCTCGACGGGCGGCGGTGCAGTGCGCACTGGAAGCACGCCCGGGAGCTGTCCCGACAGCACCCGGGGGCGATCGTCGAGCCCGATGTGCTGTACGTCGACGAGGGGCCGGTGGTCACCAGCGCCGGCACCGCCGCCGGCATCGACGCCTGTCTGCACATCGTGCGCCAGGAGCAGGGGCCGGAGGTCGCCAACAAGATCGCCCGGCGCATGGTGGTGCCGCCGCACCGGGACGGCGGGCAGGCCCAGTACATCGAGCGCCCGCTGCCGCGCTCCCAGTGCGACACGGTCGGCGAGGTGCTGACCTGGATGGAGCGCCACCTCGACGAGGACGTCACGGTCGAGCAGCTCGCCGAACGCGCGCTCATGTCCCCGCGCACCTTCGCCCGCCGCTTCCAGCAGGAGACGGGGACGACTCCCTACCGCTGGATCCTGCGCCAACGCGTGCTGCTGGCACAGGAGTTGCTGGAGGCGACGGACGAGACGGTGGACGCGATCGCGGGCCGGACGGGCTTCGGCACCGCGGCCGCGCTGCGCCATCAGTTCGTCACGGCGCTGGGGACGACACCCCAGGCGTACCGGCGGACGTTCCGGGGGCCGAGCGCCGCGTAGGCCGCAGCAGCAGGGTGTGCGGGTGCAGGGTGATCCCCACCCGGGTCGCGTCGTCGGATCCGGGTGCCTGCTCGAAGCGGTACTCGGTCGCCAGGGCCGACGTGATCAGCGTCAGCATCGCCATGGAGAAGTGATCGCTCGGGCACTTGCGGTTGCCGACGCCGAACGGACTCATGGCGTATTTCGGCACCTCCTTGGCGCGTTCCGGAAGCCAGCGGTCGGGGTCGAAGTCGAGGTGGCGCGCGTACGACTCCGGGTCGCGCTGGACGGCGTAGGGGCTGTAGACGATGTCGGCTCCGGCCGGAATGCGATAGCCACCGAGTGACGTATCGGTCACCGCCCGTCGCGTGAGAATCCAGATCGCCGGGCGCAAACGCATCGCCTCCACCACGACATTGTTGGTGTGCCGCAGGCTGCGGACGTCCTCGAATGCCACGGGCCGCCCGCCGGTGACGGATTCGACCTCCGCGCGCACCTTGTCGGCGTGTTCCGGATGTTCCGCGAGCACCTGGAGCAGCCACAAGATCGTGGAGGCCACGGTTTCGGCGCCCGCGGTGAATATCGCGACGACCTGATCGTGGATCTCCTGCTCCCCGATGGGGTCGCCATTCTCGTCCTGCGCCTCCAGCAATGCCGTCAGCAAATCGTCCGGCTTTTGACCGGATGCCCGGCGTTCGGCGACGACCTCGTCGACCAGGAGATGGAAATCGGCCAGGGCGCGGTTGAATGTGCGGTTGGCTGGGAGAGGCAGCCTGTAAAGCGGCCCGAGCGGGATCACCATCCGTTGGTACATACCGCGGAAGAGGGAGTCGAGGGCGGCGCACAGCCGGTCCGCCCGCTCGTCCATGTACGCGCCGCGCAGCAGACACCGGGCGACGATCCGCACAGCGATCCGGAACGACTCGGCGGTGCAGTCGATGGTCTCGCCGGACTGCCAGCGCCCGGTCAGCGCGTGCGCCTCCTCGGCCATGATCGGCCCGTACCCGGGGATCGCGTCGAGCCGGAACGCGGGCTGGATGGTGCGCCGCTGACGCCGGTGCCGTGGCCCGTTGGCGGTGGCCACGCCCTCCTTGCCGAGCAGGCTCTCCAGGGACTCCCACAGCGGCCCGGCTATCTCGAAGTCGGTGCTCAGCGCCAGCGCGCCGGTGAGTTCCGGCGTGGTGACGGCGTACACCGTCTTCGGTCCGAGCTTGATCCGCACGACGTCGCCGTGCTCGCGCAGCGTCGTCATGAAGGCCAGCGGGTCGCGCACCATCCGCCAGCCGTGACCGAGAAGCGGAACTCCCCCGCCCGCGAGGGGCGGTTCACGCAGTTCCGAAGCCGCACGGGGCTGGGCCTCGGGACGTACTGACTCGACGGTCATTTCTCACCTGCCGCTTCGTTGTTGACGTACGGGGGCGTGGACCGGTCGTCCCAGCTGTCGACCCGGTAACGGCCGGACTCGTGGTGGAACCAGTAGACGGAACTGAACCAGTTGCGCATATTGCCGACGCAGGCGCGCACGGCGGCGGCGAGTTGTGTTCCCCACAAGGTGCCGTCGGCGAGCAGGTCCGCGAATTGCAGGGCCTCTCTCTCGGCCACCAGGAAATCGGAGACGCAGTCCTCGACCCGTCGCCTGACTTCCGTCAGCGTTTCTTCGAGTGTCAGCCCCTTGTGGGTGATGAGACTGATTCCGAGATTGTGCACCTCGTCGCCCGCTATTTCCTTCGGGAATGAACACAGATCGTTGTACCAGGCGGCGAATTCCTGACTCAGCAGGGCCGCCCGTCGAAATGCGGGATGCTGTCGCACGGAGTCCGGCAGTTCCATTCCTGCGCTCGGCTCCAGCAGATCGGTCCAGATCGCGTGGGCGAATGTGAGACGGCGCAGTTCGAGGTATTCCTCGACGGTGGGTATCTTCCCTTCGATGCGGTTGTGGAATTCCTGGTCGTACGCCTCGATCACGGCGTGGAAGTGCTGGGCGAACCGGATGTTCCAGGTGTCGGGCAGGAACGTGTACAGCCGCGTCACACTGTCCGCGAACCCCGCGACCAGCGGGTCCGCGTGGTGCAGATGGCCCTCCGGGGAGTCGAGCGCCACGTGCAGGAGGTCCCTGAGCCGCCGCCAGGCGGCGGGGCGCTGGTGGACGATGTCGCGGTCGTGCCGGTCGTCCCAGACGAAGAACCACGCGCTGTAGTCCGCAATCGCCTGGAGCACCTCGTCGGGGGCGCCAATGTAGTACCCCGCCATCAGGTCCGTGTAGCAAAGGCCGTCGGCATATTCTTCGACCTTGTCGGCCGGCATCAGACGTTTTTCCAGCAGCCAGGCGCGGGTCTTCTCCTGGAGCTGGGGCCAATACGGATGCAGTTGCCTGGGAAAGGCCGCTTCGATCATCGGGAGAGAGAGCGACGGTGGAACCGGGACCGCCGTCGGTGTCGCTGTGGTGCTGTCCGAGAAAGCATGCACGAACAAACTCCTCTCAGCCGCCAGTTGTGCAGTCGTGCACGCCCCTCCCGTTGTGCCGGGCGTGCGCCGTCGCGTATCCCCGCACTTCCATTCAGCACCATAACTGACCGTTTTGGGAACGCATTTGCTTCTTTCACTACCCCCTGGTGCCGAGATTCTCCCTCTTTGTGACTGGATCTGGATCACTACTTGCGTGTATGGGTTCGAACATGCGACGGACATGCGAACGGCGCCTGGTCAGGAGGGGGAACCTGACCAGGCGCCGTGCGTAAGTGACTTGTGGGGCCGAAGGGCCGTCTCAGTCGTTGGCGACCACGGGGTAGCGGGGCTCGTTCTCGGCCATCTGCCGCAACGCGTCCTTGCGCTCGCGCTTGGAGAGCCGGTCGATGTAGAGATAGCCGTACAGATGGTCCGTCTCGTGCTGCAAACACCGAGCGAAGTAGCCCGTGCCGCGCACCTTGATCGGGCTGCCCTTCTCGTCCTGCCCGGTCAGCTCGGCGTAGTCGGGCCGGGCGAGCGGCGCGTACGCGGTCGGCACGGACAGGCAGCCCTCGTTGCTGTCGTCCAGCCGGCGCCGGTCCGCGGGCAGCTCGACGAGCTTCGGGTTGCACACCACGCCGACGTGCCGCTTGCCCTCGTCGTCCATGCAGTCGTAGACGAAGACCTTCAGGTCGACGCCGATCTGGTTGGCGGCCAGGCCCACGCCTTCGGCGGTGCGCTGCGAGGTGAACATGTCCGCCACCAGCTGGTCCAGCTCGGCGCCGAACTCGGTGACGTCCTTGCACTCCTTGTGCAGAACCGGGTTTCCCACCACGGTGATCGGCCGCGAGGTGCCGCGCTCACGCCAGGCGTTCTCGCGCTCCTCCGTGTCCTCGGTGTCGACGACGAACCCCTCGTCGTCCACGGGGAGCACGCCCGCGTGCTGCTGCTCGGTGTCCTGCTGGGCCATGACCGACGTATGCCTTCCTCAGAAAAACAGGGGGTGTGGTGCGAATACAGGGTACGGGGGACGCGCCCCGGCAGGGGCGCGGGGAACTGCGCGACCAGCCCCGGACAGCCCGCGGCCTGCGGGCGGCCTCGCCCCGACGGCGACTAGCAGACTTCTTCCAGGTCCCGCCAATCCCTGGAATCCGGGCTGTCGGCAACCCACCCGTCCAGCAACCCCCGAACCAGCGCGGCCGGCGCGGCCACCCCGCACTCCCGCTCCGGCACCCACAGCTGCCCGTCGGTCCGGTGCCCCAGCGGCCCGGGATGCCCCGGCTCGCTGTGGTCGTGCGGATCCAGATGCTCCCCGTCGCCCTCGTCCGACGGCATGCGCGACTCGGAGCACATCCGGCACAGCAGCCGCACGGACGACGACCAGTCCTCCGCCGCGAACCCGGCGTCCGCGGCGAGCTGCTCCAGCGCGTCCCGGTCGGCCTCGGTGGCGGCCTCCAGCAGGACCACCCAGGTGGGCACGGGTGACGGCGCCCACAGCTCGATCTCGTCGAAGACCGGGAAGGCGTGCCCGGACGCCGTGGTCCGCTCGCCGTGCGGCACCCCGTCGTGCAGCACGACCTCGCCCCAGCGCCGCCCGGAGGACGGCAGCGGAATCGACAGCACCTCGATCCGGGCGGGGTCGAGGCGCCGCCCCCACACGACCTCGGCCTCCCCCTCCGGGGACAGCCGTACGGCCGCGCTGCCGAGGTCCATGCCGACCGGCTCACCGGACTCGGTCGCCCCACCGGGCACCCGCAGCCCGTACGCCTGCCAGGCACGCCGGGCCAGCGGCCAGTCCTGGAGCGCGGTGGCCGCGATGCCGACGTTCCACCAGTCGGGCGCCCCGGTCTCCCGCTCCAGCAGCGCCACGGCACGCAGTCCGGCCGCCCGGGCCTGTTCCCAGTCGTGCCGGAACTTGTGCAGCAGCGCGAGGTTGAACCAGGACTCCGAAAGCCAGGGCTCCAGATCGGCGGCACGTGTGAGCAGCGCGCCCGCGTCCTCGTACCGGCCGTCGCCGATGAGCGTGAACGCCCGGTCGGTGGCCTGCCGCCAGGAGGCGGAGGGCCGGTGCCGTCCCTTGCCGAAGATCCTCACGATTCCCGCCTGCCAGTTCCGTGGAGTGGGCTGGCTAGTGCTCGCCCCCGGACACACTCTCATTCGCATCCAACCACGTACGGCTGGAAGGGCGCTCATTACCCATGGGTTACCCAGCGCCAGGCCCTGTCAGACAGTCTCTGGACAGGACCGCCGCCAGGGAACCCACCACCTCCGGCGAGTAGTCCCCGGCGCTGCCCAGCCGCAGCTCCTCCAGGGCCTTCAGCGGCCCGTCGGGCCCGGCGTCCCGCGACTTCTCCTCATAGGCGTTGACCGCCCGCACGATCCGTGCGGCGACCGGCTGCTCCTGACCGGGGTCGGCGAGCCGCTCCACGACCGTCGCGACCTGCGGACTCACCCCGGTCTGCCGTACGACCGCCCCGCCGAGCAGGGCGATCCTGCGCTGCTCCTCGACGGGCAGTACGGCGGTGGCGCCGGCCGGCACCGGGTCGACCAGGCTGAGCTGCCCGATGTCGTGCATCAGGGCCGCGTACTCCAGCACGGTGAGCTCGGCCTCCGACAGGCCCAGTTCCCGCCCGACCTTCCGGCTGAGCGCGGCCACCCGCCGGGCGTGTCCCGCCGGGGTGTATCCGGCGATCTCGGTGGCCCGGGCGAGGGAGGCGATGGTCTGCCGGTAGGTGGCCCGCACGTCGGCGTACCGGCGGACGGACATCTGGGTGAGCAGCAGGGGCAGCGAGAAGACGGGCAGCGCCCACAGCCCGACCACGGCGACCGCCGGCGCCATCACCGCGCCCGTCGCGCAGACGGCCGACCCGACCCCGAGGGTCGTCCGCAGCTCGTCCCTCAGCAGCGGCCCGAACGGCCACCGGGTGCGCGCGTGCGCCAGCGCGGCCGCGAGCACGGCGTCGCACAGAGTGGTGAGGGTGAGGATGGCGAGCAGGAGCAGCGCGTAGGAGGTGCCCCAGTCGTGGAACGTGCCCTGGTTGAAAAGGGGTTGGAAGCAGGCGGCGGCGAATCCGACGGTGAGCATGCGCCGGGCGAGGTGGTCGAGCACGGGACGGCCGCGCGCGATGTGCGGGACGCTGCCGAGCAGCGAGGCGGCCAGGACGACACCGACGACCTGGGCGACCCCGTGCTGGGTGGGCTCGCCGCCGCTCTCCCCCAGCAGGGCGTACGACAGCGCGGCGGCGGCGCCGAGGGGCGCGGCCTCCCTGCCTTCGGCGCCGGTCCAGCGGGTGAGCTCACCGAGAGTGACGAGAGCCCCGAAGGCGAGGGCGGTCCCGCGGTCGACGAGGCCGCTTGCGAGCATGCCGAGCAGACAGCCCGTGGCGAGGAGAGCGGCGCCGGTGTGGACGGCGGTGAGCAGGGCCGGCGGCCGCGGGCCGCTCATCGGGGCGCTCCGGGCGCGCCCGCGTTCTGCGGGCGCGGCGCGGGCACGGCGGTCTCGTCGGCGGTCACGGCGGGGTGCCAGCCGTGCTGGTCGACTGCGCGGACGAGGGCGCCGACCATCCGGGGGTCGAACTGGGAGCCCGCGCACTTCTCCAGCTCGCGCAGGGCGACGGGTACCGGCCGGGCGCGTGAGTAGGACCGGGTCGACGTCATCGCGTCGAAGGCGTCCGCGACCGCCACCACCCGCGCCGACTCCGGGATCTGACTCCCGCTCAGCCCGTAGGGGTACCCGGTGCCGTCCAGCCGTTCGTGGTGATGCAGCACGGCGGCCCGTGCCTCGCCGAGGAAGGAGATCCCGCGGACCATCTCGTGTCCGTACTCGGGGTGCAGCTCGATGATCCGCCGCTCCTCGGGCGTCAGCGGCCCGTTCTTGCGGAGCAGCCGGGTGGGCACGCCCAGCTTGCCGACGTCGTGCAGGATCCCGGCGAAGCGGAGCACCTCCACGCGCTCGTCGGCGAGGCCCAGCTCACGGGCGATCATCATGGTGGCCCGGCCGACCCGCTCGCTGTGGCCCCGGGTGTAGCCGTCCTTGATGTCGACGGCCTGGACGAGTGCCCTGATGGTGGCCTGGTGGGCCGCGTGTTCGCGGTGGTACTGGGCGAACGCCCACCACGACACGCACATCGGCAGCAGCACGAGCAGCGCGGACAGGGGGCCGTAGGGACTGCGCCACAGCACGGCCATCATCAGCCCGGCGAGACCGTGCACGGCGATCGGCGCGAGGGATCTGAGGAACAGCTCGCGCCAGGTCCGGCGCAGCGGCCGGCGCTCGGCGAGCGCGAGGATCCCGCCGTCCAGCGCGGTCAGCACCACGCAGAACGCCAGGACCGCTGCTCCGGCGTCCACAAGCGCATGCGGGAAGTCGGCCGCTTCCACGGCGTCCTGCTCGCCCAGCAGCCGGTACACCCACGCCGCCGACCACACCGCGAGCGCCGACTGGGACGCACGCCACACCCGCCGCAGCGGCTGCGGCCGGCCGCCGGCCGGGGCGATCAGCGCGCCCGGCACCGCGACCAGCGCGGCGGCGGACGGTGCCAGCAGGAAGACGCCGGAGAGGAGCACCGGGTAGAACGAGCCGGACAGCCGCTCGCCCCCGGCGTAGAGCGCGGCCAGCAGGGCCACGGCCCACCAGGGGGTGTGCGTCGACGACAGCCCGTGCATGCAGCACAGGGCGCCGAGAGCGACAGTGCCGATGAAGACACGGGCCCGTAAGGGTGTCGACTCCATACGCCCCTCCCCCGGCCGCGCGCCTCAGGCAGGGAGCCTAAGGCGGCGAGGGGGAGGTTCGCGGTCTTACGACCGGGGGATTAGCACGTTCGAGTGACGGGCCCGCGTTCAGGATTCCTGTGGCGCTGCCGTGACGTCGTGCTCGGGCACGGCCTGTCCGGAACGGATCAGGTCGAGCCGCCCGAGGACCTTGGCGCGCAGGTCGGTGGGCACGTCGTCATGTCCGCAGCACCGCTTGACCAGCTTCTTCACGGCCTCTTCGAGCCCGTACTTCTCCAGGCACGGCGAGCACTCCTGGAAGTGCTGCTTGAACTTGTCGCGGTCGACGTCCGGCATCTCGCTGTCGAGGAACTCGTAGAGATGATCGAGTACCTCAGAGCAGTCCGTCTCGTGCGGCTCTCCGCAGCTCATGAGCCCGAGCCTTTCGCTTCGTTCGACTCTCCGGCGCCGGCCGGGACCAGCCCGCGCTCGCGGGCGTAGTCCTCGAGCATGCCGCGCAGTTGACGGCGGCCCCGGTGCAGCCGGGACATCACCGTACCGATGGGTGTCCCCATGATGTCCGCGATCTCCTTGTACGCAAAGCCCTCGACGTCGGCCAGATACACGGCGATACGGAATTCCTCGGGGATGGCCTGAAGTGCTTCCTTCACGTCCGAGTCCGGCAGATGGTCGAGCGCCTGCGACTCCGCGGAGCGAAGGCCCGTCGACATGTGCGACTCGGCACGCGCGAGCTGCCAGTCCTCGATCTCCTCGGCCGCGGAGCGCTGGGGTTCGCGCTGCTTCTTGCGGTACGAGTTGATGAAGGTGTTGGTGAGGATCCGGTACAGCCACGCCTTGAGGTTGGTGCCCTCACGGAACTGGTGGAAGGACGCGTACGCCTTGGCGTACGTCTCCTGCACCAGGTCCTCCGCGTCGGCCGGGTTGCGCGTCATGCGCAGCGCCGCCGAATACATCTGGTCGAGGAATTCGAGCGCGTCCCGCTCGAAGCGCGCGCTGCGCTCGGCGGTCGACTCCGCGGGCGTGTCCACGCCCGTGCCCAGGCCCTCGGGCTGCTCCGCCTGGCCGTTGTCGGTCCCTGCGTCGGTACCGGGAACCGGACCCACCTCCTCAAGATTGCGGGCAGGGCCGAGACCGGTCCCACCTGAATCGGAGGATAGACGACCTGCCGTACCCGCCGCCCCTCGAATAGGAGCGGTCTTGGCCGCGTGCAGCACCGTCCAGTCCAGGTCGGCGCGGCTGCTGCGGCTCTGGCAACGGGTCGAACCCATGCGGCGGACTTCCTCTCCTACGACGTCGGCGCTGGTGCGTCAGCACCCGTGTCCGCCACAACCAAGGCGGGGCCCGCAACATTCCCGAAGCTTTACCCCAGTGACCCCGCCCACTTCAGAGCCGCGTCCGTGACGATCGCCACGGCCTCGTCCTGGCCGAGGGGCGCCCGCTTGGCCACGGCGAACCCGTGATCGCCGTACGGCACCTCGACCAGCTCGTAGTCACCGGCGGGGAATTCCGCGGGGGTGCCGAAGGGGTCGTTGCCGCCCTGGACGACGAGGGTGGGTACCCCCGCGCCGAGCAGTTCCTCGGCGCGGGACTTCTCGGGCTTGCCGGGCGGGTGCAGGGGGAAGCTGAGGGCGAGCACGGCGTGCGCCCCGAGTTCGACGGCCGTACGGCAGGCGACGCGGGCGCCCGCGCTGCGACCGCCGGAGATCACGGGCAGCCCCGGTGCGGCGAGCGCGGGCCACACGCCCCGCCAGCCGACGTCCAGCGTCTTCGGCGCGGGCGCCACCTTCTTGCCGGCCACCCGCCAGGGCTGCTCGACGAGGGCGACGGTCACACCGTGGGCGGGCAGGACCCCGGCGAGCGCCACGAGGTCGCGCGCCCCGATGCCGCCGCCGGCGCCATGACTGGCGGCCAGCACCAGCCGTGCCTTCTTCGCTCGGTGCCAGGTGATGCGGGCGTCCCCCGCATCCGTACCGATGATCTCGGTCGTCACATCAGACTCGGTCGTCACGTCAGAAAAGCGTGCCCTCTTCGGGCCCGTCCAGCTCCTTCAGCAGCTCCGGGCCGTTGTTGCGGACGTTGCTGACCAGCGTGGAGACGGGGTAGGCGCGCATCAGTCCGACGGGGGGCGGGGCGAGCAGCGTGCGCAGCTCCTCGGGGTCCTTGCGGGTGGGGTCAAGCCAGGCGTCCCACCGGTCCGGCGTCAGCATCAGCGGCATACGGGGATGGATCTCGGCGAGCGTGTGCGGGCCCTCCTCGGGCGCGACGGCCAGCGGGGTCGTCTCGGCCTCCGTGGTGATGACCGAGCAGGTGACCCACCAGGCCTGCGGGTGCTCGTCGGGCAGTGTGGAGTCCCGCCAGAACTCGTACAGCCCGGCCATCGCGAACACCGAGCCGTCGGCGGGCAGCACGAAGTACGGCTGCTTGCGGGGCCTTTTCCGCTTCCCCTCGACCTCCAGGTCCCGCTCCTGCTTGCCGGTGACCCACTCGTAGTAGCCGTCGGCGGGGACGACGCAGCGCCGGGAGGTGAACGCGCGCCGGTAGGACGGCTTCTCGTGCACCGTCTCCGCGCGTGCGTTGATCATCTTGAAGGCGCTCTCGGGGGTCTTGGACCAGCTGGGCACCAGTCCCCACTTCAGCTTGCGCAGCTGCCGGACCGGCCGCGGGTCGTCCGCGTCCTTCAGGGGACGGTCGAGGACGACGTGGACCTCCTTGGTCGGAGCCACGTTGTAGTCCGCGTCGAGGGTCTCCTCGGGCTCCCACTTCTCGATCCCGAAGATTCCCGCGAGATCCTCGGGCCCACGACTGGCCGCATACCGTCCGCACATCTGCAATCACCCCTCCGAGCTGACGTCCAAGAGTGGCAGACCCCTCCCGCACGGGCCACGGCGCTCCGCGTCGATCAGCCCTTCCGGCCTTCCGCTGTGAGGTGCGTGGCGAAGAAGGCGTCGATGCGCCGCCAGGCGTCGGCGGCGGACTCCGGGTGCGGCCCGATTCCGGCGACCCGCATCAGCGGACGCAGGGCACGCGGTCCGACCTCGGAGTCGTTGAGGAAGGAGTGCCCGGCCTCCGGGTACTCCTCGACGTCGTGGACGATGCCGAGCCGGTCGAGCGCCGCCTCCAGTCCTCGGGCCACCCCGAGAAGCGTACGGTCGCGGGCTCCGTAGCTCGCGACCACGGGGCACGCGCCGTCGAGCGCCGCGTCGAGATCCTTCGGCGGACGGCCGTAGTTGACGGAGGCGGCGTCGAACTGGCCGTCGCTCAGGGCGAGGAGGGCGAAGGAGCCGCCCATGCAGAAGCCGATGATGCCGATCCGCCCGGTGCAGTCGGGGTCCTGGGCGAGGCGGGTGCGGGCCGCGTCGATGTCACGGAAGGCACGGCCGTGTCCGGACAGGGCGGCCCGGAAGGTCGGCACCAGGCAGCGCACGGCCCCTCCGTCGGTGAACAGGTCCGGCATCAGGGCGAGGTACCCGGCGCTCGCCAGCCGCTCCGCCTGACGGTGCATCACATCATTGACGCCGAGCGCCTCGTGGACCACGACGACGCCGGGCCAGGGGCCCGTCCCGGCGGGCCGGGTGAGATGGCCGGTGAGCCGGCGGGAGCCGCCGCGGGCGGCGTCGAGCCCGGTGAGGTCGACGGTGGTGGTCGTGACGGGCATGCGGTCCTCCGGAGGAGGGGCGAGGGCGGGACGGCCGGGGTGCAGCCTACGGCGCGATGAAGGGCCGGACGTTCCTGCGGAAGTCCTTGGGCCGCACTTCGTTGTAGTACTTGTCCTCGTCCTCGCCCTGTGAGGTGAGCATGTACACCGGGCACGCATCGGACCTGGCCTCCCCCGTGTGCCTGTACAGCTCCTCGCCGGTGCGCGCCTCGACGACCCTGAGGCGGTACGAGGTGTTGTACGTGCGCACCTTGAACGGCTTGCCGTCGTCGCCCTCCATGTCGCACACCTTGCCGGTCGCGGTCACCTTGGTGCGCTCGACGCAGACGACCAGCTCGGCCCCGGCCGGCTTGTCCGAGTAGCCGAGGAACCAGCCCTTGGGGTAGTCGCCGGCGGACGGCTCGGACTGCGACCAGTCGTCACCGGACCTGTTCATGAGCATCGCCGGGTGCACGGTCTTCTTCTCGCGGTCGTAGGCGGGCAGCCCCGAGAAGCCGAGCCCCTCCGTGCACACCCGCTCCAGGTCCGCGGCGAACGCCGGTACGTCCGGGCCGTCCGCCGCCGGGCCCGTCGGCGCCGATCCGCCGGTATCCCCTCCGGTACCGGCGATGAGCGACGAGCACCCGCACAGCGCCACGACCAGAAGCCCGGCGGTGATCCATCTGACGCCACGCGGCGTTGACGACATGTCGGCATCCCCCGATCGAAGAAGGAACAGCAGGCAGGGCATGTCCCCCGTGTCATGCCCTGTCCCCCGTGCCCTGCTGGAGGAAAGCGTGCCGCCCGCCGGCCACCGCGGACATCGGGGAAGAGCCCCCATGTAGTTGTGCGGCCGCTGTGACTTGTGGGTACTACGCTGTACGGGCTCGAAGGAGTATTCGACGGGGGCCGGCGGGGACATCCCGAAAAGGGCGCAGGGGGCCTGAGTGTCGTCGTTGTCGTCACCGGCACTGGTCGGCAGAGAACCGGAGCGGCACCTTCTGACCGCGGCGGTCGCATCGGCGGGCGAGGGGCGGGGCTCCTCGGTGTTCGTGCTGGGCGAGCCGGGCATCGGCAAGTCACGTCTCGTCGAGGACACCGCGGCCGCCGCCGTACGCTCCGGATTCCGGGTGCTGCGCGGGCGGGCCGCGTCCGCCGGGCGCGCGGTGCCGCTGCGTCCGCTGGCGGAGGCCGTGTTCTGCGCACTGCGCGGCGAAGGGGCACCTGCGGACGGGGACCTGGGCCCCTACGAACCGCTGCTGTCACGGCTGTGCGGGCTGGCGCCGCAGGACGGCGCGCCGCTGGTGGGCTACGCCGAGGCGGTACTGCGGCTCCTGGGAGCCCTCGGGCGCTCCGGCGGCTGTGTCCTGGTGCTGGAGGACCTGCACGACGCGGACGCCGACACGCTCACCATCGTCGACTACCTCACGGACAACCTGCCCGGCCGGCGGGCCGTCCTGCTGGCCACCCTGCGCGGTGGGCCCGGTCCCGCCCTCGACCTCGCCGAGGCCGCCGCGTCCCGCCGTACGGCCCGCACCCTGCGCCTCGCCGGCCTCGGCCCCGCGCACACCGCGGAACTGGCGGCGCGCTGTCTGGGTCACGACGACGCGGGCAAGGTGCCGGCAGCCGTACTGGACCGGCTGCACGCCGTCTCCGAAGGCGTCCCCTTCGTCGTGGAGGAGCTGCTGACCGCCATGGTCGACAGCGGCAGCCTCGTCCGGGGGCGGGGCGAGGGCTGGACGGTGACCGGTTCGCTGGACGCCGGTGTGCCCGCGACGGTCGCCGCCGCCGTTCTCCAGCGCGTGGACCACCTGGAGCCGCCGGGCGTCGCGCTTCTGGAAGCGGCGGCCGTGCTCGGCAGGCGCTTCCCCGTGGACATCGCCGCCCGCGTCGCCGGGATCGACCGGACGACGGCGCTCCGCCAGCTGCGGCACGCGGCACACGCCCATCTGGTCACCGACGGCAGCGCCGCGGAGGAACCCGGCTGGCACTCCTTCCGGCACGCCCTGACCGCCGACGCCATCACCCACCGGCTGCTGCCGGCGGAGCGCGCGGCGCTCTGCCTCGCCGCCGCCGACGCGATCGAGTCCGCCGACGCGAGGGGGCTTCGGGGCGCCGGACGTACTATCCTGCGGGCCGGGGAGCCCGACGGCCTGATCGGCGGTGGCCCGGGCGACGACCTGTACCGCCTGGCCGCGGAGCTGTGCGTCGCCGGCGGGCAGCCGGCGCGGGCGGCCGTACTGCTCACCCGAAGCGGCCGCCAGGCGGCCCTGCGGGGCGCTCTGCTGACCGCGGTGGAACTCCTCGACCGGGGCCTGGAGCTCACCGCCGACGCGCCGGACGCCCCGCCCGAGGCCGTGGCCGGACTGCTGGAGGAGCTGCTGGGGACGCTGGTCCTCACGGGCGACGTCCGGCGCGTCCCAGAACTGGGCGAGCGGCTGGACCGTGTGCTGACCGGGTGGGGCGCGCCGCCCGCCCGCCGCGCCGCGGGTTTCCTGATCCGGGCCAGGGCCGCGGCCACCGCGCAGCAGTGGGAGGAGGGCCTGACCTCCGTGAAGCGGGCACGGGAGCTGCTCGGAGCCGAGCCGGACGCGGCGTCCCGCGCCGCTCTGGACTCGGTCGCCGCGCACCTGGTGCTCAACTCGCAGCGCCCGGACCGGCTGGAGAGCGCCAGGGAGCTGGCCGAAGGAGCCGTGGCGACCGCCGGGACGGTCGGACTGCCGGAGGTGAGCTGCAAGGCGCTGAACATGCTGGGGTACTGTCTGCGCCCCCTGGACCTGGCCGAGACGGAGAAGGTGTTCGAACGCCTGGTGGCCACGGCCGACGCTCATGCGCTGCCCGTCTGGCGGATCCGCGGCCTGCTGGAACTCGGCGTACTGGACCGGATCCGGATCACCGGGACCGATCGGCTGCTGGCCGCGCGGAGGGCGGCCGAGGAGACCGGTGCCGTGCTCATGACGGCCTGGGCCGACATGCATCTGGCGCAGGCCCATGTGCTGCGCGACGAGCAGGACCAGGCCCTGGCGGCCGCCCGGCGGCTGCGGACGACGGCCCACAGGCTGCGGCTGGGCGAGGTGCAGCTGATCGGCGTCGCAGTGGACGCCATCATCGCCGCCTCCCGCGGTGAGCGGGAGAGACTCCAGGCCGCGCTGCACGCCATGGAGAGCGCCCTGGCCGGACGGAGCGCCGGAGCGCTCTGGGGCTATGCGGACACCTCCGTGTGGGGCTGGGCGCAGGGCATCTGCTCCCTGCTGCGGGAGGAACCCGACCGTGCGCTGACCGAGTTCACCGAGGCGGACCGGGCCATGCACGCGCTGCCCAGTACCCGCGGGGTCACCGGTTTCCTGGGCCCGTACCTGCTCCTGCGCACCGTGCGGGGCGCGGCCGGCTGGGCGGAGCTGGACGGGGCCGTCGCGGACCGGCTCAGCCAGGTCCACTGGGACCGGCCCTTCGCGGGGTGGTCCCGGGCCGTGCTGCTGGGCCGCGAAGGGCGCGCCCAAGAGGCCGCCAAGGCGGCCGGGGAAGCGCTGGCCGGCACCGACGCCATCCCCCTGGCCCGTCACCTGTGTCTGCGCCTGGGCGCCTCCGCCGCGCTCGCCGACGGCTGGGGCAGCCCTGTGGAGTGGCTGTGCGCCGCCGAGCGGTTCTTCCACGACCGGGGCACGACACGGGTGGCGGCCGCCTGCCGCGCCCTGCTGCGGGAAGCCGGCTCTCCCGTTCCCCGCCGCCGCCGGGGCCACGACACGATTCCGCAGGAACTGCGGCGGGCGGGGGTGACCGCGCGGGAGTACGAGGTGCTGCGCCTGCTCGGCCGGGGACTCGGCAACCAGGAGATCGCCGAGCACCTCTTCCTCTCGCCACGGACCGTCGAGAAACACCTCGCGAGCCTGAGGAACCGCACGGAGCAAAGCGGCCGGGCCGCTCTGATCGCCCTGGCACGCCGGTACGCCGACGGGCAGTGACCCGGCGCTCCTCGGACCATTCCCGACTCCGACGCCGTGACCTGCGCGTTTGGCGCCGGGAACGATCGCTGCCGGGCCGGCGTCTCAGCTGACGCCCACACACGCGTGCCACACTGCCAGATTCCGTCCGACCCCAAGGGAGCCAAAGCCTTACATGGACAGCACCGCATCCGCCTCGCTCGCCTCCCTCTGGGACGAGGTCTCCGGTACCCAGCCCGACCCGGATCTGTGGGTGGTGATCGCCACACTGGTCGCCGCGCTCGTCGTGGTCGTCCCGCACGGCCTGTGGCGCCTCTCGCGCAACGCCATCACCATCGCCCACGAGGGCGGCCACGGCCTGGTCGCGCTGCTGACCGGCCGGACGCTGACCGGCATACGCCTGCACTCCGACACCAGCGGCCTCACGGTCAGCCGCGGCAAGCCGCACGGCATCGGCATGATTCTCACCGCGGCGGCGGGCTACACGGCTCCCCCGCTGCTGGGCCTGGGCGGCGCCGCGCTGCTGGCCGCCGGCCGGATCACCCTGCTGCTGTGGCTGGCGACGGCCCTGCTGGTGGCGATGCTGGTGATGATCCGCAACGCGTACGGCGCCCTGACGGTGTTCCTCACGGGCGGCACGTTCGTGGTGGTCTCGTGGCTCGCGGGACCCCAGGTCCAGGCGGCGTTCGCGTACACCGTGGTCTGGTTCCTCCTCGTGGGCGGAGTGAGGCCCGCCTTCGAACTGCAGGCGAAGAGGTCGCGGGGCGGCGCGGGCGACTCGGACGCGGACCAGCTGTCCCGGCTGACGCATGTGCCGGCGGGGTTGTGGCTGTTCCTGTTCCACGCGGTGTCGCTGTGCTCGCTGATAGGAGGGGGAAGGTGGTTGCTGGAGCTGTGACCCGCTGCGCAGGAGCACCGCCCGCACGGGCGCGGGAAGGGGCCGGGGAACTGCACGACCAGCCCCGACGGTGCCGCACCCGAACCACACGCTCCTTATAAAGTGAACCCATGGCCCAAAACCCCGCCGCACACACCGCCCTCTGGCCCGCCCCCCACGCGAGCGGACCCGTCGACGCGACGGTCCACGTGCCGGGGTCCAAGTCGGTCACCAACCGCGCCCTCGTCCTCGCCGCCCTGGCGAGCGAGCCCGGCTGGCTGCGCCGCCCCCTCCGCTCCCGCGACACCCTGCTGATGGCCGGCGCCCTGCGCACCATGGGCGTGGGCATCGAGGAGGGCGTCGGCCCCGAGGGCACCGGCGAGGCCTGGCGGGTGCTCCCCGCGGGCCTGCGCGGCCCGGCCACGGTCGACGTCGGCAACGCCGGCACGGTCATGCGCTTCCTGCCGCCGGTCGCCGCGCTGGCCGACGGCCCCGTCCGCTTCGACGGCGACCCCAGGTCGTACGAGCGTCCCCTGCACGGGGTGATCGACGCCCTGCGCGCCCTCGGCGCCCGGATCGACGACGACGGCCGGGGCGCGCTGCCGCTCACCGTCCACGGCGGGGGTGCGCTGGAGGGCGGCACGGTGGAGATCGACGCCTCGTCCTCGTCCCAGTTCGTGTCGGCCCTGCTGCTGTCGGGCCCGCGTTTCAACCAGGGCGTCGAGGTCCGGCACATCGGCTCCTCGCTGCCCTCCATGCCGCACATCCGTATGACCGTCGACATGCTGCGGGCCGTCGGCGCCCAGGTCGACACCCCGGAGTCGGGCGGCGAGCCGAACGTCTGGCGGGTCACGCCGGGCGCCCTGCTCGGCCGCGACCTGACCATCGAGCCGGACCTGTCCAACGCCCAGCCGTTCCTGGCCGCGGCGCTGGTGACCGGCGGCAAGGTCCTGGTCCCGGACTGGCCCGCCCGCACCACGCAGCCCGGTGACCGGCTGCGCGAGATCTTCACCGAGATGGGCGGTTCCTGCGAACTCACCGAGTACGGGCTCGTGTTCACCGGTTCGGGTGCGATTCACGGCATCGACGTGGACCTGAGCGAGGTCGGCGAACTCACGCCGGGCATCGCGGCCGTGGCGGCCCTCGCGGACTCCCCCTCCACCCTGCGCGGTGTCGCGCACCTGCGGCTGCACGAGACGGACCGCCTGGCCGCGCTCACCAAGGAGATCAACGAACTCGGCGGTGACGTGACCGAGACCGCAGACGGCCTGCACATCAGTCCGCGCCGGCTGCACGGCGGCGTCTTCCACACCTACGAGGACCACCGCATGGCGACCGCCGGCGCGATCATCGGCCTCGCGGTCGAGGGTGTACGGATCGAGAACGTGGCGACGACGGCGAAGACCCTGCCGGACTTCCCCGAGCTGTGGACCGGGATGCTCGGGGCGTAGGGACACCGCCATGCGCCGCTACGGCAAGCACACCGACGAGGACGACATCCGCACCCGCCCCGGCCGCCGGAACACCCGGCCCCGGACGAACATCCGCCCCAAGCACGAGGACGCCGCCGAGGGCATGGTCCTCACCGTCGACCGGGGCCGGCTCACCTGCCTCGTCGACGACCGGGTCGTCATGGCGATGAAGGCCC
This sequence comes from Streptomyces sp. bgisy027, assembly GCF_057710365.1. NCBI lineage: Bacteria > Bacillati > Actinomycetota > Actinomycetes > Kitasatosporales > Streptomycetaceae > Streptomyces > Streptomyces sp. bgisy027. The sequence continues at coordinate 264,044 of NZ_JBYIVZ010000003.1, forward strand.
GCGAACTCGGCCGCAAGGCCGCGGTCGTCGGGGACCGGGTGGCCCTCGTCGGCGATCTGTCCGGCAAGAAGGACACCCTCGCGCGCATCGTGCGGATCGAGGAGCGCGAGTCGGTGCTGCGCCGCACCGCCGACGACGACGATCCGTTCGAGCGGGTGGTGGTCGCCAACGCCGACCAACTCGCCATCGTCACCGCCCTCGCCGACCCCGAGCCGCGGCCCCGGCTGATCGACCGCTGTCTGGTCGCGGCGTTCGACGGAGGGCTCGAACCGCTGCTGGTGCTGACCAAGTCGGACCTGGCGCCGCCGGACGAAATCCTGGAGCTGTACGGGGCGTTGGACATCCCCTACGTCGTCACCAGCCGCGCGGAACTGGAGACCGGGGACGCCGCGGACCGGGTGCGCGAGCAACTGGACGGCCGTGTCACGGCGTTCGTCGGGCACTCGGGCGTGGGCAAGACGACCCTGGTGAACGCGCTGGTGCCACAGGACCGCCGGCGCTCCACGGGGCATGTGAACGCGGTGACGGGACGCGGCCGGCACACGACGACGTCGGCGCTGGCACTTCCGTTGCCGAAGATGGAGGGCTGGGTGATCGACACCCCCGGGGTGCGGTCGTTCGGCCTGGCGCACATCGATCCCTCGCGCGTGATCCACGCGTTCCCCGACCTGGAATCGGGAACCGAGGGCTGTCCGCGTGCGTGCAGTCATGACGAGCCGGACTGCGCGCTGGACGACTGGGTCGCACAGGGTCACGCCGATCCTGCGCGGCTCTACTCGCTGCGACGGTTGCTGGCCACGCGCGAACGCAAGGAAGGCGACTGAGGAAGGCGGTTGACCTTCGCGTTGTTTGTCTTGCTGTGAGTCCGGTAAGGGCATAATCGCACCGAGCCGGATCCAAGCCTGACGAAGCGGTCACAGTACGTGGGGATACGGGAGGACAGCACATGGCGTGGCTGCTGGTCATCGTGGCGGGGCTGCTCGAAACCGGCTTCGCCGTCTGTCTGAAACTGTCGCACGGGTTCACGCGGCTCTGGCCGACCGTCGCCTTCTGCATCTTCGCCCTCGGCAGCTTCGGGTTGCTGACGATCTCGCTGCGGAAGCTGGACGTGGGGCCGGCGTACGCGGTGTGGACGGGGATCGGCGCGGCGGGCACGGCGATCTACGGGATGATCTTCCTCGGCGACCTGGTGTCGACGTTGAAGATCCTGTCGATCACGCTGGTGATCGTGGGCGTCATCGGCCTCCAGCTGTCCGGATCGGCGCACTGAGACCCGTACGTCCCGCCGGGACGCACTGAGACCCGTACGTCCCGCCGGGTCAGCCCGGCAACTGCCGGTGCAGCGCGCTGCGTACGAGGTCGGCGACGCCTCCTTCGCCGGGCGGGGCGGCGACGCAGGACAGCGCCAGCCGCACGACGAGTTCGCAGGAGCGGGCGAGTTCGGCGGTGTCGGGCTTGGCCGTGCCGGGCCCGGCCAGGACGACCACGGCACGGTCGCGCACGATGGCCACGAAGTCACCGGGTGACGGCAGGGGGCCGTCGGCGCGGCGCTGTGCCGGGACCGCCGAGGAGGACGGGACGGCGGACAGGGTCGGTGAGGGCAGGCGTTCGTTCCAGCAGCCGGTGAGCATGGCCCGTACCAGGGCGTTGTCGCGGGCGAGGCCGGCGGTCCACTCCGCGGCGGCGGTGAGGCGGTCGCGGGCGTCGCTGGGGGTGGCGAGGGCGCGGTCGACGCCGGCGAGGTAGCCGTCGGCCTCCCTGCGCACGAGGGCACGCGCGAGCCCTTCCTTGCTGCCGAACTCGTTGTACAGCGTCTGCCGGGACACTCCGGCCGCCCCGGCGACGTCCACCATCCGCACGGCGGACCACGGCCGGCGCGCCAGCGCCGTGTAAGCGGCGTCCAGCAGGGATTCCCGCGCTGCAGGCATCATCGCCTCCCGGAGACGAGCGGCTCTGCGCCCAGATTTGACGCGTGCAGGGTCACTGTCAAGGGTTCGCGAAGGCGTGCGGGGGCGCCATGCGGCCGGGGCGCGCGGGCGTTCGAGGCCCGGGCGGGCGCTCCGCGGGCGGTCGCGGGCCGCGGGCGGTCGCGGGCCGCGGGCAGTCGCGGGCGCTCCGCGGGCCGCAGGCGGTCGCGGGCCGCGGGCAGTCGCGGGCGCTCCGCGGGCCGCGGGCGGTCGCGGGCCGCGCACCGCGCACCGCGCACCGCGCACCGCGCACCGCGCACCGATCGTATGCACGTCGGCACCCCGCCAACCGTGGGCAACCCGCCCATGGGTCCCTTGCCTAGTAGCCCCAGCCCGACCACGGCAGATAGCGTTCGTCCCATGCCGGACTACCTCGACGATCTCCGCCTCGCCCACGTCCTCGCGGACGCCGCCGACGCCACCACCATGGACCGATTCAAGGCCCTCGACCTCAAGGTCGAGACAAAGCCGGACATGACGCCCGTGAGCGAGGCGGACAAGGGCGCCGAGGAGCTGATCCGGGGCCAGCTGCAGCGGGCCCGCCCGAGAGACGCGATCCTCGGCGAGGAGTACGGCGTCGAGGGCACCGGGCCCCGCCGCTGGGTCATCGATCCGATCGACGGCACCAAGAACTACGTACGCGGCGTCCCCGTCTGGGCCACCCTCATCTCACTCATGGAGGCCGTCGAGGGCGGGTTCCAGCCGGTCGTCGGCCTGGTGTCGGCTCCCGCGCTCGGCCGGCGCTGGTGGGCCGCCAAGGGCCACGGCGCCTTCGCCGGCCGCAGCCTGTCGTCGGCGTCCCGGCTGCGGGTCTCCCAGGTCTCCAGGCTGGCGGACGCCTCGTTCGCGTACTCCTCGCTCGGCGGCTGGGAGGAGCGGGGCAGGCTGAACGGTTTCCTCGATCTCACGCGCGAGGTGTGGCGCACGCGCGCGTACGGCGACTTCTGGCCGTACATGATGGTCGCCGAGGGTTCGGTGGACATCTGCGCCGAGCCCGAGCTGTCCCTGTGGGACATGGCCGCCAACGCGATCATCGTGACGGAGGCGGGCGGCTCCTTCACGGGCCTCGACGGCCGCCCCGGCCCGCACAGCGGCAACGCGGCCGCCTCGAACGGCCTGCTGCACGACGAACTCCTGGGGTACCTCAACGAGCGCTACTGACAGCGCTTGAGGCTTGACCTGCACATTCCCTCATACTCGTGCCGGTTCATCCGGCACGGGCAGTCGGCCCCCAGAGCATGCTCGACCCCGGAATCAATTTCGGCGCCGTAGTCGCTGCTTCGGCGCCATGCGTCGGCGCCAGCGGGTAGGAGGCGGTACCTGTGAGCTGGGCTCGGGGCTCGGGGCAGGCTCACCAAAACCTCGCTCTGATCCTCGTACGTTTTCCAGTACGCGGTTCCCCTGCTCATCAATCATGCGGGTCAGCGCCTCCTGAGCGACACCAAAGGCAACGGCCCAAGCGATGATCTGCGCGCTGTTATCCAGCGCTGAAAGCCCTGGTATGAATTCGCCATGGATCACGATGAGGCCGATCAGAGCGGACAACGCACCGATGGGGATTCGCAAGAACAGCAACCCGAGCGGCACCATGTACGGGCCTGCCGTACCCCGAATATGCCGGACTGATGCGGCACCTGCCAAAGTGGCCGAGCACATTCCGACCAATGCCACAAGCAGAACGTCGGCGCCACCCGCCACGTCATCCACTTCCAGCATCCCGTCATCTTCTACGGGCTTCCCAACGGGGCATACATGAATTGTTTCTCCAGACTTATAGGGATTGACAGGATCGAAGCACAACTTGTCCGCCACCGCAGTGGGGTTCACATACCCTGACCAGACGAACAAAGTGACGATCAACGATGTGACAAAAAATGAGACAAGAATAATGTCGCGAAAGTTTCGAGCCCTGGCTATCTCCGCTTCCTGTACATGGTTGGCTGCATGCAGGACACTGATCGCCAATTCTCTGAATCCGGTGTCCAGGGTATTTTCATTTTCGCGCAGATGCTCTTCGAGAAGCTTCAATCGCGGGTCTTCGTCTCCCAGATGATGCAGGCCGTGAGAAAGTACGACTGCTCCTCGCCAAGCCAACTCCTCGTCAGGCGTCAACTGCAGAAGCAGCAACTCTGCCTCATGAATGTTCGCCAAGGCTCGATCCACCGCTGATCCTGACCACCAGGCAATCAGGTTTGCATCCTCCTCCACCGCATCTCGCGCCGCCCCCAGGATCACATTCACCTTGTCTATGAGCTTCCGATCAGGGGACGGCGAGCCCACCCGTGCGGCATACCTGTCAACCTGCGCCTGCAACTCGGCAATGTGAGCGGCTCTTCGCTGCCGCCAAGCGCCCCTCTTGCCTCGTGCAGCGACATCCGACCGACCACGCTCGGCGCGAACAGCAGCACCCTCCGAGTCAATTGGTTCGACTACGGCTGCCACGCGCCCCCAGGGGAGCCTCATGCCACAAGTAGAAAGGCGGGCCTTCCGGTCCGCAAGCCGTAATATCGTTGATTCTTGCATAATGAGCACGACGTCCATTGAATATGGAACTTCAAGGATCGCCGACCAGACCCGGGCCTTCGAGTGCATTGCGGTGTCAGGGGCGGCAGCCCCATGACCGCTTGCGCCCAGCCGCGCGACGGGGCGTCGACCGACCACCGCCCGAAGATGACCCGGTATGACTATTGACGAGCGGCACTGCTGAGCGCCCCCTTGTTGACCCCCTCTTTACCTGTCACTCTGAGAGTCCCCCCACTTGTGAATTTGTGAATCCATGAACAATCGGTGCGGGGGCACTTCAGGAGGTGGCTCCATCCATGCTCGTACGTGACGCCATGAGCACCGTGGTCCTCACCATCGGCCCCACCCACACCCTTCGCCAGGCAGCCGCACTCATGTCCACCCGCCGGGTCGGCGCGGCCGTGGTCCACGACCCGGACGCGGGCGGCATCGGCATCCTCACCGAACGCGACATCCTGAACTCCGTCGGCCTCGGCCAGAGCCCGGACTCCGAACGCGCCCATGACCACACCACCACCGACGTCGTGTTCGCCGCCCCGGCGTGGACCCTGGAGGAGGCGGCCCGCGCCATGGCGCACGGCGGCTTCCGGCATCTGATCGTCCTGGACCGCGGCGAGCCCGTCGGCATCGTCTCGGTCCGCGACATCATCCGCTGCTGGGCACCCGTACGACAGCACGTGCCGGCCTGAGCACACACGACGGGCCGGGTCCCCGAAGGAACCCGGCCCGTCCGCCACGGCAGGCGATCCAGTGCTGGTGTCAGCCGCGCAGGGCCTGGACCGCGGCCTCCAGCCGCTTGCCGAAGTCGTCGTCCGCCCGGCGGAAGTTGCCGATCGCCCGCTCGACGATGTCCTGGCGCGAGACCGGCACCATGGCACCCGCCAGGTTGGCGATCAGCCGCTCCTTCTCGTCCTCCGACATCAGGCGGTACAGGTCGCCCGCCTGCACGAAGTCGTCGTCCTGCGCGTGGGCCGGGGCCTCGTGGTTGCCGGGGCCGGCCGTGAAGCCGGTGAACGGCCGCCACAGCGGGCGGTCCGTCTGGGCCGGGCCGCCGAAGCTGTTCGGCTCGTAGTTCTTCGCACCGCCATGACGGCCGTCGTACAGGAAGCCGTCACGGGAGTTGGTGCGCGCCTCGGTGGCGTGCGGGCGGTTCACCGGCAGGTGGTCGGCGTTGATGCCGACGCGGTAGCGGTGGGCGTCGCCGTAGGCGAACAGACGGCCCTGGAGCATCTTGTCCGGGGACGGGCCGATGCCGGGCACGAAGTGCGCCGGGGAGAAGATCGACTGCTCGACCTCGGCGAAGACGTTCTCCGGGTTGCGGTTGAGCTCCAGCCTGCCGATCTCGATGGGCGGGTAGTCCTCGTGCGGCCACACCTTGGTGAGGTCGAACGGGTTGAAGCGGTACGTCGCCGCGTCCGCCGCCGGCATGATCTGCACCTGCACGGTCCAGCTCGGGAACTGACCGCGCTCGATCGCCTGACGCAGGTCGCGCTGGTGGGAGTCGGGGTCCGCACCGGCGAGCCGGTCGGCCTCCTCCTGGGTGAGGTTCCTGATGCCCTGGTCGGTCTTGAAGTGGTACTTGACCCAGAAGACCTCGCCGGCCTCGTTGTTCCACTGGTAGGTGTGCGAGCCGTAGCCGTTCATGTGGCGGTACGACGCCGGGATGCCGCGGTCGCCGAACAGCCAGGTCACCTGGTGCGTCGACTCGGGGCTCAGGCTCCAGAAGTCCCAGACGTTGTCCGGCTCGGTCGAGCCCGTGTACGGATCGCGCTTCTGGGTGTGGATGAAGTCCGGGAACTTGATGGCGTCCTTGATGAAGAACACCGGGGTGTTGTTGCCGACGAGGTCGTAGTTGCCCTCCTCGGTGTAGAACTTCAGCGCCCAGCCGCGCGGGTCACGGACGGCGTCCGCCGCGCCGAGGTTGCCGGCCACCGTCGAGAAGCGCAGGAACGTCTCCGTCTGCTTGCCGACCTCGGAGAGGAACGCGGCGCGCGTGTACCGGCTGACATCGGCGGTCACCGTGAAGGTGCCGTAGGCGCCGGCGCCGCGCGCGTGCACCACCCGCTCCGGGATGCGCTCCCGGTTGAAGTGGGCGAGCTTCTCCAGCAGGAGCTGGTCCTGGACGAGGACCGGGCCGCCGATGCCCGCGGTCTCGCTGTTCTGGTTGTCGGCGACCGGAGCACCGGCCTCCGTCGTGAGCGGTCCCTGGGTCACGTGCGCCTCCTGCGTCGTTTCGAGCAACTCCGGCCACTCCTGTCCAATGGCCAAAGACGAGCTCGATCCTAACCTGGACTTTGTCCAAGTCAAGCTGAGCTCTAAAGTCACACCCGTTCGGAACCTGGTCCTCCTCTGTTAAGGTGTCTGCATGAGTGACCTTCTGGAACGGCTGCGCGGACGCGGATGGCGGATGACCGCGCAGCGGCGCGTCGTGGCCGAGGTTCTCGCCGGCGACCACGTCCACCTGACGGCGGACGAGGTGCACGCGCGGGCCGTCGCCAAGCTGCCCGAGATCTCCCGGGCGACCGTCTACAACACGCTGGGCGAGCTGGTCACCCTCGGTGAGGTGCTCGAGGTCGCCACCGACAAGCGCGCCAAGCGGTACGACCCGAACGCCCACCGGCCCCACCACCACCTGGTCTGCGCCCAGTGCGGCTCCATCCGGGACGTCCACCCCACGGGCAACCCGATGGCCGACCTGCCCGACTCCGAGCGCTTCGGCTTCACGGTCTCGGACGTCGAGGTGACGTACCGCGGCATCTGCCCGAACTGCTCGAAGGCCTAGGCGGCCACCTTCTCCGAGCCCCGGCACCGATGAGTGCCGGGGCTTCGTGCTGCCCGGGGTGAGGTGCGGGCGGGGCGGGATGCGGTGGGGTGCGGGCGGGGTTCCAGAATCTGACGGACCGTCATATGGTCAACGGCACCCACACGTCCGTACCGCACTCCGCAAGGAGACAGAAGTGGGAGAGCCGTACCCCAAACTCAGCGCGAACGACCTGACCCGCACCTTCGGCCGAACCCCCCGCACGGTCGAGGCCCTCGGCCCCCTCGATCTGACCGTCGCCCACGGCGAGTTCGTCTGTGCCGTCGGCCCCTCCGGCTGCGGCAAGTCGACCCTGCTGCGCATCGCCGCGGGCCTGCTCCGCCCCAGCACGGGCACCCTGGAGATCCGTGCCACGAGCCCACGACCGGCAGCCATGATCTTCCAGGACTACGGCATCTACGACTGGAAGTCCGTCCGCGCCAACGTCCGCTTCGGCCTGGACATCCAGCGCGTCCCGCGCCGCGAGGCGAACGCCCGCGCCGACGACTGGCTGGCCCGCATGGGCCTGTCCGACTTCGCGGACGCCTACCCTGCGGTCCTCTCCGGCGGGATGCGCCAGCGCGTGGCGATCGCCCGCGCCCTGGCCGTGGAACCCGAGATCCTGCTGATGGACGAGCCCTTCGCCGCGCTCGACGCCCAGCTGCGCACGATCCTCCAGGACGAACTCCTGGACATCACCCAGTCCTTGCGGACGACCACGCTCTTCATCACCCACAGCCTGGAGGAGGCCATCGTCCTCGGCGACCGCGTCCTGGTCATGTCCGCCCGGCCGGGCCGGATCATCGCCGAGCACCGCCCGCCCTTCCCGCGCCCGCGCACCGGCGATATCCGCGCCACACCCGAGTTCACCGCTCTGAAGAGCGAACTGTGGGACCTGCTGCGGAAGGAGGCCGTGCCGGCATGACGACGCTCACGAAGCCGCCCGCCGAGTCGGTCCTGGTCCGCCGCCCGGGCCCACGCGAACTCCGTCCCACCCGCACCCACCGCCGCCGGCGCGCACTGGAGCTGTCGCTGGCGCTCGCCGTGCCCGTCGTCCTGCTCCTGCTGTGGCAACTGGCCGCGGTCCAGGCCTGGATCGACGACCGTGTCTACCCGGCCCCGTCCACGATCCTCGCCGACGGCTGGGACCGGGCCGCCGCCGGCGAACTGTGGCCGGACGTGTGGGCCACCCTGAAGCGGGTCCTCGCCGGATACGCGGTCGGCACTGCGGCGGGCTACGTCCTGGGCCTGCTCATGGGCTCCCTGTCCCTGGTACGCGCGGCGCTGGAGCCGCTGCTGGACGCCCTGTACGTCGTACCGAAGCTGGCCCTGCTGCCGGTCTTCCTGAACATGTTCGGCCTGGGCGAGGGCCCGCAGGTGGCCCTGGTGGCGGCGACGGTGTTCTTCTTCGTGTGGATCTCGACCATGTCGGCGGTGATGTCCGTCCCGTCCGGCCACCGCGACGCGGGCCAGGTCTTCGGCGCCTCGCGACGGCAGATGTTCCGCCATGTCCTACTGCCCGCGTCTCTCCCCTCCGTGCTGGTGGGCGCACGCATCGCCGCGGGCGTGGCGGTGCTGGTCATCGTCGCCTCGGAGCAGATCGCCGCGACGAACGGCCTGGGCCATCTGATCTTCGACTCGCGCGCGCTCTTCCAGAACGACGTCATGTTCGTCGGCATCGTCTGCGTCGCGATCCTGGGAGTCCTGTTCTCCGAACTGATCCGCTTCGCCGGCCGCCTGCTCACCCCCTGGGCACCGAGGGACCGAGGAAGGGGCCAGTCATGAGAGGAAGGCCACATGTGTACGGCGTCCTCCTCGCCGCGGGGGCCCTGCTGGCGTCGGCGGCGTGCTCGTCGCCGTACGAGTCGGACTCCTCGTCGAAGGCGGCCGCCGGCGACCGCACGATCCGGCCGGTCGAGGGCTGCGGCGCGAAGGCATGGACGGACCCCGAGGACCTCTCCCCCACCCGCACGCCGGCCCGCTGTCTGCCCGGCACGCCTTCCCCGCAGCCGCTGTCCGAGGCCCGCAAGCTGACGATCGCCACGGGGACGCTGAGCGCGGAGTACGTGGCTCCGCTGCAAGTGGCTCTCGACAAGGGGGAGTTCAAGAAGGAGGGCCTCGACGTCACGCTGAAGGTCCTGCCGACCCCGGACGCGCTGCCCCTCCTGGCGAAGGGCGACATCGACGCGCTGTGGGCGGCCCCGGAGGCGGCCGTCATGAACGGCGTCAAGGGCGGCTTCGACATCAAGTGGGTCGCCGGGAACTTCTCACCGGCGCCGAAGTCGAAGAGCGGTCTGTGGGTGCGCCTGAAGGAGGGCGAGAGCGCGAGCCGGGTGGCGATGGCCGGCCGCAGGATGGGCACGATGATCGGCAAGGGCTCGGTGATCGCGTACCCCATGGAGAAGGCGCTGGAGAAGCACGGCGGCGGCCTCGCCGACATCCAGTACCAGCAACTCGGCTCGGCCGACGTCCTCACGGCCCTCCAGAACGGCGGCGTGGACTCCGCGTGGCTCCTGGACCCGGTCTGGCGCAAGGTGGACGGCGAGCAGGGGTACGCCTTCCTCGGCGGCCAGCCGCGGGGCGAGCCCCTGGGCGGCATGCTCTACGGCCCCGCGCTCCTCCAGGACGACGTGGACGCCGGGGTGGCCCTCCTGAGGGCGTACATCCGCACGCTGAACTCGTACTTCGCCTCGGACTACAAGCAGGATGCGAGCTTCGTCACATACCTCGCGAAACTCCTCAAGGCGGAGGAGTCGATCCTCGACTCCACCCCGTCCCTGGTCATGGACTGGGAGATCCGCTCCGGCACGACGACCCGCCTCCAGTCGGCCTACGAGGCCCAGGGCGTGGCCGAGGGATCGTCTCTGCCGGAGTCCCGAACGGTGAACCGAGCCCTGTACGAGGAGGCGGTGGGCCGCCAGCCCTGACGCACTTGGCCCGCAAAAACACCCAGGGCCGGGATCCCTATGGATCCCGGCCCTGGGCCTTCAGTAGCGGGGACAGGATTTGAACCTGCGACCTCTGGGTTATGAGCCCAGCGAGCTACCGAGCTGCTCCACCCCGCGTCGGTGAACGCAACATTACGTCAAGACCGCGAGCAGAGGCAAATCGCTTCCGCTGAGCCCGTCCGGCGTTTGGGGAAGGGGCCCGTTCAGGGCCGAAGCGGGGGTCTGGGGGCGCAGTCCCCAGAGACGTCGGCCGAGCGCCACGCACCCGCACGCCCCTCAGCCCCGCTCACGCCGACAGTTCCTCCCGCAGAGCGTCCCGCAACCGCGCCGCCCGCTCGGCGACCTCGGCCGGCCCCAGACTCACCGCCCGGTCGGCCCACCGCTGCCCCTCCGCAAGCTCACCACGACGCGCGTAGACCAGGGCGAGCCGCAAAGCCGACCGCCCGTGCCCGGCGTCAGCCGCCCGCGTCCACCACACCGCGGCCTCGGGCTCACTGCCCTCCCTGGCCAGCAGCAGCCCCAGGTTGAACGCACCGTTGCGCGACCCGGCCTCGGCGGCCACCCGGTACCACCGAGCCGCCTCCACGACATCCCCCCGGGCCGCGGCCAGCATCCCGACCCGGACCTGCGCCCGCCGATGCCCCTGCGAGGCAGCCCGCTCGTACCACTCCTCGCACTCGGCCTTCTCCCGCACCGGCTCGCCCAGCTCATGCGCGGGCTCCGGCGGCCGCCGGGCATCCAGCACGGTCGCCAGCCGATACGCCCCCTCCGCACTGCCGCCCCCGGCCGCGCACCGCAGATGCCGCTCCGCGGCCGGCTCGTCCCCGTCCCGCAGCCGCGCGATCCCGACCTGGAGCGCCGCCTCGGTGTGCCCGGCGGCAGCCGCCCGCTCGTACCACCGCAGCGCGGCCCGCTCCTCGCCCCGCCCGGCGTACAGGATCCCCAGGTTGAACGCGGCGTCCACGCTCCCCGCCTCCGCGGCCTTGGAGAACCACGGCTCGGCACCCGTCGCGTCCCCGACCTGGAGCAGCAGGATCGCCAGGGCGTTCGCCGCCTCGCGATGCCCGGCGTAGGCCGCCCGCCGGTACCACTGCTCGGCCTGCGCGGTACGCGTCTGCTCGGCGCAGAGCAGCCCGAGGTTGTACGCGCCGTTGACGTCACCGGCGTCCATCGCGGCGCGGTACCACCGCTCGGCGGTCTGCGTCTCCCCGCGCTCGGCGTGCAGCGCACCCAGCGCGTTCGCCGCGTTGCCGTCGCCGTCCTGCGCGGCCCGCAGCCACCACACGGCGGCGCTCTCGGTGTCCCCCGCGTCCCGCAGCAGGAACCCGAGCGCGCAGGCGGCGCGCGCCTCACCGTCCTTGGCGGACGTCAGGTACCAGCGCCCTGCCTCCTTGAGCTCTCCGCGCTTCTCCAGGATCGCCCCGAGGTGCAGCGCGGCCCTGCGGTGCCCGCGCGCGGCGGCCTGCCGGTACCACTGCTCGGCCTCGTCCAGCACGGCCCCGTCCGGCTCGACACCGTTGTCGGCGCCGTCCTCATCCGTCCGCGTCACCTGCCGGTCGAGCGCGCGCGCCAGCCGGTACGCCGCCTCCCGGTGCCCGCGCTCCGCCGCGACCCGCATCCACTGCTCGGCCCGGTCGTCGCTGCGGTGCTCCAGGAGATCGGCGAGGGCGTACGCGCCGAGCGTGTGCCCCTGCTCGGCGGACTGCCGCAGCCAGTACTCGGCGGCGGGCTCGTCGCCCCGCTCACGGTGATGGCGCCCCAGCGCGTGCGCCGCGGCGGCCGACCCGGCGACGGCGGCGATCCGCCACCAGCCGGCGGCCTCGTCGGGGTAGCCGCGCTGATGCAGCAGCACTCCCAGGTTGTTCGCGGCCGCCCGGTCCCCCGCCGCGGTCGCGGCCCGCAGATGCGGCTCGGCTCCGTCGAGATCGCCGCGCCGCAGCAGCATGGCCCCGAGTACGCTCATCGCCTCGACGTCACCGGTCTCCGCGGCGAGCAGCCGGCGCGCCTCCTCGGCGGCCTCCCCCGTCTCGTCCTGGTCCGCCGGCCGGTCGACGGCGAAGTCGGCCTCCGGTCGTGCGAGTTCGGCCGGCGGCCGCGAGACATCGTCCTTCGGACGCGAGGCATCGTACTCAGGCTGCACCATTTCGCCCGCCGACTGCACAAAGTCGGCAGGCTGCACAAACCGCCCTGTCTCCAACAGAGTTGCCTTGTCCCCCATAACGTCCATCGTCGCACCACCTGCAACCCGGGTACACCTGGTATACCGCAGCCCGTGAGGTCACTTCAGCGTTTTGTCGACATGCCCACAGAGAGACAAGTCAAACACAGTTCACCCAACTCCCCACGGCGGCACGAGCGTCCCGGCCCCCGGCACATGCGTTCGCACACCACGAAGGCCCGGATCCTTGGAGGATCCGGGCCTTCGCTGTCGTACGAAATGTTCGCCGACTTCAGTAGCGGGGACAGGATTTGAACCTGCGACCTCTGGGTTATGAGCCCAGCGAGCTACCGAGCTGCTCCACCCCGCGCCGTTGTGAAGCAACCGTATCACGGCGCAGGGTGGGCTGTTCGATCAACCTGGCGTCCCTAGGTGCCGGTGGGACTGCCGCTCGGTTTGGGACTTGAGCTCGGGCTCGCGCTCTCGCCGCCGCCGCCCGCGCCGCCGCCGGTCTTGTCCGGCTGCGACTGTGCGTCCTCGGCCCGCCTGAGCGCGTCCTCCAGATCCTTCTGCGCCTTGCCGTACGCCTCCCAGTCGCCCTTCTTCAAGGCGTCCTGGCCGGCCTCGAAGGCCTTCTGGGCGTCGTCGAGCGCTTCTTGGACCGTCGGGTTGCTGGACGTCGGCGGAGGTGTCGTACCGCCGACGTCCTCCTCGCCCTCGTCCGGCGGCTGGGGGGTCGCGCCCTCCGCTCCGAAGACCTTGCTCAGGGCCGCGTCGAGCGTGTCTTCGAAGGCGGTGGTGCCGCCGTAGGACACCAACACCTTCCGCAGCAGCGGGTACTTGAGTCCACCGCCGCGTACGTAGACCGGTTCCACATAGAGCAGTCCGCCGTCCAGTGGCACCGCGAGCAGGTTGCCGTACTCGACCTCGGAGTCGCCGCCTCTGAGCAGCCTGATGGTCTCGGCGATGTCCTGTTCGGAGTTGAACTGGCTCTGGACCTGACTGGGCCCGTTGACCGTGGTGTTGGTCGGCAGTTTCAAGATTCTGATCTTGCCGTAGTCAGCGGTGCCGGCCTCGGCGTCGACGGCCATGAACGCACTGAGGTTGTCACGGCCGTTCGGTGTGAACGTCGTCGTCAACGAGAACGCCTGCGCCGCCTGGTCCGGCATCTTCATGCTCAGGTAGTACGGCGGTGTCGCGCTGCCCGACTTGTTGGTCGGGTCGTCCGGCACCTGCCAGACCTCGCTGCCGCTGAGGAACGTCGTGGCGTCCTTCACGTGGTAGCGGGTGAGCAGCTCGCGCTGGACCTTGAACAGGTCCTGCGGGTAGCGCAGATGATCCATCAGGTCCTTGGAGATCTTGCTCTTGGGCTCCACGGTGTCCGGGAAGGCCTTCATCCAGGTCTTCAGGACCGGGTCCTTGGTGTCCCACTGGTAGAGCTCGACCTCGCCGGTGTAGGCGTCGACGGTCGCCTTCACCGAGTTGCGGATGTAGTTGACCTGGTTCTGCTGGGCCACCACCGCGCGGTTGTTGTTGGTGGCGGTCAGCGAGTCGGCCGTGGTGTCACCGAGGGTCGTACGGGACGAGTACGGGTAGCCGTTCGTCGTCGTGTACGCGTCGACGATCCACTGGATGCGGTTGTTCACCACCGCCGGGTAGGCGTCTCCGTCGATGGTCAGCCACGGGGCGACCGCCTCGACGCGCTCCTTGGGCGTGCGGTTGTACAGGATGCGCGAACCGTCGCCGATCGCACCCGAGTACAGGATCTGCGGCTCACCGAACGCCACCGCGTACGCGGCCCGGTTGACCGGGTTGGAGAGGCTGACGCCGCTGTCGCCCTTGTAGCTGTAGGTCTTCTCACCACTGTCGTCGGAGTAGTCGATCTCCTTCTGGGGACCGCCGACGATGGAGTACATCGTGGTCTTCTCGCCGTAGTAGACCCGCTGCTCGTACGTCCCGAGGTCACCCTTGGACGGCAGATCCGACTCGGTGAACTCCGGCCTGCCCTGCGAGTTCGCGCTGGTGCCCTTGGCGGCGACCACGCCGTACCCGTGGGTGTAGCGGAAGTGGTCGTTGATCCAGTTCCGCTTCGGGATGCCGTTGAGGTTGATCTCACGCAGACCGATGACGGTGTCCTGGTCCTTGCCGTCCTTGGCGTACCGGTCGACGTCCAGGTTGGTCGGGAACGCGTAGTAGTTCCTGATCTGCTGGAGCTGCTGGAACGTGGGCGAGACGATGTTCGGGTCCAGGATGCGGATGCTCGCCGTGGCGTCGACGTCGTCGCGCAGCTTGGTCCTGTCCTCGGTCTTGCTCGTGCCGGGGTACTCGGTGACCTGGGTGCCGTCGATGCCGTACGCGTCGCGCGTCGCCTTGAGGTTCTTCTCGACGTACGGCGCTTCCTTGGCCTGCTCGTTGGGCTGGACCTGGAACTTCTGCACGATCGCCGGGTACAGACCGCCGATGAGGATCGCGGAGAGCACCATCAGGCCGAAGCCGATCACGGGCAGCTGCCAGGTGCGCCGCCACAGGGTGGCGAAGAACAGCAGCGCGCAGATCACGGCGATGCAGAACAGGATCGTCTTGGCCGGCAGGTAGGCGTTGGCGTCGACGTACCTGAGGCCGGTCCAGTTGTCGGTCGCCTTGAAGTCGCTGGACTTCACCGCGAGTCCGTACCGGTCGAGCCAGTACGCGACGGCCTTCAGGGCGACGAAGATGCCGATGAGGACCGACAGGTGACCGGTCGCGGCGGCCGTGGCACGCGCGCCCGGGCTGGTGATCCGCAGCCCGCCGTACAGGTAGTGGGTGAGCGCGGCGGCGATCACCGAGAGGATCGCGGCGGCGAAGCCGAAGCCGAGCAGGAACCGGTACCAGGGCAGGTCGAAGGCGTAGAAGCCGACGTCCAGGTGGAACTGCGGGTCCTTCTCACCGAAGGGGACGCCGTTGACCCACATCAGCCACGTCCGCCACTGGCTGGAGGCGGAGGCGCCGGCGATCAGGCCGACCAGGGCGGTGATCGCCAGCAGCAGCCACTTCTTGTACGGCGCGATGCCCATGCGGTAGCGGTCGAGGCTCTGCTGCTCCATCGACATGGCGCTCAGCGGCGGGCGCAGCCGGTGCGCGAGCCAGATGTTGAAGCCGACCGCGAGGGCCATCAACAGACCGAAGACGAAGAAGAGTCCGATCTTCGTCCACAGCGTGGTGGTGAACACCGAGGAGTAGTTCACCGACCGGTACCAGAGCCAGTCCGTCCAGAAGCCCGCGAACATGGTGAAGGCCATGCCGAGGACGGCGAGCACGCCCAGCGTCATGAGCAGGGTCCGGACACGCCGGGACGGGCGGCCCACTCTGATCCGTGGCCCGGTCGGGCCTCCGCCGCGGTCCGGCATCTGGAAAGCCAAGGTTCGCACCCCGAAGTTCGCTCTAGGTCTGGGTCAGGCCCGCGTCTTCGTGGACCCTCCGTGGCCCCCCGTGATCGTGGGCCCACATCTATGCAACTTACTCACCGTTTACTCGGTTCCCGATTCCGGCCAGGAACGAGAGAGGATTGTGACCATGTCCAACACTCCCATGGCTGCCAACCCGCTCACCCGGGCCGTCCTCGAGATCGACGAGTACGCCTCCGGCCTCGGCTGGGACCAGCCCGCCCGCCTTTTCGCCCTCGTCGACACCGCACGGCTGCGAGTCCAGGAACCCGGCCTCGCCGCCCAGCTCGGCCTGGGGGACGAGGAGGAGTCCTCCGGCCTGACCCCGATCGAGCAGGACGAAATGCCAACGGGCAAGCAGCTCGACGAGTTCCTCGGCACGATCGCCTGGCCCGACGCGGTGGCCGGCTGCGCGCTCACGGTGGAGCGTCTGATGCTGCCGCCGTCCGCCGAGGCGCAGGTTCCGCAGGGCCTGAGCGACGCCAAGCTCACGAAGTGGGTGGCGGACCACCCGGACCGTCAGGAGGTGCGCATGACGGTCGCGGTCCTGCGCGACGGCACCCGCGAGTCCGCCCTGCGCCTGCGCGAGAAGGACACCCCGACCGAGGTCCTCACCGGTCCGGACCTGGTCCCCGGCCTGGCGGACGCGCTGAAGGCGACCTTCGAGGACTGAGGTCCTCCGGTACGACGACGGGGGCGCCCCTCACCACTGAGGGGCGCCCCCGTCGTCGTACCGATGCCGGTCGCTCAGCTCTTCGTCGTGCACTTCGGCAGGTCGGCGGTGTCGCCGGAGCGGATGTCCTTCAGGGCGCCGAGGGCGTCGTCGATGGTGCCGACCTTGACGAGGGTGAGCCCGCCCGGGACGTCCCTGGAGGCGGTCGCGCAGTTGTCGGCGGGCGTCAGGAAGTACCGGGCGCCCTTCTCGCGCGCGGCGATGGTCTTCATCTCGATGCCGCCGATGGGGCCGACCTTGCCGGCGTCGTCGATGGTGCCGGTGCCGGCCACGAACTTGCCGCCGGTGAGGCTGCCCGGGGTGAGCTTGTCGTAGAGGCCGAGGGAGAACATCAGGCCCGCGCTGGGGCCGCCGACGTCGGCGAGCTTGATGTCGATGCTGAACGGGAAGGTGTGGTCGGTCCCGGCGGAGATCCCGACGATGGCGCGCTTGTCGCCGCTGTCGGTGGACTCGGCGGTCCTGATGGTGACCTTCTCGGTCTTCGTCGGCGTCCGGCGCTCCTTCTCCGCGGCGGCCTGCTCCTTGGCCGGCACGATCGTGAAGACGACGTCCTGTCCGGGCTCGTGCTTGGTCACCAGCTCGGCGACGTCCCCGGGCTCCTTGACCGTCGTTCCGTCGACGGCCTTGATCACGTCACCGGCGTGCAGCTTGCCCTCGGCCGGGGTTCCCTTGACGACGGTCGAGACGATCACCCAGCTCTGCACCGGGATGTCCAGCGCCTTCAGGGCGGCGACCTTGGCGCTCTCCTGGGACTGGCTGAACTCCTCGGCGTTCTCCTGGGTGGACTGCTCCTCGGTCTTGCCGTCCGGGTAGAGGGTGTCGTGCGGCACGACCTTGTTGTCGTGCGCGAGCCAGCCGTAGACCGCCTCGACCAGGTTCATCTTGTAGTCGGCGCTGGTGACCCGGACAGTGGTCATGTTGAGGTGACCGCTCGTCGGGTAGGTCTTGCGCCCGGAGATCTGAAGCACCGGCTCACCGTCGTGATCGCCGAGGGTGTTGACGGTCGGCCCCGGGGACATTTCCGCGTACGGCACGGGAATGAACACTCCCGCGCACAGGAGCGCGATCAGCATCAGAGTGGAGGCGAGCATCGTCGCGGTGCGGCGTGGCATGCCAAGACAGTACGTGACAGCCCTGTCAGAGCCCCGTCAGGGCCGCGAACCCGCCCCCTGGATCATGCGCCGGCGATCATGCGCGGGGCGAGGACTTCTCCATGGCCGCGCGGAAGCGGGCGTAGCCGTCCAGCTCGGGGCCGTCGCCCCGCGCCTTGCGGGTCCGGTTGGCCCAACTGCCCCACAGGCCGGCGGTGACCGCAGCCACGAGCGGAATCAGCAACCAGGCGAGTGCCGCCATGCCGTCCTCCCATCCCCAATGAGTGACCGCAACTGACTGATCAGCAGATTAACCACTGGCACTGACAACGCTCACGCCAGGGGTGCGGTTACGCAAGCCGAGTGGGGTGGACGGGGCCGGCGGGTGCTCGGGAGGGGCCCTCAGCAGGCGCCGACCCACTCCTCCGTGCCGTCCGAGAACTTCTGGTGCTTCCAGATCGGCACCTCGTGCTTGAGATCGTCGATCAGCTTGCGGCACGCCTCGAAGGCCTCGCCGCGATGGGGGCAGGAGACGGCGACGACGACCGCGAGGTCCCCGACCCCGAGGTCGCCCACTCTGTGGACCGCGGCGAGCGCCCTTACCGGGTACTCGGCGACGACCTTCTCGGCGATCCGCCGCATCTCGGCCTCGGCGCTGGGATGGCACGAGTACCCGAGCTCGTCGACGTCGGCACCCCCGTCGTGGTTGCGCACGGTGCCCACGAACAGCGCGGTCCCACCGGCGGCGGCGTCCCCGACGGCACGGAAGACCTCGTCCAGGGACAGGGCCGTCTCACGAATGGCGATGAGCTTGACGGGATCCTGAGCGCCCTGCTCACCGGGGTGATCGTTGGTAGGTGCCATGGCCCCATCGTGCCTCACGCGCGTGAGGGCGGGGAATAGCGCTTTCGCCCGGCACACGCGCGTGCGGCTTTGGAGCCTCCTACAGCTCGGCCCGCTCCAGGCCGCCGAGCGTGCCGCGCTCAGATCCGCCGCCGGGCCTTCCGCGCCCGCCGTACGACCGCCGCCGCGCCCAGCAGGGCCACCGTCGCACCCGCCGCGCCGGCCGCGGTGGCGTCCTTGCGGCCGAGCCGCCGCCCGGCGACCGTGTGCCTGCCGGAGACCTCTTCGAGCAGCTCCGCGAGAACTTCCTCGTTGGTCCACTGCGGCCGCCACCCGGCGTCGTGGAGCCGGCTGCCGCTGACCACCCACGGGTACATCGTGTAGGCCAGGTCCCCGGCCGGGGACGGCGTCAGCCCGATGCGGTGCAGGCGGGCCGCCGCTCCGAGCGCGACCGCGGAGGGCAGCTCCATACGGCGGATCCCGCTGAGCTCCTCGACCTCCTCCTGCTCCAGCCAGCCGTCGCATCCGACGGCGAGTTCCCCTTCGACCTTCTCCAGGACGGCGTACTCCAGCGCGCTGCACAGGTCCTCGACGTGGCAGAACTGCCAGGCCGGCCGGGAACCGGCGACGACGAGCAGCCGGGGCGACTCGAAGTACCTGGTCAGCGCCGTGTCGGTGCCGCCCACCAGCACGGCGGGGCGCACGACGGTGACATTGAGGCCCGGGTGGGCCCTGGGCGCCCGGCGCGCGAGACGCTCGATCTCCAGGAGGTCCCCGACGCCGGTGGCCTCGGCCGTGGCCCGCAGCTCGGCGTCCTCGGACAGCGGCAGCTCGTTGTCGTCGAGCGCGCCGTAGACCATCGCCGAGGTGCACAGCACCACCCGGTGGATGCCGGCCGCCGCGGCGGCCGTCAGGACGGTCTGCGTCCCCCGAACGTTGTACGCCGTCCGCGCGGCCGCATCCGTCTCCAGATCAAGGTCGAGCGCCAGGTGCACGACCACGTCGGCGCCCCGCAGCTTCTCGGCGATGGCGGGGTCCCGTACGTCCAGGATGTGCCACTGCGCCGCGGCGCAGTCTCCGCGCCGCTCGTCGATGGCGATGACCTGCTTGACCTCGTCCGACGCGACCAGCCGCTCGGTGAGCAGCGCGCCGATCCCGGACGCGGCACCGGTCACCGCGACGACGGGTCCGCGCACGGCGCGCGCGGCGTGCGGGGTTGACTCGTTTCGCGCTGCGCGAACCTGCGGATCAGGGGAACTCACCGGGCGTCTCCAGCGGTTGTCTTTAGTACGAACGCGAGTGACGCGTACGTACCAGGTGGCATCCATCCTGCCGCAGGCCGAGAGTCGGCGAAGCACCGAGGCCCGATCGGCTCGCGGTGTCTACGCTGGGTGGTGTTATCAGGCAGTCGTGCCGTCGGCGTCAGCCGGTGGCCTTACCAGCCGAGGAATCCCGTGAGTGACACCCCATTCGGATTCGGCCTTCCGCCGGAGGAGCCGGAAGACGGCGACGAGGGCAAGAAGAAGGACCAGCAGAGCGGTGGTGGTCAGGGCCCGGCCAACCCGTTCGGTTTCGGGCTGCCGGGCGCCGGAGGCATGGGAGGAGGTGCGGACAATCCGTTCGCGGCCATGTTCGGCTCGCTGAACCCCACCGACCTCGGGGCCGCGTTCCAGCAGCTCGGGCAGATGCTCTCGTACGAGGGCGGCCCGGTGAACTGGGACATGGCCAAGCAGATCGCCCGCCAGACGGTCTCCCAGGGCACCGCGGACGGCACCAAGGACGCGAGCGTGGGCGCCTCCGAGCGCACCGCCGTCCAGGAGGCCGTGCGCCTGGCGGACCTGTGGCTGGACGACGCGACGTCGCTGCCGTCCGGCGCGAACACCGCCGTCGCGTGGAGCCGTGCGGAGTGGGTCGAGGCGACCCTGCCCGCGTGGCAGGAGCTCGTCGACCCGGTCGCGGAGCGGGTCGGCACCGCGATGGGCGACGTCCTGCCGGAGGAGATGCAGGCCATGGCGGGCCCGCTGATCGGCATGATGCGTTCGATGGGCGGCGCCATGTTCGGCACGCAGATCGGGCAGGCCGTCGGTGTGCTCGCGGGCGAGGTCGTCGGGTCCACCGACATCGGCCTGCCGCTCGGCCCGGCCGGCAAGGCCGCGCTGCTGCCGGTGAACGTCGAGACGTTCGGCAAGGACCTGGGCGTGCCGAAGGAGGAGGTACGGCTGTATCTCGCCCTGCGCGAGGCCGCCCACCAGCGCCTCTTCGCGCATGTGCCGTGGCTGCGCTCGCACCTGTTCGGCGCCGTCGACGGCTACGCGCGCGGGATCAAGGTCGACACCGCCAAGCTGGAGGACGTGGTCGGCCAGTTCGACCCGCAGAACCCCGAACAGATTCAGGACGCTCTCCAGCAGGGCATGTTCCAGCCAGAGGACACCCCGGAGCAGAAAGCGGCCCTGGCCCGTCTGGAGACGGCTCTGGCGCTCGTCGAGGGCTGGGTCGACGCGGTGGTCCACGCCGCCGCCAAGCCCCGTCTGTCGTCCGCCGACGCGCTGCGTGAGACGCTGCGCCGCCGGCGTGCCTCGGGCGGCCCGGCCGAGCAGACGTTCGCCACGCTGATCGGTCTGGAACTGCGTCCACGGCGCCTGCGTGACGCCTCCCGGCTGTGGGCCTCGCTCACGGACGCGCGCGGTGTCGACGGCCGGGACGCCCTGTGGGCGCACCCGGACATGCTGCCGACGGCCGGTGACCTGGACGATCCGGACGGATTCGTGCACCGCGAGCAGATCGACTTCTCCGAGCTCGACAAGATGCTCGGCGAGGCCGCGAGCGGCGCCGGCGAGAAGCCGAACCTGAAGAAGGACGGCGACTCCGAGGGCGGCGACGGCAAGGGCGACGGCACCGAGTGAGCCTGTACGACGACGCGGTCCTCGTACTGAAGGCGTACGAGGACCAGGAAGAGCTGCGCCGGACGTATCTGGAGCATCTGGAGACGCACCCGGACGGCATGTGGAAGGCCTGCGGCGACGGGCACATCACGGCGAGCGCGCTGGTGATCGACCCCTCACGCGGGCGGGTGCTGCTCACCCTCCACAAGAAGCTGCGCATGTGGCTGCAGATGGGCGGCCACTGCGAGCCGTCCGACGACACGCTGACGGCGGCGGCGCTGCGCGAGGCGACCGAGGAGTCCGGCGTCGCGGGGCTGTCCCTGCTGCCGGGCGGCCCGGTCCGCCTTGACCGCCATCACACGCCGTGCGCCTGGCATCTCGACGTCCAGTACGCGGCGCTCGCCCCGGCCGGCGCCGTGGCTGCGATCAGCGACGAGTCGCTGGACCTGCGCTGGTTCGCCTACGACGAGGTGGCGGACGTCGCGGACGGGTCGGTGGTCCGCCTGCTGGAGGCGACGCGGGCGAGGCTCGCGGTCTGAAGCACCGGCCGCTGCCGACAGACGTG
Source organism: Streptomyces sp. bgisy027 (assembly GCF_057710365.1). Classification (NCBI taxonomy): domain Bacteria; kingdom Bacillati; phylum Actinomycetota; class Actinomycetes; order Kitasatosporales; family Streptomycetaceae; genus Streptomyces; species Streptomyces sp. bgisy027. The sequence continues at coordinate 285,976 of NZ_JBYIVZ010000003.1, forward strand.
TAAGGGGCGACCGCCCGGGCGGTCGCCCCTTACGTCTGCTTCCGGACGGTCAACTCCAGACGTTGCCCTGGTTCTGACCCCGTGCCCCTTGCTGCCCCATGCCGTACTGGGCGGCGAGGCCGGAGCCGATCTGGGCGTTCTGCGGCGGCAGCAGCTCGCTCGGCTGGACCAGCGCGAAGCCGGCACCCATGAAGCTGAGCTCCCAGCCCTCGCCGGTGCTGCCGCGGCGCCGCCACACTCCGGAGGAGTGCGTCTGGGCCTGCATCTGCACTCGCAGGGCGGTGGACCAGGCGACGATCGCGTCGGCGTCGCAGTTGACGTACTTGTCGGGCGTCACCTGCATCAGCAGCGGCATGCCGGAGGTCATGAGGGCGACCTTGCCGCGGCCGGTGATGTTGAGCTGGTACTTGCCCGAGCCGGAGATGCCGTAGAGGCTGTCCACGGCGATGACCTCGTGGTGCAGCGAGGATTCCATCGCCAGCACATAGCTGCTGTCGACGGTCAGCCCGTCCTGGTCGACATCCATGACATGGATGTGCTGCTTGAGGTTGGCGAGGTAGACCGTGCCCTGTCCGTGACAGCGCATGAGGTCGAGGCCCTCACCGGTGTGCGCACGCGAGCGTGACTGCTGGTTGTTCTGGTACTCGGCGTCGAACTCGACGAGTCCCTGATAGGCGACCATCGTGCCCTTGCGGGCGAGGAGGTCGTCGTGACCCTCCAGGTTCACGCGGAGCATCTGCTTGTTCTGCAGGCTCCAGCGGTCCTGGGTCTGCTGGTCGTTGTAGGCGAAAATCGGGCTCTGCATGGCGTTCTCTCGCTCCCCCTCAGCCCCGGACCCGGAGACGGTCGGTGCTGTCCTCGCTGGGCTGTACGACGACGATGCCCTGGCCGGAGAAGGCCATCTGGTAGGCCTCGCCGCTGCCCCGGCCGATGAGCGACTGCGCCTTGAAGCTGCGCTTGCCCTTCACCTTGAGGTTCGGGGACCAGGCGACGAGCGCGTCCGGGTCGACGTACGTCTCGTCCTCGCCACCGCCGCAGTCGACGACGATCGGCTTGCCCCGGGAGGTCAGCGCGACCCAGCCCTGCCCGGAGATCTTGGTGTTCCACAGGCCCTGCCCGGCGAACTTCGCCAGACCCTTGACCCGCTCGACGCCCCACGTCAGATGCGCGTCGAAGGCGAGCAGGTTGGTGGCGTTGACGGAGATGCCGTCGCCGTTGAGGTTGATCACGACGACGTTGGCGCCGTAGTCGGCGAGGTAGAGCAGTCCGTCGCCGGAGCACTTCATCAGGGGCGCGCCCTCGCCGGTCATCCAGTCCTTGGCGATCTGGCGCACGGCCGGCGGGTTGGGCTCGTACTGGACGAACCCTTCGTAGGCGACCATCGAGCCCACGCGCGCGAGGAGGTCGTGCCCGCTCTGCATGGCGACCTTCAGCATGTGGTTGCCGTGGTTCTCCATGCGGGCGGTGACAGGTGCGGGGGCGTAGCCCGCGAGTGGCTGGTTCATGACGGGCTCCCTCAGATCTCGTACGGCTGGACGACGATGAAGTTGCCGGGAGCGGCCCGGAACTGGAGGTTGACGCTCTCGCCGGTGTCGCCGGGGTAGGAGTTGCGGCGCATGCGGACCTGACTGGAGACGACCACCTGGGCGGCGGACGACCAGGCGACCACGGCGTTGCAGTCGGCGAACGTCGTGGGCGTCACCGGCAGCACCACGGGCGTGCCGTGCGTCTTGACGACGATGGTGCCGGTGCCCGTGAACTGCATCGTGAACAGCGCGCCGCCAGGGATGCCGTGCCCCTCGATACGGCGGACCTCGTACTGGAGGCCCTCGTCGAAGGCGAGGACGTTCTCGGCGGAGACACAGATGCCGTCGCCCTGGAGCTCGATGGGATGCACCATCGAGTTGTTCTCGGCGAGGAAGACCTGGCCCTGGCCGGAACAGCGCATCAGCTGCATCTCCTGGCCGGTGGCGTTGCCCACGATCCGGCCGGCGAATCCGGCGCCCTTGTAGCTGAAGTCGACCTTGCCCTGGTAGAGCACCATGCTGCCCTGGCGGGCGAGCACGGACTGGCCGCCGATGCCGAGGTCGACGCGGACCATCTTCTTGTTCTGCTGCGTCCAGCGCTGACCGGTCGGCGTCTCCTTGAACTGCTGGAGCGCGGCGGCCACACCGGGACCCTGAGGTGCGCCTTGCGGGGCACCCTGGGGGGCTCCGTAGGGCGCCGCCTGGCCCGGGACCTGCCCGTAGGGGGGCTGCTGGCCGTAGCCGGGAGGCGGGGTCGGCTGGCCGTAACCGGGCGGCGGGGCCGGGGCCTGCGGCGCCTGAGGTGCCGCGGGCGCCTGGGGGTAGCCGTAGCCGGGAGGCGGCGGCGCCGAGGGCTGGCCGTACGGCTGCTGTCCCGGCTGGCCGTAGGGCGCGGGCGCCGGGGCGGGCGGCGGTGGGGCGCCTCCGGGCGGCGTCATGGGCGCGACGATGGTCGGCTGCGCGTGCACCGGGGGCGCCGGGCTCGGCGGCGGGGTGGATCCAGGCGGGGGCGCGAAACCCTGTGCGGCCGGGGCCGGCGCGGGCGCCGGAGGGGCCGGCTGCGGGGCCGGCGCGGGAGCTCCGGCCGGGGCACCGAACGCGGGCGGCGCGGCGGCCTGGGCGGGGGGCGCGAAGCTGGGAGACGCACCGGCCTGGGGCTGCTGCGGGGCGGCGGGCGCCTCCTCCTCGGCGACCTCGCCGCCGAAGTTCTTCAGCAGCGCCTCGAGACCGCCGTCGAAGCCCTGGCCGACGGCCGCGAACCGCCAGACGTCCTTCAGGTAGAAGTCGCCCAGCATCACGGCGCGCTCGGTGGTGAACTCCGAGCCGTTGAAGGCGTACCGGGCCACCTCCTCGCCACCTGCGACGATGCGGATGTATCCGGGGCTGATCTGCGACATCTGTCCGGCGCCGTCGATCGTCGCCGTGAAGGACAGCTTCTGGATCTGCGGGGGGATCCTGTCGAGCGTGACCCGGAAGGACTCCGTGTCACCGGCCTGGGTACCGAGGAGCTGGATGGACTCCTCGGGGGACTTCGGCTGGTTGAAGAAGACGAAATAGCGGTCGTCCGAGAGCCGTTCGTCGGCGTCGAGACCGAAGCAGCTGATGTCGAAGCTCAGCCCTGGGGCGGCGATCTGTACCCCTACGTACAGATCCGTGCCCGCGGTGAGGTCACTGATCCTGGCCTTGTGGCCGCGTTGGAATTCCCTGGCCATGCGTAACGACCGTCCCCCATCCCGAATGTAAGTGCGTCGCGCCAGGCTAACGGCAAACTCGGACATCGGACGAAGCCGGTACAGACCCGGTACACAACCCGCGCCCGGCCGAAGCGGAGGCACCACCAGGCGGCCGCCTTCCGGCCTGCCCCATGGGCTGCCTCAGGGGCTCCTTCGGAGAACGGAGCGGCGCCGCAGCGAAACCGGGCCCTACTCGCCGCGCGCGCCGGGCAGATGGGGCAACCGCTCGGCGGCGACCACGCCTTCGAGGTAGCCCTTCGCCCGCTCGGTGCGGGGATACGCCTCCAGCAGCCGCCAGAAGCGTGGCCCGTGGCCGGGCACCAGGAGATGCGCGAGCTCGTGCAGGAGGACGTAGTCGACGACGTACTCGGGCATTCCCTGCAACCGGTGCGAAAGCCGGATACTGCCCTCGGCCGGGGTGCACGAACCCCAGCGGGTGTTCTGGTTGGTGACCCAGCGCACCGAGTTGGGCCGAGCACGGCCTTCCAGATACTGGCCCGACAACCGCTCGGCACGCTCCGCCAGCTCCGCGTCGCCGATGACCCGTTTGCTCTCCTGTGCGGCCAGCTTGTCCAGCATGACGTTCACCCAGCGTTGCTCCTCGGCCTCGGACATCCGGGCAGGGATGAGCACGACGGTGCGATCGCCCTCTCGGTACGCCGAAACCGTCCGGCGACGCCGGGCGCTTCTGCGGACCTCGATCGCGTTCGCCCCCGAGCCGCTCGGCGGCGGGCTCGTCGTACTGCGCTGTGGTGTTCCGGCGCGGTGCAGTGGGTCGGCGGACACGCCCCGACGTTACCCGTTGCGCATGGGGGAAGTCCCGACTCCGGGACGGTTCGATCCCGATCCCCCACCATGCGTTTGATTTGTACGACGAATATCCACTGCCTGTGGACAACTTTCGGCACCGGTCGCCGTGTCGAGGCATGCTGACAGGCGTCGGGGAAGCCGTGACCGAGCCTCTTCGGCACACGGGGATGTTCCACGACGGCTACGGGGGCCAGTTCATGCATGCAACGGATTCGACCAATTCAGGCATTTCAACCGGGCGGTCGCGGTCGACGCCTCCAGCCGCAGCCGCGCTTGCTCCAGCGACACCAGTGGCTCCGCTGGTGAAGCCGTCCCTCAGGCGCGGCTGGCGCGATCTCAACACCGTCCAATTCGGGATGACTCCGGCACATGCGCTGACGCTGGGTCCGATGGACACCGCGACGGGCAGCTTCCTCGATCTGCTCAACGGCACGCGCGGACTGGAGCTGTTGCGCGAGGAAGGCCGCCGCATGGACCTGCCGGACGGCCATGTCGACGGGCTGGTGCGACGCCTGGCGGGGGCCGGGCTGCTCGACGACGCGAAGGGCGGCGGCCCGGCCGGCGACACCCTTCGCCGCAAGAAAGAGGTACTGGACCGCCTGCGCCCCGATCTGGCCTCACTGTCCCTGACCACATCCGAGCCGGGCGAGGCGATGAGCCGCCTGACCGCGCGCCGCTCACTGCGCGTGCAGGTACGAGGCGCCGGCCGGGTCGGTTCGATGATCGCCTCGCTGCTGTCGGCGGCCGGTGTGGGCGAGGTCGACGTGCGTGACGTCGGCCGGGTCGAACCCTGGGACGTGGCGCCGGGCGGGCTGCCCGCGGAGACGGTCGGTGACCGCAGGGACGAGGCCGCGCGACGCATCGCACGCCACTGCGCACCGGACCGCCCACCACGCCGCGGCCCCCGCTCACCCCTGGGAGAGGAGAGCACCGGCCGCTCCCTGGTGATCATCGCGCCCCGGGACGACGTCGCCGTGCACGCCCCCTCCCCGTCCGCCGCCGAACCCCTCATCGCCTCCGGTACACCGCATCTGTACGCCGGTGTCGTGGAGGGAACCGGCGTGGTCGGCCCGCTCGTGCTGCCCGGCGAGACCGGCTGCGCCGGCTGCCTGAACGAAGGACGCACGGACCGGGACCCCGCGTGGCCGCGGCTGGTCGCGCAGTGGCGCTCGGGTTCGAGAAGGGCAGGTGAGGTGCGGCCCTGCGACCTCACTGTGGCCACCACGGTCGCCGGTCTGGCCGCCGCGCACGCCCTGACCTTTCTGGACGGCCGGGTTCCGTCCAGCGCGGGTGCACGCTGGGAAGTGTCACTACCCGGTCTGACCTGGCACGCCCGGCCGGTGTGGGCGCATCCGGCATGCTCGTGCGGCGCCACGGAGAAAGGTGAGGGAGAACACCCCTCCGAGGAGGCGGGGCGGCACGAGACAATGGCGGAGCAGCGGCCGTCGAAGGAGTCACGCCGTAGGGCAGACGCGGAGCGGCTGGCTGGGACCTGGAGGGCGCATGTCTGATCTTCCCCGCAAGGCGGTCACCCGCACCGCCAAGCTCGCCGCGCTCCCGCTCGGCTTCGCCGGACGGGCCACCTGGGGACTCGGCAAGCGGATCGTCGGCGAATCCGCAGAGCTCGTCGGCCGCGAGCTGCAGCAGCGCACTGCGGAGCAGATGTTCAAGGTGCTCGGCGAGCTCAAGGGCGGTGCCATGAAGTTCGGGCAGGCCCTGTCCGTCTTCGAGTCGGCGCTGCCCGAGGAGATCGCCGGCCCGTATCGTGCGGCGCTCACCAAGCTCCAGGAAGCGGCGCCTCCCATGCCGACGCGCACCGTGCACTCGGTGCTGGCGGAGCGGCTCGGCGAGGACTGGCAGGACCTCTTCGAGGAGTTCGAGGACAAGCCGGCCGCGGCCGCCTCGATCGGCCAGGTGCATCGCGGGGTGTGGCACGACGGCCGTGAGGTGGCGGTCAAGGTGCAGTACCCGGGAGCCGGCGAGGCGCTGCTCTCCGACCTGAACCAATTGAGCCGCTTCGCCCGGCTTCTGGGCCCGCTGATCCCCGGCATGGACATCAAGCCGCTGATCGCCGAGCTCAAGGACCGGGTCTCGGAAGAACTGGACTACGGCCTGGAGGCACAGGCTCAGCAGGCCCACGCGGACGAGTTCGCCGACGATCCGGACGTCGTCGTCCCCGCGGTGGTCCATCAGTGCGAGCAGGTCCTGATCACCGAGTGGATCGACGGCATCCCGCTCTCGGAGGTGATCTCCGACGGCACCGAGGAGCAGCGCAACCGCGCCGGCCAGCTCCTGGCCCGCTTCCTCTTCTCCGGCCCGGCCCGCACAGGCCTGCTGCACGCCGACCCGCACCCCGGGAACTTCCGCCTCCTGCCGGGCGGCCCGGACGGCGAGGACGAGTGGCGACTGGGCGTCCTGGACTTCGGCACCGTCGACCGCCTCCCGGGCGGCCTGCCGACACCCATCGGCGACTCCCTGCGCATGACCCTGGACGGCGACGCGGACACGGTCTACGAACTCCTCTGCGAGGAGGGCTTCGTCAAGGAATCCATCGACCTGGACCCCGACGCCGTCCTGGACTACCTGCTGCCGATCATCGAGCCGGCCCAGGTCGAGGAGTTCACCTTCACCCGCGGCTGGATGCGCAGCCAGGCCGGACGCGTGGCCGACCCCCGCTCCCCCGCCTACCAACTGGGCAAACAGCTCAACCTTCCCCCGGCGTACCTCCTCATCCACCGGGTCACGCTGAGCACGATCGGTGTCCTGTGCCAGCTGGGCGCGACGGTACGGCTGCGCGAGGAACTGGAGGATTGGCTACCGGGATTCGTCCTGGATGAGCCGACCGCTGAGGAGGGGTCGGCTGCGGAGGCATGATCTGAGGCGGTGTGCTTGGAGGGGCTGGGGCGGGGGGAGGGAGGGGGCGGGGGGAGCCCCCAGTGGTGAAACAGCCGCTGCCGCCCTACCACCAAGCCGAGTCCAACCGCCCCTCGATCGCTCTCAGGTTCTCCCGTGAGCACGTGTCACAGAAGTAGCGTCGGGTGCCGTTCTCCACGGAGCAGGTCCAGGTGGGCTGCGGGGACCGGGCCTCGGTGCCGCATCGGGCACATCTGAGGGGCCGGGGCTCGGGGGCGGAGCCGCCGTTTTCACTGCCTCTGTCACTGCCTCCGGAAAGACTCGTCACTCGGCGACGATACCGCCGCCTGATCCGATCGCCGGAACAACGCACCGCGGGGGCCGGTCCGTTCGTACGGACCGGCCCCCGCGGGGTGGAGTCACCGCCTCCCTGATCGGGAGGCAACCGCTCGGCGGTGGGGTCGATTACTGCATGACCGCCATGGCGAGCGCGCGGCGGGCACGCAGCGAGGCGCGCTCGGCACGGCGCTGCATCCGTCGCGCGGACACCAGGCGCATGGCCCGGCGTTCCCGCGCGGCCTCGTGCTGTCGCTCGTGCATATGCGCACGTGCCAGGGCTTCTTGGATGAGTTGCATCTCTCGGTTCCTGTTCTGACGCGAGTCGTTCGCGCCACTGGTGGTGAAGTCTTCAGGCGCGGAGCCTGTGAGTTCGCTGGTGGACGGCTTCATCGGGGCCTGCTTCTGGGGGTCGTGCGTGAGGGGACGGTCGATCGTGCCTGCGGTGTTCATGCCGTGACCGGGTTCTTGCGCGGGCGACCACGCGGCCGCTTCCGGGCGACGACAACACCCTGGACGAACAGCTCGCCACCCCAGACGCCCCAGGGCTCACGCCGCTCCTTGGCGCCGGCGAGGCAGGCCTCGATCAGCGGGCAGGTGCGGCAGAGGGACTTGGCGTACTCGACGTCCGCCGGCGACTCGGCGAAGAAGACCTCCGGGTCGTAGGAACGGCAGGGGACGGGTACGCCGAGGTTCTCGATGGCGTCGTCGAGCGCGGTGAGCGCAGTGAGCGGGGTCAAGGTCGTGTCCTCCGTGGGGCCGGGCTTGGGGATCGCTTCTGAGGGCGGTACTGACGGGGCGTGCGCTTCGAGTTGCACGGTTGGTCTTCCTCGTCTGTTCGTTCCGGCCCTGTTGGGCCGGGTGGCGGCTGGTACCGGGTTTTCCTTTGTCCCGAGGCCCCTTCGCCCTGTCATCCCCGTTCGAGGACAAACAGAAGGGCCGCGGATCCCGGATGGGGTTCCGCGGCCCTGAAGGCGCCGGCCTGATCGGCTGTCAGGCTGGATCACTCCAGGGTTCTGGCCCACGGAAGGCCCACATCTGGTGGTGCTGCGTCGTCTGCTTCCGGAATCCGGCACCGGTCGCTGCAAAGGCATAGGCGTGCGCCCTTGCCTCTACTGCCGCTTCCAGTGCCTTGGTCGGTCGCTCATTGCGCTCACGGATGGGAAGACCCGCGAGAGACACGGAGGACGCCGGCAGGACGGCACGGATGCCGGACAGACCGGTGCCCTGGTTCGAGGCGCCGAGCATGCACAGGGAAGCGACGACCGAGCGATCGGTCATTTTGACGTTGCTGATGGAGCTGGCGTTGATGCTGATCACTGGACTCGCCTCCTCTCGGCGTCTAGGGGGACTGGGGTGAGCCAGTCCGACGGGTATGCAAGTACAACACGGAATTGGGGCCTCCGAGAAGGCCTCCGTTCCCGTGGCTAAGAACCTATGGGGATTGCTGGGGCATGCGCAAACTATTTTTTCGACGAGTTCGTTTCATTCCCCGTCCGGACCCTGCTCAAGCTCCTGGCCTGCGCAGATGGCCAGCACATCGTCTCCGTAGCGGTCGAGCTTGCGCTTGACGACTCCTGGGATGCGGGACAGCTCATCCGGAGTGGTCGGCTCCGTCTCGGCGATGGCCATCAGGGTCTTGTCCGTGAAGACACAGAAGTCGGGCTGTCCGCTGAGCCGTGCCTGGACGCCCCGCCATTCGCGGAGGCGTTCGTAGAGGCCCTCGTCCATGTCGGACGGGCAGTCCTCGCAGCGCATCAGCTTCATTTCGCCTGCGTCGGTGAGCGTGCGCCCGCAGACGCGGCAGCGGGCGGGGCTGCGCTGTGTCCGTCTCGGGGCGGCGTCGGGTCTGCTGTGGAATCCTCGCTCGACACCGCCGGAGCCGCGGGCGGCCGTTCGACCGGCGGTGGCGGTCGAGCCGGGGCGCAGTCCGTCGAGGAAGCGGCTGGGGCGGCGGTTGGGGCGGCCGCCGGGGGCGCGGGTGAGCGCCCAGGAGACGTGGAGATGACGGCGGGCGCGGGTGACGCCGACGTACAGGAGGCGGCGTTCCTCCTCGACCTGCTCGTCGGTCCTTGCGTAGGTGATCGGCATCATGCCCTCGGCGACACCGACGAGGAAGACGACGTCCCACTCCAGGCCCTTGGCGGAGTGCAGGGAGGCGAGGGTGACGCCCTGGACGGTCGGGGCGTGCTGGGCGTTGGCGCGTTCGTCGAGTTCCGCGACCAGGTCGGCGAGGGTGGCGCCGGTTTTGGCGGCAGCGAAGTCCTGGGCGAGGTTCACCAGGGCCGCCAGCGACTCCCAGCGCTCTCTGACGGCGCCGGAGCCGGCCGGTGGCTCGGTCGTCCAGCCCTCTCCCGAGAGGACGGCACGCACCTGGGAGGGCAGGTCGACGGCGTCGTCGAGGAGGGTGTCGTTGCCGCCGAAGCGGGCCGCGCCGCGCAGGGCGATGCCGGCCTTGCGCACTTCGGGCCGGTCGAAGAAGCGCTCGGCGCCGCGCAGCTGGTAGGAGACGCCCGCGTCGGCGAGGGCCTGTTCGTAGGACTCGGACTGGGAGTTCGTGCGGAACAGGATGGCGATCTCGCTGGCCGGGACGCCGGAGGCCATGAGTTCCCGGATGCGGCGGGCGGCGCCCTCGGCCTCGGCGGGCTCGTCCGTGTACTCGGTGTAGACGGGTTCGGGGCCGGCGTCGCGCTGGGAGATCAGTTCCAGGCGGTGGTCGGCGGCGCGTCCGCTGGCCTGGGTGAGCAGGCCGTTGGCGAGGTGGACGACCTGGGGGGTGGAGCGGTAGTCGCGGACGAGTTTGACGACGGTGGCGCCGGGGTGGCGGGTGCGGAAGTCGAGCAGGTGGTCGGGGGTCGCGCCGGTGAACGAGTAGATCGTCTGGCTGGCGTCGCCGACCACGCAGAGGTTGTCCCGCTCGCCCAGCCACAGTTCCAGCAGGCGTTGCTGGAGCGGGCTGACGTCCTGGTATTCGTCGACGACGAAGTGCTGGTACTGGGAGCGGACCTGGTCGGCGATGTCGTGCCGGTCCTGGAGGATGGCGACGGTGAGGAGCAGGACGTCCTCGAAGTCCATGACGGAGCGGTCGCGCTTGAGGTCCTCGTAGACGTTGTAGATCTGGGCGATCTCGGCCGGGTCGCGGGGGGCTTCGCGGCCCGCTTTGACGGCGGCGGGGGCGTAGTCGGCGGGGACGGTCTGGGTGACCTTGGACCACTCGATCTCGGCGGTGACGTCGCGCAGCTCGTTGCGGTCGAGGCGGATGCGGCAGGCGGCGGCCGCGTCGGCGACGAGCTGGATCTTGCGGTCGACGAGTCGGGGCATGGAGCCACCGATCGCTTTCGGCCAGAAGTACTGGAGCTGGCGCAGGGCGGCCGAGTGGAACGTACGGGCCTGGACCCCGGCGGCGCCGAGCTGGCGGAGTCGGCCGCGCATCTCTCCGGCGGCGCGGTTGGTGAAGGTGACGGCGAGCACGCTGGAGGGCTGGAGGATGCCGGCGCGGACCCCGTAGGCGATGCGGTGGGTGATCGCCCTTGTCTTGCCGGTACCGGCGCCCGCCAGTACGCACACCGGTCCGTGCAGGGCGGTGGCGACCTCGCGCTGCTCGGGGTCGAGCCCGTCGAGCACCGCGTCGGCCGTCTCCGGTGCCTGCGGGAAGAGGGTGGAGTGCGTTGCTGCTGTCACATGGCCATGCTGCCAGGTCGCCGGAGACGGCTGTGCCGGTTGCCCACAGGCAGGCATCGATAGTCGTACTAATGCGGCAGGCGTCACGTCGGCGGGCATACCCCGGGTGGGAATGGAGGCCCGGTCGCGTACGTTCCCCCTCCGGACGACCTGTTCCCCCGAGCTATCAGAGGAGCGCGCGAGACATGCAGGGCACTGTGACGATGTACAGCACCACCTGGTGCGGCTACTGCCAGCGGCTGAAGAAGCAGCTGGACCGCGAGGGCATCGCGTACACGGAGATCAACATCGAGCAGGACCCCGAGTCCGCGTCTTTCGTCGAGAAGGCGAATGGCGGAAACCAGACGGTCCCGACCGTGCTTTTCGCGGACGGTTCGACGATGACGAACCCGTCGCTGGCTCAGGTCAAGCAGAAGATCAGCGCCTGACCGCACCGACGGTGCGGTCCCCGGAAGGCGGTCCCTGAGGCGCTTCAGGGACCGCCTTCGTGCTGTCCGCGTGGCGGCGACGAGGGTGGCCTCAGACGAAGCTCCTCGTCGGCAGGGGCTTGCCGTACCAGAGCTCGATCAGGCGGGCCGCGATGGAGATGCCGTAGGGCGGCAGGACCTCGCCGGCCTCGAACGCGACGCGCAGTTCCTCGCGGGAGAACCAGCGGGCCTCGTGGATCTCGTCGCCGTCGACCTCGACGTCGGTGGTGGTGGCGCGGGCCATGAAGCCGAGCATGAGGCTGGACGGGAAGGGCCAGGGCTGGCTGGCGACGTACTCGACCTGGCCGACGGTGATGCCGGCCTCTTCGAAGACCTCGCGGCGCACGGCCTGCTCGATGGACTCGCCGGGCTCGACGAAGCCGGCGAGCGTGGAGAAGCGGCCCTCGGGCCAGTGGACCTGGCGGCCGAGGAGGATGCGGTCGTCCTCGTCGGTGACGGCCATGATCACGGCGGGGTCGGTACGGGGGTAGTGCTCGGCGCCGCAGGCGGGGCAGCGGCGGATGTGACCGGCCGCGGCGATGACGGTGCGCTCTCCGCAGCGGGAGCAGAAGCGGTGGGTGCGCTGCCAGTTCTCCAGGCCGACGGCGTGCACCATCAGGCCCGTGTCGCGCGCCGACAGCAGCAGGCCCGCCTCGCGCAGGCCGGCCGCGCGCGCGGACTGGTCGATGCGGCCCGGCAGGGCGTCCTTCTGGAGGGCGAAGTAGCTGACGCCGTCGTCGTCGATGCCGAGGAAGTAGCGGTGCGCCTCGGTGAGGGGGGCCTCGAAGGAGGGGGTCATGACGAGTTCGGTGCGCCCGTCGGGCGTCTCGTCGATGAGGACCTGGCCGCCGGAGACCACGAAGCAGCGGGTGGTGGGGTGGCTCCACGCTGCCGCGAGCCAGGCCTCGTCGAGCCGGTGGTGGGCGGCGCGGTCGATGCCGCTCGGGGCGGTGAGCGAGATGGGTCGGTCGGCGGTGTGGTCGGTCCAGGTGGTCACGGGTGCTTCCAACTCCCCCAGTGGAACGGTGTGCTTCGGCGGGCGGATCGGCGGGACGTGGGACGGGAGGCGACCGGTTTCGGCAGGGCTGGGCGCTGCGGGGCGGCGTTTCCAGTGTGCCCCGCGCGCGACGCGCCTCCGGACGGGCCCGGTGGCTCAGGGTGCATGGCGCCAGTGCGCGGCGAGGTCGCCCCACAGGTAGGCGGTGGTCTCGACGCCTTTGAGGAGCAGGTCCAGCTCGACCTTCTCGTTCGGGGCGTGCCAGCCGTCGGAGGGGACGGAGATGCCGAGGAAGAGGACGGGTGCGGCGAGGACGTCCTGGAGGTCGGCGGCCGGTCCGGAGCCGCCTTCGCGGGTGAAGCGGACGGGGCCTTCGAAGGCGCGGCTCATGGCGCGTACGACGGACTGGAGGGCCGGGTGGTCCAGTGGCGTCAGGCACGGGCGCGTGGCGCCGGTGAAGGCGATCTCGCTGCGGATGCCCGCGGGCACCTGGTCGGTCGCCCAGGCGCGGACGGCCTTTTCGATGTGTTCGGGGTCCTGTCCGGCGACCAGCCGGAAGGAGAGCTTCACCATCGCTGAGGACGGGATGATGGTCTTGCTGCCCGGGCCCTGGTAGCCGCCGCCGATGCCGTTGACCTCGGCGGTCGGGCGGGCCCAGATGCGCTCCAGGGTGGTGAGGCCGGCCTCGCCGTGGGTGGCGTGGGACTTGGCGGTGCGCAGCCAGCGCGCTTCGTCGAAGGGCAGCTCGGCGAAGAGTTCGCGCTCGCGGTCGGTCAGCTCGACGACGCCGTCGTAGAAGCCGGGGATCGCCACGCGTGCGTGCTCGTCGTGCAGGGCGGCGACCAGGCGGGCGGCGGCGGTCGCCGGGTTGGGGACGGCGCCGCCGAAGGAGCCGGAGTGGATGTCCTGGTCGGGGCCGTACAGCCGGATCTCGCACTCGGCGAGGCCGCGCATGCCGGTGCACACGGTGGGGGTGTCCTCGGCCCACATGCCGGTGTCGGACACGATCACGGCGTCGGCCGCGAGCCGCGGGGCGTGCTCCTCGACGAGGGCGCGGAAGTGCGGGGAGCCGGACTCCTCCTCACCCTCGATGAGCAGCTTGAGGTTGACGGCGGGGGTGGTGCGGCCGGTGGTGGCGAGGTGGGTGCGGACGCCGAGTGTGTGGAAGAACACCTGGCCCTTGTCGTCGGCGGCCCCGCGCGCGTAGAGGCGTCCTTCGCGGACGACGGGCTCGAAGGGCTCGCTGTCCCAGCCGTCCTCGCGGGCGGCGGGCTGCACGTCGTGGTGGCCGTAGACGAGGACGGTGGGCGCTTCGGGGTCGTCGGAGGGCCACTCGGCGAAGACGGCGGGGGCGCCCGGCGTGGGCCAGACCTCGGTGGTCGGGAAGCCGGTCTCCTTGAGTTTGGCGGCGAGCCAGTCGGCGCTGCGGCGTACGTCGGGCGCGTGGTCGGGCTGGGCCGACACGGAGGGGATGCGCAGCCATTCGGCGAGGTCGTCGAGGAAGGCGGCACGGTGCTGCTCGATGTACGTACGGACGGCGCTGTCCGGGGTCTGGCTCATGGTCACGAGCCTATCGGCCCGCACCGACATCCTGGTTGGGCGGTTCCTCACAGTTCACCTCGGCGACGGGCTCTTCGCCAAGCAGTCGCTCCAGGGCCGCCCGGTCCGGCAGGCCGTCCGGGCGTACGACCTCGCCGGTGCGGACGTACAGGAACGCGGCGTCGACGGAGTCCAGGGGTACGCCCTGCTGCTCGGCCCAGGCGAGCCGGTAAAGGGCGAGCTGGAGCGGGTCGGCGGTGCGGGTGCGGTTGGTCTTCCAGTCGACGATCTCGTACGTCGCCTCCTCGCCGTCGCCGGTCCGGTAGACGGCGTCGATGCGGCCCCGTACGACGCGGCCGGCGACCGCGAGCTGGAAGGGGGCCTCGACGCGGTAGGGCGTGCGGTGGGCGTACTCGGTGCGTTCGAAGGCGTCCTTGAGGGACTCCAGGTCGTGCTCGTCGGCGATCTCGGCCTCGGTGCCGGGGAGGTCGTCCGGCTCCAGCATGGGCAGCATCAGCTCTTCGAAGCGGGCTTCGACCCAGGCGTGGAATCGGGTGCCTCGACGTGCGGCGGGTTGCGGGGGGCGCGGCATGGGGCGCGCGAGTTCCTGCGCGAACCCGTCCGGGTCGGCGGCCAGGCGCAGCAGCTGGGACGCGGTCAGTGACGCGGGCAGGGGTACGTCCGTGACGCTCGTGCGGGCGCGTAGGAGCTCGCCGGTGAGGGCGTCGAGGTCACGGTCCCAGGAGGCGAGGGTGCGGGCCTCCTCGGGGGTGAGGGGGGCCGGCCGTGCGGGGTGGGGACGGCCGGCGGGCTCCGCGGGTTGCGTCTGGTGCGGGATGGCAGGGGTGGGGCGGTCGGTGGTCCAGGAGTCCCAGTCCTCGGGGTCCTCGGGCTCCTCGTCGTGCGGGTCGTCTGCGAACGCCTCGTCGTCGTCCGGTGGCGGGGGCCAGTCCGGGTCGTCGTATGCGTCTGGGTCGTGGGTCGCGGCGGGGTGGCCGTCCTCGTGGGACGCCAGGTTCTCCAGGTGGGCCAGGACCGTCTCGGCGGCCGCGCGGCGGCGGGTCAGGGCGGCCGTGTCGAGGGGCAGGGGCCACAGCTGGTCGGCGATCTCCCAGTGCAGGGCCGGGTTCTCCTCGTCCTCGGCCGGTTCGTCCGCCCATGCCTCGATCTCGCCGTGGCCGGCGGTGCAGTGGTCGTACAGCGCCTGCAGGAAGTCGGAGGGGCCGCGTGGCTTCTTCTGGGTGGGGCCCCACCAGTGGCCGGAGCCGAGGAGCAGGGAGCGGGGGCGGGTGAAGGTGACGTAGCCGAGGCGGAGCTCCTCGGTGTGCTGGTGGTCCTTCATGGCCTCCTGGAAGGCCTTCAGGCCGCGGGAGTCAAAGGAGGCGACGTCGGGGAGGGTGTCGGTGTCGCCGCGCAGTTCGTGCGGGAGCACCTTGGCCTGGGCGGTCCACTTCTCGCGGCCCTGGGTGCTGGGGAAGGTGCCGGTGACCAGGCCGGGGACGGCGACGACGTCCCATTCCAGGCCCTTGGACCTGTGCGCGGTGAGGACCTTGACGGTGTTCTCGCCGCCGGGGAGGGCGTTGTCGAGGCCCTTCTCGTACTGGGCGGCGGTGCGCAGGAAGCCGAGGAAGGCGAGCAGACTCGCCTGGTTGTCGCCTGCCGCGAAGGAGGCGGCGATGTCGAGGAAGTTGGACAGGGTCTCGCGGCGGCGGGCGGCCAGCGCGTGCGGGGACGCCGACAGCTCGACCTCCAGGCCGGTGACGGCCAGGACGCGGTGCAGGACGTCCATGAGCGGGTCGGACAGGGAGCGGCGCAGGTCGCGCAGTTCGGTGGCGAGGCGGGCGAACCGCACGCGCGCGTCCGGTGAGAAGGGCAGCCCGTCGTCGTCCCCGTCGCCGTCCAGCGGCGTCTCCAGGAATGTGTCGAGGGCGTCCGCGAGCGAGATGACCTCGGCGGGGTCGACCCCCTCGACGGCCTCGGCGAGCCGGCGGTCGGGGTTGTCGTCGCCCTCCACGCGTGCGTGTGACACGAGCGTGCGCGCCCTGCGCCCCAGCAGAGCGAGGTCGCGGGGGCCGATGCGCCAGCGGGGGCCGCTGAGCAGGCGGACCAGGGAGGCGTTGGCGCCCGGGTCCTGGAGGACCTCGCAGACGGCGACCAGGTCGGCGATCTCGGGCAGGTGGAGCAGCCCGGACAGGCCGACCACCTCGACGGGGACGTCGCGGGCGACGAGCGCGCCCTGGATCTCCGCGAAGTCGGTCGCCGTGCGGCACAGGACGGCGATCTCGCCGGGTGCCTTGCCGGTGTTCACGAGGTGGGCGACGGAGTCGGCGATCCAGTCGATCTCCTCGGCGTGGGTGGGCAGCAGGGCGCAGCGGACGATGCCGTCGCGTTCGGCGCCGGGTGCCGGGCGCAGGGCCTCCACGCCCGCGTGCATGGCGCGCAGGGGCTCCGCGAGGCCGTTGGCGAGATCGAGGAGGCGGCCGCCGCTGCGGCGGTTCTCGCTGAGAGCCTGGCGGGTTGCGGGCCGGCCGTCGGCGTGGGCGAAGTGCTCGGGGAAGTCGTCGAGGTTGGCGACGGAGGCGCCGCGCCAGCCGTAGATCGCCTGGCAGGGGTCGCCGACGGCCGTCACGGGATGGCCGGTTCCGTCGCCGAACAGGCCCGCCAGGAGGACGCGTTGGGCGACGGAGGTGTCCTGGTACTCGTCCAGGAGGACCACGCGGAACTCGTCGCGCAGGATGCGGCCCACTTCGGGGATGGCGGCGAGCTGTGCCGACAGGGCGATCTGGTCGCCGAAGTCGAGCAGGTCGCGTTCGCGTTTGGCGGCGCGGTAGCGGACCACGAGGTCGGCGAGTTCACGGCGTGCCGCCGCCGCTTCGGGGACCTTGCGCAGGTCGGCGTTGGTGAGCTTGGCGGACTGGAGGGTGAGCAGCAGTTCGGCGTCGTGTGCGCGCAGCCTCTCGGGCCGTACGAGGTGCTCGGCGAGTTCCGCGTCGAGGTTGAGGAGGTCGCTGACGAGGTCGGCGAAGGAGCGGGTGAGGGCCGGGTAGGGTCCGGGGGCCTCACGCAGCACGCGCGCGGCGAGCTGGTAGCGGGTGGCGTCGGCGAGCAGCCGGGAGGTCGGTTCGAGGCCGATGCGCAGGCCGTGGTCGGTCAGCAGGCGGCCGGCGAAGGCGTGGTAGGTGGAGATCACCGGCTCGCCGGGCGGGTTGTCGGGGTCGATGACGTCCGGGTCGGTGACGCCTGCCCTGACGAGTGCCTTGCGGACGCGCTCGGCGAGTTCACCGGCGGCCTTGTTGGTGAAGGTCAGGCCGAGGACCTGTTCGGGGGCGACCTGGCCGGTGCCGACCAGCCACACCACGCGGGCCGCCATCACCGTCGTCTTGCCCGACCCGGCTCCGGCCACGATCACCTGCGGGGCGGGCGGCGCGGTGATGCAGGCCGTCTGCTCCGGGGTGAACGGGATGCCGAGGAGCTCCTTGAGCTGCTCGGGATCGGTGATACGGGCGGACACTCCAGGAAGGCTAGCGGCGGGCACTGACAGTGGATGCCGGACCGCCTCTCGGGCCGGAAGAAGCACTGGTCAGCACGGGGGGTGTGATCGGTCACTCCGGATGCTGACGATGCCTCACTCCACTACGTGCCGCCCCTCGGGCCGGGCGCTGCACGACGCCCGGAACACGCAGTGTGTGCAGTGTTGTCCTGTGCTGGGTGCGAACCGTTCGTCGAGGACCTTGCCCGCAGCGGTGGCCAGCAGGTCGCCGACCCACTCCCCTTCCGGGCCGTCCAGGGGCTGCTGTCCCTGCACCTTGGGCAGGGTCTCGCCGCCGTCGCGCTTGGCGGCTCCCTGGCGCAGCTGGACGAGCTCGGCGCCGCCCGGCTCCGGGCGCACGCCGTCGAAGGCGTCGTCGACGGCGCCCTCGCGGACTGCGAGCTGGTAGACGGCGAGTTGCGGGTGCCGGGCCACCTCGGCCGCACTGGGGGCCTGCTTGCCGGTCTTGAAGTCGACCACGTAGGCGCGTCCTTCGCCGTCGGCCTCGACGCGGTCCATCTGGCCGCGGATGCGCACCTCGAAGTCCCCGGCCTCCAGGGTCACGTCGAAGTCGTGCTCGCTCGCCACCGGGGTGCGTCCCGCGCGGTCCATCACGTGCCACTCCAGGAAGCGTTCGAGCGCCACGCGCGCGTTGCCCTTCTCCTGGGCCGACTTCCACGGCGCGTCGAAGGCCAGCGCGTTCCACACGGAGTCGAGACGCTCCATGAGGACGTCGAGGTCGGCCGGGGTGTGTCCGGAGGCGACCTCGTCGGCGAGCACGTGCACGACGTTGCCGAAGCCCTGGGCGGCGGTGGCGGGCGCGTCGGCCTTCACCTCGCGGCCCAGGAACCACTGCAGGGCGCAGGTGTTGGCGAGCTGGTCGAGGGCGCTGCCCGAGAGCACGACGGGCTGGTCCCGGTTGCGCAGCGGCACCTTGGACTCGGTCGGCTCGAACATGCCCCACCAGCGGTACGGGTGGGCGGCGGGGACCAGGGGGCGGCCGTCCTCGTCGGCGAGTGCCGCCAGCCGGGCCAGCCGGCGCGCGGCGGCCTCCCTGAGGGCGTCGGAGGCGCGCGGGTCGACGGTCGTCGCCCTCAGTTCGGCGACGAGCGCGGCGACGGCCAGCGGCCGCCGGGGGCGGCCCGTGACGTCCCTCGGTTCCACGCCGAGTTCGGTCAGGAAGCGGGAGGGCTGATCGCCGTCGTCGACCGCACCCTTCACCGCGGTGACGACCAGGCGTTCACGCGCGCGTGTGGCGGCGACGTAGAACAGGCGGCGCTCCTCCGCGAGCAGCGCCCCCGGGGTGAGCGGCTCGGCGAGTCCGTCGCGGCCGATGCGGTCGGCCTCCAGGAGGGAGCCGCGGCGGCGCAGGTCCGGCCACAGGCCCTCCTGGACGCCCGCGACGACGACCAGGCGCCATTCGAGGCCCTTGGAGCGGTGCGCGGTCATCAGGCGTACGGCGTCGGGGCGTACGGCGCGCCGCGTCAGGGTGTCCGCGGCGATGTCCTCGGCGTCGATCTCCTCCAGGAAGTTCAGGGCACCGCGGCCGCCGGTGCGCTCCTCCGCGCGGGCCGCTGTCGCGAACAGCGCGCACATGGCGTCCAGGTCACGGTCGGCGTTGCGGCCGGCGGCGCCGCCGCGGCGGGCGGTGCGCTCCAGTCGGGCGGGCCACGGGGTGCCCTCCCACAGGTCCCACAGCGCCTCCTCGGCCGTACCGCCGCCCGCGAGGCGTTCACGGGCCTTGCGGAGCAGCGCGCCGAGTCGCTGGGCGCCACGCGCGTACGTGGGGTCGTGCACCGCCAGCCGCTCCGGCTCGGCCAGCGCCCGTGCGAGCAGGTCGTCCGAGGGCGGCGGCAGGGCGTTGCCCGCGGCCCGCTCCTCCTCGCGCAGGGCACGGCCGAGGCGGCGGAGGTCGGCGGCGTCCATGCCGGCGAGGGGGGAGGCGAGGAGGGTGAGGGCGGTCTCGGTGTCGAGCCAGCAGGTGTCCGACGCCGCCTCTTCGGGAGCCTGCGCCGCGGAGCCGCCCGTGTCCGCCGCCTCGTCGGCATGCGCCCCTGATCCGCCCGCGTCGACGACCTCGCCGGCCCGCGCCACAGAGCCACCCGCGCCGACCACCTCGCCAGCCCGCGCCACAGAGCCGCCCTCGCCGGCCCGCGCCACAGAGCCACCCGCGTCGACCGCCTCGCCGGCCCGCGTCACAGAGGCGGTGTCCCCCTCACCGTCGGAGGCCGCATCCGTCGCGGCATCAGCATCGTCGTCGCCATCGCCGCGCGGGGCCGCCTCCGCCGTGGCCACCGCCCGCAACGCCGTCAACAGCGGCGCCACCGCGGGCTCGTGCCGCAACGGCAGGTCGTCGCCGTCGATGTCCAGGGGCACCCCGGCTGCGGCGAGCGCCCGGCGCACCGTCGGGATGGTGCGCGAACCCGCACGCACCAGTACGGCCATCTCGCCCCATGGCACGCCGTCCTCCAGGTGGGCGCGGCGCAGGATGTCGGCGATGTTGTCCAGCTCGGTGCCGGGCGTCGGGTAGGTGAAGACCTCGACGCGGCCGCCCTCGCGGACCGGGGTGAGTTCGCGGTGCGCGCGCACTTTCTCCGCCGGGAGGCGGGTCAGCGGCATGCGCTGGGTCAGCAGCCGGGTCGCGGCCAGCAGGCCGGCGCCGGAGCGGCGGGAGGTGCGCAGGACCTCGACCGGCGCGGGGCGGCCGTCCGCGCGCGGGAAGGCGTGCGGGAAGTCCAGGATGCCGTTCACGTCGGCGCCGCGGAACGTGTAGATCGACTGGTCGGGGTCGCCGAACGCGACCAGGGTGCGGCCGTCCCCGGCGAGCGCGTGCAGCAGCCGTACCTGCGCCGGATCGGTGTCCTGGTACTCGTCGACGTACACGGCGTCGTACTGCGCGGCCAGTCGTGCCGAGTTCTCGGGGCGGCGGGCGAGGAGGACCGCGCGGTGGACCAGTTCGGCGTAGTCGAGCACGCCCTGCAGGTCGAGCACGTCGAGGTACTCGGCGAGGAAGGCGGCCGCGGCGCGCCAGTCGGGGCGGCCGATGCGGCGGGCGAAGGCGTCCAGGGCGTCGGGCGCGAGGCCCAGCTCGCGGCTGCGGGCGAGGACCGCGCGGACCTCGTCGGCGAAGCCACGGGTGGTCAGGCAGGCGCGCAGGTCGTCCGGCCAGCGCACATGGGCGAGTCCGAGCCGCTCCAGGTCCGGCTGGCCCGCGAGCAGCCCGCGTACGGTCACGTCCTGCTCGGGGCCGGACAGCAGCCGCAGTGGCTCGGTGAACAGGTCGCTGTCCTGGTGGGCGCGGACGAGGGCGTAGCAGAACGAGTGGAAGGTGGTCGCCTGCGGTGCGCCGGCCGCCCCTATGCGCAGCGCCATGCGGTCGCGCAGTTCGACGGCGGCCTTGCGGCTGAACGTCAACACCAGGATGCGTTCGGGGTCCCCGCCACGGGCGATGCGTGCCGCCACGGACTCGACGAGCGTGGTGGTCTTGCCGGTGCCCGGACCTGCGAGGACGAGCATCGGGCCGGTGCCACGGTCAACCACGGCGCGCTGAGCGGCGTCAAGACGAGGGGGAGCCACGCGGACCGCAGGGGTACGTACCAGCCGGTAAGCGCCACGGGTCCCCTGTCGCACCTGGGGGTGCGACAGGCGCCTGGTGGAGAAAGAGGAGCTCACGTGGTTCGCCGGTCCTGGTGGGAGTGCAGGTTGTCACTGGCGGCGCGAAGCGCCGTCGTCGGGGGCTGGTGGTCGGGTGCCGGGTGGGCCGCCCCGCGCGTGTGCAGGGCGGTGGCCGCGGGGTGAGGGGGACACGCGCAGCCGACGCTACGCCGCGGGATGGTGCGGAAGCAGGGCTTCCGATTCATCCCTCGGGCCTCTCGCCTCACGTGCGTCCCTCGCCTCACGAACGTACGTCATGTCACGGGCGTGCCCTGTTTCCCCCTTACGGATCACGGGTCACACGGCGGGCGCCGCGATGTCGGAAGCTGTCAGGTGTGACCCTGTGCGCGTTCGCCGCCGTCCCACCGCGCCCGCTTCATGTCCAGGCGCGGCAGGTGGCCCTCGGCGGCTCTGCTCGCCTCCTTGAGCGGCGTGCCCTCCGCGCGGTACTGCTCCAGGGCTCTGAGCTCGTGGCCGGGCAGCAGGACGCCGTCCGAGCGGACCACGCGCCACCACGGCACGGCTCCTCCGTAGAGGGCCATCACCCGGCCGACCTGCCGGGGGCCGCCCTCTTCCAGCCATTCGGCGACGTCTCCGTACGTCATGACGCGCCCCGGCGGGATCAGCTCGCTGACCTCAAGGACCCGCTCGGCGTACTCCGGCAGCTCACCGGCGTGCTCCGGGCCGGCACCGGTGTACTCCGGACGGGCGTCGCCTTGGGCCGGGCGGGCGTCGTCGGGAAGGCTCTCCTCGCTCATCCGCCCCATCCTGCCCCACGGCACCGACAATGTGACTCGCTCGCCACTGTGCGTATCCCTCGCCCTGCGGCGGCGCTTCGGGCAGACTGTGCGCCCCCGCATTTGCACCCTGATGCCCCCGTGTGTCGGTGGGGCATGCCACCATCGTGCGGGCGGTGACTGGTGATACGAGACCAAGAAGAGACGATGAAGCAGCAGGGTGTGCACCCGGAGGATGCGGAGAGCACCTCTGACGCTTCGTCGCGCCCTGGCACCCCGAACGCCGGCAAGAAGGACACCGCCGACAGCGACGACGACAAGAAGCACGAGGCAGGCAAGGGCACCGACCCGAGCGGCGCCGGCCGCAAGGCCGTCGAGGGGAAGGCCGCCCACGGCCCGGAACTCGACGAGGTGCACGCCGACGAGGTCGAGGGCGACGAACCGCTGCTCCCCGCGCGCGTGCACCGTCCGTCGGACCTGATGCGGCTCCTGTTGGGCGTGCTCGGCATCGCTTTGCTCCTCGCGATCGCGGCGTTCGCACACGGCACGACCTCGGGACTCGAACAGGACATCAACAAGGGCACCGGACAGGCGCCCGACGTCTTCAGCAAGATGGCCGGGCTGGTCTCCAGCATCGCGATCCTGCTGGTCCCGGTCGCCTTCGCGATCGAGCGGCTGATCAAGCGGGACGGCCTGCGCATCGCCGACGGCGTCCTCGCCGCGGTCCTCGCCCACGGTGTGACACTCGCCACCGATCTGTGGGTCGCGCGCGCCGCCCCGGACTCCATCCGGGACGCCCTCACCCAGCCCTCGCCCGGCGACGTCGGCTCCCTCACCGACCCGGTGCACGGTTATCTCGCCCCGGTCATCGCGTACATGACGGCCGTGGGCATGTCCCGCAGACCCCGCTGGCGTGCGGTACTGTGGGCGGTCCTGGTCCTGTACGCCTTCTCCATGCTGGTCACCGGCTACACCACGCCGTTCTCGATCCTGCTGACGCTGCTGATCGGCTGGACCGTCGCCTACGGCACGCTGTACGCGGTCGGCTCGCCCAACGTCCGCCCCACCGGCCGGACGCTGATGGCGGGCCTCAGGCATGTCGGCTTCCGCCCGGTGAGCGCGGCCCGCGAGGAGATCTCCGACTCCCAGGAGACCGGCGACCGCGGGCGGCGCTACTTCGTCACCCTGGAGGACGGCCCGCCGCTGGACGTGACGGTCGTCGACCGGGAGCAGCAGGCCCAGGGCTTCTTCTATCGCGCGTGGCGCAATCTGACGCTGCGCGGCTTCGCCACCCGCAGCAGCCTCCAGTCGCTGCGCCAGGCCCTGGAGCAGGAGGCCCTGCTCGCCTACGCGGCCATCGCGGCCGGCGCGAACGCACCCAAGTTGATCGCCACCTCCGAGCTCGGCCCGGACGCCGTGATGCTGGTCTACGAGCACACCGGCGGGCACACCCTGGACTCGCTGCCGGACGAGGAGATCACCGACAGCCTGCTGCACGGCACCTGGCGTCAGGTCAAGGCGTTGCAGTCGCGGCGGATCGCGCATCGCAGGCTCGTCGGCGACGCGATTCTGGTGGATCGTTCCGGCAAAGTGATCATCACAGATCTGCGGATCGGTGAGATCGCGGCCAACACTCTGCTGCTGCGGATGGACATCTCCCAGCTGCTGGTCACGCTCGGCCTGCGCGTCGGCGCCGAGCGCGCGGTGTCCTCGGCGGTGAGCGTGCTCGGCCCCGACGCCGTGGCCGACTGCCTGCCGATGCTCCAGCCCATCGCGCTGAGCCGCTCCACGCGCGCGACGCTGCGCCGGCTCGCCCGCGAGCGCGCCCAGCGCGAGCGCGAGGCAGTGCTGGAAGCGTCCCGGCAGGCCAAGCACGTCCGTAGCGAGGAGGCCGCGGGCGACAGCGGGGCCGTACTCGACAAGCCGGACGCGAAGTTCGACAAGCCGGACAAGAAGACCGTGCGGGCGCAGGCGCGGGCCGAGAAGCGGGCCATCGACGACGCGGTGGAGGAGGCGCGCGAGGAGGATCTCCTCACGCAGATCCGGCACGAGGTGCTGCGCATCAGGCCGCAGGCGCCGGTCGAGCCGGCCCGCCTGGAGCGGGTGCGCCCGCGCACGCTGATCAGCGTCATCGCCGGTGCCATCGGCGCGTACTTCCTGCTGACGCAGCTCACGCACATCGAGTTCGGCCCGCTCGTGGCCAACGCGCAGTGGGGCTGGGTGGCCGCGGCCGTGCTGTTCTCGGCGGCCAGCTACTTCGCGGCGGCCATGGCGCTGCTGGGGTTCGTGCCCGAGCGGGTGCCGTTCCGGCGGACCGTGGCGGCGCAGGTCGCCGGGTCGTTCGTGAAGATCGTCGCGCCGGCCGCGGTGGGTGGCGTCGCCCTGAACACGCGCTTCCTCCAGCGCGCGGGAGTGCGGCCGGGGCTCGCGGTGGCGAGTGTCGGCGCCTCGCAGTTGTTCGGGCTCGGCTGCCACATCCTGATGCTGCTTGCCTTCGGCTATCTGACCGGCACCGAGAAGACGCCGTCGCTGTCGCCGTCCCGGACCGTCATCGCGGGTCTGCTGACGGTGGCGGTGCTGGTGCTCGTGGTCACCTCGGTGCCGTTCCTGCGGAAGTTCGTCGTCACGCGCGTGAGGTCGCTGTTCGCGGGCGTCGTGCCGCGCATGCTCGACGTGCTCCAGCGGCCGCAGAAGCTGGTCACCGGCATCGGCGGCATGCTGCTGCTGACGGCCTGCTTCGTGATGTGCCTGGACGCGTCGATCCGGGCGTTCGGCAGCGACGGCACCTCGCTCAGCATCGCCAGCGTCGCGGTCGTCTTCCTCGCGGGCAACGCGCTCGGCTCGGCCGCCCCGACCCCGGGCGGTGTGGGCGCGGTGGAGGCGACCCTGACCGTCGGTCTCATCGCCGTGGGCCTGCCCAGCGAGGTCGCCGCACCCGCGGTGCTGCTGTTCCGTCTGCTGACCCTGTGGCTGCCGGTCCTGCCGGGCTGGCTGGCCTTCAACCACCTGAGCAGCAAGGGCGCGCTGTAGCGCGAGGGGGCGCGCGGACGGGTCCGCGCAGGCCGGGCAGCGGCAGCGGCAGCGGCAGCGGGAGACGCCCTGGGGGCTTGCCGTACGAGGACCCGGGCGCCGTACGTTGGTGAAAGTTCGGAAGGTGAGGCGCCGCCGTACCTCGTACGGCCCGTGCCCCGAGCGCCCCACCACGTACGACCTCAGGATGGGACCATGCCGAAGCCTCCCCGGATGCGCGCCGCTGCTCTGACCGCCACCGCTCTGCTGCTCTCCTCCCTGCTGGCCGGTTGCAGCGACGACGATTCCGGGAACGACGAGGACCTGACGGCTCAGGAGCTGAACTGGAAGGCCTGCCCGGCCCCCGACCAGGCACAGGGCGGCGGAGGCAGCCCGTCCCCGCTGCCGGGCGACGGCACCTGGGAGTGCGCCACGATGAAGGCGCCCCGCGACTGGGACGAGCCCGAGGGCGACACGATCGGCATCGACCTGATCCGGGTGAAGGCCAGCGGCGCGGAGAACCGGCGCATCGGCTCGCTGATCTTCAACTTCGGCGGCCCCGGCGGCTCCGGAGTCACCACGCTGCCCGCCTTCGGCGACCTGTACGAGAAGCTGCGCACCCGCTACGACCTGGTGAGCTTCGACCCGCGCGGGGTCGGCCGCAGCGCGCCGGTGCTGTGCGAGGACGACCAGCAGCTCGACGCCTACTTCCAGCAGGACGCCACACCGGACAACGCCGCCGAGCGGACCGAACTGGTGGACAGCACCAAGAATTTCAACGCGGCCTGCGAGAAGAACTCCGGGGAGATGCTGCCGCACGTGGCCACCACCGACGCGGCGCGCGACATGGACCTGATGCGCCAGGTCCTCGGCGACGACAAACTGCACTACTTCGGCATCTCCTACGGCACCGAACTCGGCGGCGTCTACGCCCACCTGTTCCCCGAGAAGGTGGGCCGCGCGGTCTTCGACGCGGTGGTCGACCCGACGCAGAACGCCGAGCAGGGGTCGCTCGGACAGGCCGAGGGATTCCAGCTCGCGCTCGACAACTTCGCCGCGGACTGCACCTCCCAGGTCGAGGACTGCCCGATCGGGGACACCGCCCAGGATGTGAAGGACCGCATCGCGAAGCTGCTGAAGGACCTCGACAGCGAGCCGATCGAGGGGATCTTCCCGCGCCAGCTGACCCAGTCCGCCGCGACCAACGGCATCCTGCAGGCGCTGTACTCGAAGGACTTCTGGCCCTATCTCACCCAGGGGCTCGAGGAGGCGTACGACGGCAACGGCATGACCCTGATGCTGCTGTCCGACTCGCTGAACGGGCGCAGCGACAACGGCGAGTACAGCAACATCACCGCCGCCAACATCTCGATCAACTGCGCCGACGACAAACCCCGGTACACCCCCGAGTACGTGGAGAGGAAGCTGCCAGAGTTCCGGTCCGCCTCGAACCTGTTCGGCGACTCCCTCGCCTGGTCCATGCTCAGCTGCACCGACTGGGCTGTGGAAGGCGCAGCCGAGCATCCCGACGTCAGCGCGCCCGGTTCGGCGCCTATCCTCGTCGTGGGCAACACGGGCGACCCGGCAACGCCCTACGAGGGCGCGCAGAAGATGGCCCAGGCCCTCGGCAAGGGCGTCGGTGTCGAGCTGACGTACCGGGGGCAGGGACACGGCGCCTACGACAGCAAGAACAAGTGCGTGCAGGACGCGGTGAACGGCTATCTGCTGGACGGGAGGGTCCCGAAGGCCGGCACGGTGTGTTCCTGAGACCGGCCCGCCGAGCCCCGACCTGTACGACAGCAAGCCCCAACCCGGACGACGGCGAGCCGCAACTCTCACGAATCCGCAGGTCAAAGAGTTATCCACAGGCTGCGACGGCCAGATCGTGATCCGCCTACTATGGCCTGACCGCCATCCGCGGCACAACGCGGACGGCCTGCGAGGGGGGAAGCGACATGACGCGTTTCGTACGGTGGGCGGCCGTGGCAGCCGCCTCCGCGCTCTTGGCGACGGGGTGCAGCGGCAGCTCGTCCGACGGCGCGCAGACCGGTGACAGGACGAGCGACGCGGATGCATCGGCGCCCTCCACCGGCTCGTCCGCAACCGCGTTGCCGTCCTCCCTGACCTCACAGAAGCTCGACTGGGGCGACTGCAAGGCGACCGGGGACTCCCCCGCGCCCGGCGACGAGTGGCGGTGCGCGACGCTCAAAACACCGCTGGACTGGGCGAAGCCGGAGGGCAGGATGATCGACCTCGCGCTGATCCGCACCAAGGCCACGGGCGACGACCGCATCGGTTCGCTCCTGTTCAACTTCGGCGGCCCCGGCAGCTCGGGGATCTCCACGATGCCGTGGTACGCCACCAACGCCTCCGAACTGGGCGAGCGGTACGACCTGGTGAGCTTCGACCCGCGCGGGGTCGGCGCCAGCGAGGGCGTGCGCTGCCGCAGCGACAAGGAGATCCAGGCCTCCGAATCGGTGGACATCACACCGGACACCCCGGCCGAGGAGACCGCTTACTTCCAGGACGCCGCCGCCTTCGGCAAGGGCTGTCAGAAGGCCGAGGGGCAGCTGATGGCACATGTGTCGACCACCGACACCGCCCGCGACATGGACCTGATCCGTCAGGTCCTCGGCGACAGGAAGATGCACTACTTCGGCATCTCCTACGGCACCGAACTGGGCGGCGTCTACGCCCACTTGTTCCCCTCCACCGTCGGGCGGATGATCCTGGACGCCGTCGTCGACCCCAGTGCGGACTCGGAGGGGCACACCGAGAACCAGGCCAGGGGCTTCCAGCGCGCGCTGAACAACTACCTGAAGTCCACCGGCCAGGGCGCCGAGGCCGGCACCCAGAAGATCGTGGACCTGCTGAAGCGGATCGACGCCGACCCGATGCCGACGTCCTCCGACCGCAAGCTCACGGAGTCGCTCGCACTCACCGGCATCATCAGGCCGCTGTACAGCGAGGCGAGCTGGCCGACCCTGACCAGCGCCCTGAAGGCGGCCGAGCGGGGCGACGGCTCGGAACTGCTGGCGCTCGGCGACGACTACAACGACCGCGACGCGTCGGGGCACTACGGCACGGGGACCCACTCGCAACGGGTCATATCGTGCCTGGACGACAAGCAGCGGCCGACGCTCGAGGAGACGAAGAAGCTGCTGCCTCGGTTCGAGAAGGTCTCGCCGGTGTTCGGTCCCATGCTCGGCTGGGACACGGGCGGCTGGTGCCACGACTGGCCGGTGGCCGGGCAGTACGACACCCCGGAGGTCAGCGCCCCGGGTGCGGCTCCGATCCTGCTGGTCGGCAACACGGGCGACCCGGCGACGCCCTACGAGGGCACCCGCAGGATGGCCGACGAACTCGGCGAGGGCGTCGGTGTGACGCTCACCTGGAAGGGCGAGGGCCACTCCGCGTACGGCAAGGGCAGCAACTGCGTCGACTCGACGGTGAACGCGTATCTGCTCCAGGGGACGGTGCCGAAGGACGGCAAGGTCTGCTCATGACGACGGCGGGGGCTTCGAGCACCCATGGTGCGCGAAGCCCCCGCCGCTGGAGCAGGGCTCGCCCTATGAGCGAGGCCGTCCGCTCAGTAGACCGGCTTGTCCGGCTCGATCTGGTTGACCCAGCCGATCACGCCGCCGCCCACGTGGACGGCGTCGGCGAAGCCCGCGGACTTCAGGACCGCGAGGACTTCCGCACTGCGGACACCCGTCTTGCAGTGCAAGACGATCTTCTTGTCCTGCGGGAGGCTCTCCAGGGCGGTGCCCATGAGGAACTCGTTCTTCGGGATCAGTCGGGCGCCGGGGATCGAGACGATCTCGTACTCGTTGATCTCGCGGACGTCGATGATGTCGATGTTCTCGCCGTCGTCGATCCACTCCTTGAGCTGCTTCGGAGTGATCGTCGAGCCGGCGGCGGCCTCCTGGGCCTCCTCGGAGACGACGCCGCAGAAGGCCTCGTAGTCGATGAGCTCGGTGACGGTCGGGTTCTCGCCGCAGACGGCGCAGTTCGGGTCCTTGCGGACCTTGACCTGGCGGTACTGCATCTCCAGGGCGTCGTAGATCATCAGGCGGCCGACCAGCGGCTCACCGATGCCCGCGAGCAGCTTGATGGCCTCGTTGACCTGGATGGAGCCGATGGACGCGCACAGCACGCCCAGCACGCCGCCCTCGGCGCAGGAGGGGACCATGCCCGGCGGCGGGGGCTCCGGGTACAGGCAGCGGTAGCAGGGGCCGTGCTCGGACCAGAAGACCGAGGCCTGGCCGTCGAAGCGGTAGATCGAGCCCCATACGTACGGCTTGTTCAGCAGCACGCAGGCGTC
Source organism: Streptomyces sp. bgisy027 (assembly GCF_057710365.1). Taxonomy (NCBI): domain Bacteria; kingdom Bacillati; phylum Actinomycetota; class Actinomycetes; order Kitasatosporales; family Streptomycetaceae; genus Streptomyces; species Streptomyces sp. bgisy027. The sequence continues at coordinate 315,171 of NZ_JBYIVZ010000003.1, forward strand.
GTTGACCAGGTAACGGGTCGCGAAGTTGTCCGTGCCGTCGACGATCAGGTCGTACTGGCTGAAGATGTCCATCACGTTGTCGGCTTCGAGCCGCTCTTCGTGGAGGATCACGTTCACGTACGGGTTGATGCCCTTGACGCTGTCGCGGGCGGACTCGGCCTTGGAGCGGCCGATGTCGGACTGGCTGTGGATGATCTGGCGCTGGAGGTTCGACTCGTCGACCTCGTCGAACTCCACGATGCCGAGCGTGCCGACGCCCGCGGCGGCCAGGTACATCAGCGCCGGCGAGCCCAGACCGCCGGCGCCCACACAGAGCACCTTGGCGTTCTTGAGCCGCTTCTGCCCGTCCATCCCGACATCGGGGATGATCAGGTGGCGGGAGTACCTGCGAACCTCGTCTACGGTGAGCTCGGGGGCCGGCTCGACCAGGGGTGGCAGCGACACGGGGACTCCGTTGGTCGGTCGATCACTACGATTGTTCTCCTGGTAACAGTGCCATGGCCTTTTTCATTCCGAGACACCTGTTCCGATCCGCGAGACGATTTCGTCCCAGTAGCCGGGCATGGTCTCCCAGGGGTCGGTGCGCCCGCCGCGGTCCGTGTGGTCGGTGAACCAGATCGTCGCCGCCCCCTGCCAGCGTGCGATGCGCAGTGCCTCGTCGAGGTGGCCGAGGGGCACTCCGTGGACGAAATGGCAGAAATGGTCGGGGGGATAGTCCGCCGTCCACTCCGCGACCTGCGACCAGCGGTAGTCGCGCCACGGGCCGGAGAAGGTGACGAGCTGGTCGGCGCACTCGGCGTAGCCGGGGTGGGGGTGGGTGCCGTGACCCAGGACTATGTGGGCCTTGTCACGCAGCGCGCGCAGGGTGGTGATGGTGCGCAGGACCTCGGGCAGTGCGGTGCCGTCGGTCGGGCAGCGGTCCAGCAGGAAGCCGTCGACGCGGTACCAGTCCAGGTAGCGGTGCGCCTTGGAGATCACTTCGCCGAAGACGCGGGCGCCGTGGGTGGTGCCGAGGTGGATCCGGTCGAGGTGGGCGGTGTCGAGGTTGCCGAGGACACGGATCCCCGCGTTGCGGAGCCGGCCGGCGGCTTCGAGGCAGTGCGGGTCGGGGCGGGCGCCGGGGCCGTCGGCGACGTTGAGGACGACCCAGTCCAAGGGGGTGCCGGGGCGGGCGAGTTCGGTCCATTCGGTGGGGGCGAGGAGGGGGTGGGCATAGCCCGGCACGCCGAGACCGGTACGCAGACCGGTGCTCGGCGTGGTCCGTTTCATGCGGGTCAGATACGGCATGCCGCCTCCATCCAGATGTCGCCCAGGGACTCTTCGAGGTTGATCCGGGGGCGCCAGCCGAGCCGGTCGCGTGCGGTGCGTACGTCGGCCTGCTGCCAGCTGCCGCAGCCGTCCGGGTAGGCGACGGGGGCGGCGTGGGCCGCGTGCGTCGAGTGGACCGCGTGTGCGCTGTGCGCGGACGCGTGGGCCGCATGGGTCGCATGGTCCGGGTCGGACCGCGGGTGGCCGATGGTCGGACGCAACGGGCCGGGCGGGCCGTCGAGTTCGTGGAGGGCACCGCCGTAGCCGGCCACGCGGGCGAGGATCGCGGCGGCGTCGCGCAGCCGGACGGCACGGCCGGAGCCGATGTTGATGACGCCCTGCGCGGCGGAGAGCGAGGCGGCGTGCACGGCGCGGGCCACGTCGCGGACGTCGACGAAGTCGCGTTGGGCGCCGAGGCCGGTGAGTTTGAGCTCGCCGTCGCCCGACTGCATCGCGCGGCGCATGGCCTCGGCGAGGCGGCCGAGGGGGGAACCGGCGGGGGTGCCGGGGCCCGCGGGTGAGAAGACGCGCAGGACGACGGCGTCCAGGCCGGAGCCCAGGACCAGTTCGGTGGCGGCGAGTTTGCTGACGCCGTACGGGCCGCCGGGGCGGGGGACGGCGTCCTCGGCCGTGGAGGAGCCGGGCTGGCTCGGGCCGTACTCGGCGCCGCAGCCGATCTGGACGAGGCGGGCGCCGCAGCCGCTGCGGCGCAGGGCCTCGCAGACGGTGGCGACGGCGACGGTGTTGTGGCGGGTGAGCTCGCGGGCACCGCCCCTCGTGGCACCGGCGCAGTTGATGACGACGCCGGGGTGGACCGCGTCAAGGAAGCGGGTGAGGGCGCCGGGGCTGCCGGACGCGAGGTCGAAACGGACGTCGGCGTCGTCGCCGCGGCCCAGCGCGGTGAGTTGAACCGCGGGGTCGGCGAGGAGGCGGTCGGCCACGAAGCGGCCCAGATAGCCGTTGGCTCCGATCAGCAGAACTCTCATCGCGCGGCTCCCGGGGCCGAGGGGAGGTCGGATCGGGAGGTGATCATTTGGGGGTCTCCTTCGAGGACTTCGGGCAGGAGGGTTACAGCGGTTCCGTGGGGGGCTGTGCCGGCGGTGACACGCGCGGATCGGTGGGGGTATGCGTGTCGTGGCCTGCGGGGGTGCCGGGCGATTGGGGCCGCGCCGGTGGTGTTCGTACTCGGTCCGGTGGTGGGTCGAGCTGCGCCAGGAGTGTCCGAGTTCGGTCCGATACCGCCTCGGGGCCGCCGAACGCGCCGAGCGGGTCGGGCCGCGCCGGGGGCGTCCGTGCCGGGGCCGGTAGCGGGTCGGGCCGCGCCGGGGATGGACGAGCCGGGGCCCATGGCGGATCGGGCCGCGCCGAGGGTGGACGAGCCGGGGCCCATGGCGGATCGGGCCGCGCCGAGGGTGGACGAGCCGGGGCCCATGGCGGATCGGGCCGCGCCGAGGGTGGACGAGCCGGGGCCCATGGCGGATCGGGGCCGCCGGACGTGCGGCGGTGCGGGGGCGGGCCGCCGTGGGGGGACACTCCCCGGCGTTTCGGCTTCCCGCCGTACACGGGTGCGGCGGGTCGTCATAGGGCGGTGGGGGGTCAGCATGCGTCGTCCGCCCTCGTGTGCGCGGACGCCCTGGTCAGGGTGCGCATCGCGTGCACCAGAAGTGTCAGTGCTCCTGCCCCGCAGGCCATCGTGGGGATGGCGGCCGGGCCCCAAACGTCGAAGAGCGTCTGTACGGGGGTTCCCAGCCAGTCGCAGCCGGGAAGGCGGGCGGCGAAGACGGTCGCCAGGGCGGTCGCCTCGGCCGAGGCCGCCGCGGTGAGGACCAGGGCGGGGGCGTGGGTGAAGCCGTGGGTGGTCAGCAGGCGGGACAGGAACAGGAGGGCGCCCAGCGTGAGGGTCTGGGCGTAGGCGGCGGGCTCGTCGAGAGCCGTGGCTGTCAGCGCGAGCAGAGCAGTCAGGGCGCCGAGGTAGAGGGCGAGTGTGGCCAGGAGCAGGGGCTTTGCCGAGGTGGCGAAGTCCTTCAGGGCACGGCTGGCCGAGAGTTTGTGGCGGGCCCGCACGGCGAGGAGGTGAGCGCACCAGGCCGCCGGTGCGCACGAGAGGGCGAGGGCCAGGACAGGGGCGACGGCGAGGGGCCAGGGGCCGTCTGGCGTACCGGCGGGGAGGTGGTCGGGGCCGCCTGCGACGGCTGCCTGGAGGAGTCCGTCGCCGAGGAGGGCGTAGCCGAGGAGCCAGCAGGTCCGAGTGGCCGTGGGGCCGGCGGCGTGCTCGCCGGCCAGGGGGCCTCGGGCGACGGCCGCGCGCAGGGCGAGCACCACGGCGAGGACTCCCACCGAGGCCGCGATCAGGCGGTTCTGGCCCTGGGTGAGGTGGATGGCGGTCACGGCCGCTGCGCAGAGGGCGCCGGGGAGGAGGGTGAGGACCGTCCAGTCAGCTCGTGCGCGGGGGGTGGTGAGGGGCTGCGCGCCCTGGGAACGTTCCGCGTCGTGCGACGTCCGGGCGTACATCTCCTCCGCCAAGGAGAAGACGTCCCGGTGCAGGAAGCGGGCGGCCGTGCGGTCGGTGACGCCGTGGGCTTCGAGGCCGGCGGCGATATCCAGGGAGTCCACCGCACGTTCGCACAGCTCGCGGTGGCGGTGCATCAGGGCCTTGACCGGGTCGGCACCGCCTCTGCGGTTGGGGCGGGCAGCGACCGCCGTTTCCTCTACGGACGTTGCGGGGGAAGCGCCGGTCGCCACGTCATGCCGTACGTCCGTCCCCGCCCCGAGCCACTCCTCCGAACGCTCGTCCCAGGCCCCGGGACTGGTCGGAGCGGCGGGCCGGTCGAGCCCACCCGGGCCACTCGAGAGGCGGTCACCGCCACCCAGGCCGCTGGCCGCGCGCCCGCGCTCACCCGGACTACTCACCACGGCTCCGGCATCACCGAGACCACTCACCACGCCCCCGGCACCGCCAAGACCACTCACCACGCCCCCGGCATCACCGCCGAGACCGCTCATCACATCCCCGGCACCACCAGCCCCGTCCGCCACGCGCCACCCCTCCCCCCGCCCGCTCATCGCGCCCCCTCCGGCGCAGGCATGGCCGTGGCGCGTACGGGCGTGCCCGGAGGGCGGGGTGGGACGTTGCGGGGCGTCGGGCGTGCGGGGCGTTCGGTCCAGCGGCCGGGGACGTGGGCCTCGGCCGGGACGGCGAAGGGCAGGGGTTCGCCCGTGTCGTCGAGGACGACGCGGCGGACCGGTGTCCGCGAGACGATCTCCAGGTAAATGCTGTTAAATGCCGCGACGTTCTGCTCGACGGTGAACAGTTCGAGCGCACGCGCGCGTGCGGCTGCGCCCAGGCGTTCACGGCGCTCGGGATCCCGCAACAACGCCACGCACGCCTCCGCGAGCGCCCGCGGATTGCGCGGCGGTACGACGAGCCCGGTGCCGCCGATGACCTCGACCACCGCGCCGACGTCCGTGGACACCGTCGCGCGACCGCAGAACATGGCCTCGACCAGGCCAATCGGGAAGCCCTCGACGACGCTGGACAGGACGGCCACCGCGCCGGAGGCGTACGCGCCGGCCAGGTTCGGGATGTCCGGGGCCCCGATCTCCTCGAAGGAGACGGGGTTGTCGCCGACCCGGTGCGGGCCCTCCGCCTCGTCGGGGAAGAGCTGCGCGGCCAGCGCCCGGCAGTGGCCGAGGTAGGCGGCGCCCTCGGGGCCGGCCGGGGAGCCGACGATCCGCAGCCGGGTCTTCGGCTCCTCCTTGCGCACCTCGGCGAAGGCGTGCAGCAACGACACCAGGTCCTTGGCGGGTTCGACCCGGCCGACCCAGACCAGCGAGTCCGGGTCCGCGCACGCCGCGCTCTCGCCGACCTCGGCGAAGCGGCCGGCGTCCATGCCCGGGTACACCGTGCGGAGCTTGGCGCGGTCGGCACCGCACCGCTCCTGCCAGCGGCGGGCGTGACCGTTGCCCGGCGTGACGAGGGCGGCCCGCGCGTAGGTCTCGGCGGCGAGTCCGCCGTGGAATGCGGCGAGCAGCGAGCGCACGGCCGGCGAGGAGTCGGGGGCGGCCAGGTAGTGCGTGCGGAGCCGGACGCCGTACTCGGTCAGCAGCAGCGGGACGCCGCAGAAGTGGTGCGCGAGCAGGGCGGGCAGGGCCGCGGAGCCGCCGGAGGTGGCGTGGCACAGGTCGACGGCGCCCAGGCCGTCGTCCTCGTACCAGTCGAGCGAGAGGGGGCGCAGGGCGCGTTCCAGATGCGCGGCGACGGCCAGCAGATCGGGCACACGCGCCTCGCGCGCCGTCCGCAGGGCACCCCGGGACCGGCAGACGCGCTCCAGGGCGCGTACGGCCGCCTCGGAGCGGAGCGCTCCCACGAGGCCGCCCTCGTCGCGGGCGAGTTCGGCGAGGCCGTACAGCGCGCTGCCGAAACGGTCCGCCTCAGTGGTCGACGCGTCCTCGGAGGCATCACCGGCGTCCGCGCCGCCCCCGGCGCAGAGCACGGCCGCCAACTCGCCGTAGTGCGCGGCGAACCGGCGGCGCGCCCGACGGCCGTACACCACTCCGTCGTCCTCAGCGGACCACATCGGCGCGGTGCGCACCCGGCTGACCTGGGCCGGCAGCGGGACCCAGCCCTCGTCCTCCTGGCGCTCGCTGCGGCTGAGCGCGTAGATGTCGAACTCGTGCCGGTCGAGCCCGCGCACGAGCCGGTCGCACCAGAGTCTGGCGTCACCGCTCGCATAGGGATAGCCGCCCTCCGCAATCAGTCCGATGCGCACGAGTACACCCCCGATCTCCCATAAGGGGAGCCGCCGTTCCCGTGACGGCTCGCAGCGGGACGAACGTATGCGGACAAGGCGGTGGCGCGACGGACGGTTGTCCATCGCGCCACCAAAAGGGGTGAACGGTCGTAACTTTCCCGTGCGGGTCGCGTTCCGTCGCGCTAGAAGATCAAATGCGCACGGATCGTCACACCCGAACCGCCCGAACCGCCCGAGCCGTCTGAACCGCCCGAAGGGTCGCAGCGGTCGGAGCGGTCGCAGCGGTCCGAACGGTCACACCGCGGCCAACTCCCCGTCGCGCGCCACGCCGCTGCGCCGCGATCCGCGGATCGAGTGCCGGTACGGCGGCCAGGAGCTGCTTGGCGCACGGGTCCTGCGGATTGCCGTAGACCTCGTCGGCGGGGCCCTCTTCGACGATCCGCCCGCGCCGCATCACCGCGACCCGGTCGCCGGCCTGGCGCACGACGGCGAGGTCGTGGGCGACGAAGACGAGACGTCTGCCCCGGCGTCGGGCCGTCGGGCCGGCAGGGCGTCGGGCCGTCGGGCCGGCAGGGCGTCGGGCCGTCGGGCCGGCAGGGCGTCGGGGCGTCAGGCCACCAGGCCACCAGGCACCCGTGATCGCAGCACGGGACGAAAAGGTCACGTGAGCACGGGAGGGAGAGAGAGCGCGACGCGAACCCCAGGGGCCAGCGTCAGTGACAGTGAATGTCGGCCACGGAAAGAGCGGTCACACCGATGAGCGCCTACTCGATGGCTGCGCAAGTGGAGGCGTGACGGGACGACATGCGCAGAAAGCAGAAACATGGATGATCTCGCTGCACATACCAATGTGACGTCCGAGGCACCCGTCAACTCCCGGGGTACGCCCAGGCATTGACCCGGCAGTGGATCCCGTCGTGGTCGAGGAACTTGGTCTGCTGCTGCATGACCGGCGCCAGCTCGCCGTCCTTGTCGCAGGTGACGTGACCGAAGCCGAGCCGGTGGCCGACCTCGTGGTTGATCAGCATCTGCCGGTACTCGAGGATGCGGGCGTCACCGTACGTCTTCGAGCCCTGCGCCCACCGGTAGGCATTGATCATGATGCGCTCGGTGGAGGCCGAGTCGCACGAGACGTTGTCCTCGGTGGTGTCGAGTCCTGACTTGGCGCACCAGTCGGCGGTGGTGCCGGGGCTGGCCAGCGTGATCACGAAGTCGGGCTTGCCGGTGTAGATGCGCTCGAAGGTGCGGGCGCCGTTGTGGGCCCAGCTCCGGTCGTCGTTGAGGGTCTTCTGCACGGCCTCGGCGAACAGTTCGCCGTCCAGCCCGAGCCCCTTCTCGACGTCCACGCGATAGGTGAACTTCTGCCCCGTGCCCGGCGCCTTGGCGACTCCCTGTATCGCGTCGAACTTCCCCGGGCCCCTGAGGGTCGCGTCGAGCGGGTAGGTCACGGCCATCTTCTGGCCGTACGTCAGCGGCGCCACGGCCTCGGAGCCGGACTGCGTCGGCCGCCCGTCCCCGCGCGAGGCGGAGTCCCGGGCGTCGCGCGCCTGGTCGGTGGCGGACTGCGACTGCGTGCCGCCGTCGTCCCGCCCCTTCGTGACCTGCCCGGCGACGACGACCGCCAGCACGGTGACGACGGCGGCTGCGGCTACACCGGTGAAGGTCCGCCCCTTGCCGCCCTGTGCCGAGGCGGGCTCGCCGGTCGGCGGAGCGTCGTCGTCGACATCGGCACCGCTCCGGGTGTCCCAGTCGGTGACGGCGGCGTACGCGTCGAAGGCGTGCGCGGTTTCGGCCGTCCGGGGCGCGAAGACGTCGACGTCCTCACCGAAGGCGTCGACGTAGTCCTGCCGGGGCCCTTCGGAGCGGGGCGCCCGCCGGGGGCGCGGGAGGGGTACGCCGGTCGCGGGCGGTGCGCCGACCGCCCCCGGAGTGCCGTACGTGACTCCGGTACGGCCCCTCAACTCGCCCCAGCCACCGCCGGGTTCACGCTGCTCGGGGTGGCTGCCGCGGGCCTGGGGGACGCCGTGGGCGGGCGTGCCGTCCGCGAACCGAGGGATGCCCTGAGCGGGCGTACGGCCGGGGAACCGCGGCACACCCTGGGCCGGGGTCCCGTCGGGGAGCCTGGGGAAGCCGTGCGCGGGCGTACCGTCGGGCAGCCCCGGGAAACCCTGGGCCGGGGTACCGTCCGGCAGCCCCGGGACGCCACGCGCGGGCGTACCGTCAGGCAGCCCCCGGAAACCCTGGGCCGGGGTCCCGTCCGGCAGCCCCGGGAAACCATGCGCGGGCGTGCCGTCCGGGAGTCTCGGGAAACCATGGGCGGGCGTACCGTCGGGGAAGCCCTGTCCGCCGTACGCCGGCATCGGCATCCCCTGTCGTCCGGGAGCCGGTCCGGGGCGGGGCCCGGGAACCCTCCCGGGCCCCGCCCCGGGCCCGGCGCCGGGACTTGCGCCGGGACCCGCGCCGGGTACGGACGGGCCGCGCCGGGCCGCGCCCGGGTCCGGCTGTGCTCCCCGGGAGCCCTGTCGTGCGGTGGTGTCCGCGGCGTCGCGTTTCGCGCCCGACCCACGGCGGCTGTGGCGTCCCACGTCGCGCCTCAGCCTCCCGCGTTCTCGGTCGTGGCCTCGCCGTCACCGGCGACGGCGGCCCGCTCGCGCGGGTTCACGGCCTGCGCCTGCCCCGTCTCCTCCAGGAGTCCGCAAAACGCCCGGGCGACGACCTCCGGGTACTCCATCATCGCCACGTGCCCGGCGTCCGGCAGGGTCAGCAGGCGGGAGTCACGGAAGCTGTGCACGGCCTTGCGGCTCATGCGGTGGCCGACGAGCTGGTCCCTGCCGCCGTAGATGAGCAGCGTCGGCGCCAGCACCCGCTCGGCCTGGCGCCACAGCGCGTGCTGGCCGCCGAGCGTGTAGGCGTTGACCAGTCCGCGCGCGGAACGCGTCATCGCGTCCCAGAAGTACGGCAGCTGCAGACGGCGCTCCATCTCCTCGACCGCGTTGCGGAATCCTTCCGGAGTGGCTCGCCCGGGGTCGCCGTAGCAGAGGTGCATCACGCCGCGGACCCGCTGCTCCGCCGTCCATCCCCGGGTCAGGCGGCTGAAGAGCGCGGTCACTCCGGGCACCGAGAGCAGGGCGGTCGGTACGGCGGTGCGCTGGACGCGGAGCTCCGGCAGCGCGGGCGACACGAGGGTGAGGGTGCGGACGAGGTCGGGACGCACCGCGGCCACGCGGGTGGTGACGGCGCCCCCGAGCGAGTTCCCGAAGAGGTGCACGGGGCCGCGGTCGGAGGCGTCCAGATAGCGGATCACCGCGCGTGCGTGCGCGGTGATCGAGTAGTCGCCGTCGTCGGGTGGTGGTGAGTCGCCGAAGCCCGGCAGGTCGACGGCCTCGCAGTCGACCTCGCCGTCGAGCTGCCGCATCAGCGCCGACCAGTTCTGGGAGGAACCGCCGAGTCCGTGGACGTAGAGCGCGGGCGCCAGCCCCTCGCGCGCGGGCGGTCTCGACCGCACCGTCAGCGTGATCCCAGGCAGTCCGACCGATCGCAGCCGCTCGCCCTCCGCGACCCGGACGGTCGCCACCTTGGGGAGCACGCTTGCGGCCGGCGCGGACGGGAGCTCGGTCGAAGACATGCGGCAATGTTACGAGACGATCACGCAGTGGTTCATGTGTTCGCCGTCACAAGTCGTCACGTACATGGCATTCACAGGAGCGGGAAACCGGCTGCCCCCGGCGCAGATCCCCGCGCGGATCGCATGGCGCCCGAAACCGGTGTCTCCTAGGCTCGTACGCAGGGCACCCGGATGTGGACCCCTGCTTCACCCAGGGACGCCGTCCCCCCGGGGACGTTCTAGGAAGGGAGCCCGCCATGGCCGTCGATCCGACCGACCCCGACACGTTCGTGGACGAGGACACCGACGAGTCCGAGGAGTTCGACGTCGAGGCCCCCTCGGCCGACGCCGCCGAGCAGCACGCCGACGTCCGGAGCGACCGCGACGACACACTGACCGGCGCGGACCGGGACCGGGCGAACGAGGCCGATCTGATCGAGCAGGCGCGGGTCGTCTCCATCGACGAGGACGACTACCGGTGACAGGGAGCCGATCACCGGTGACAGGGAGCCGATCACCGACGACAGAGAACGACCGCGGGTGACACCGAACGACCAGCCGTGAGAGTGCCGCTGAGCAGGAGAGAGGCCGATTGTTGCCCGCTCTGCCCGGGTTTCAAACTTTGTGCGCGACTTTCGCCACCGTCCGGTCCGTGAAATTCTGCGCTCGCACCGCGCACACCAGGGTTACCGAAAAGTACGATGGCGGCGCGGCGCACACCGCATGTGGACGACATTGGGAGGCGGCGTGACAGCCATCGAGCAGACAGAGGCGGCACGCCCGCGGGGCACGCGCCTGCCGCGCCGTGCCCGACGGAACCAGCTGTTGGGCGCCGCCCAGGAGGTCTTCGTCGCGCAGGGCTACCACGCCGCCGCGATGGACGACATCGCCGAGCGCGCCGGCGTCAGCAAGCCGGTGCTCTACCAGCACTTCCCGGGCAAACTCGACCTCTATCTCGCACTGCTGGACCAGCACTGCGAGTCCCTGATCCAGGCCGTTCGCAACGCCCTCGCGTCGACGACCGACAACAAGCAGCGCGTGCGGGCGACCATGGACGCGTACTTCGCGTACGTCGAGGACGACGGCGGCGCCTTCCGTCTGGTCTTCGAGTCGGACCTGACCAACGAGCCCGCCGTGCGCGAGCGCGTCGACAAGGTCACGAACGAGTGCGCCGAAGCGATCTGCGATGTCATCGCCGAGGACACCGGTCTCTCGCGCGCCGAGTCGATGCTGCTGGCCTCCGGCCTCGGCGGCCTCGCGCAGGTCGTGGCCCGCTCCTGGCTGCACAGCGACCGCAGCGTCCCGCGCGACCAGGCGGTGCAGCTGCTGACGTCCCTCGCATGGCGCGGCATCGCGGGCTTCCCGCTGCACGGCATCGAGCACCACTGACGCACGCCCGCCCCCCGGGCACGTTTGTTCCCGCCTCCTGTTCGCTGTTGGCGTTCTTGGTCGGAGCGTCTACGTCCCCTCACCGGGCTAATGTGTGCTGGGTACGGCGCGGAAGGTCGCGCACTTCACTGACCGTCGGAGGGACATAGCCGTGGAGGTCAAGATCGGCGTGCAGCACGCGCCCCGCGAGATCGTTCTGGAGAGCGGTCAGAGTGCCGAAGAGGTCGAGCGGGCGGTGTCCGAGGCGCTGGCCGGGAAGACGCAGCTGCTCAGCCTCGTGGATGAGCACGGCCGCAAGGTCCTCGTCCCGGCCGACCGCCTCGCCTATGTGGAGCTCGGCGAGCCGGCTCCGCGCAAGGTGGGCTTCGGGGCACCCTGAAAAAG